>JANRKG010000149.1:0-4234 GCA_033763635.1 Leptolyngbyaceae cyanobacterium bins.59
GCAATTCGTTCTCCACGCACTTTATGGAGAAGAAACATTTCTTTACTCCTTACATTTTCTACCATTACTGATTGGATTCGCTGCACTCAGTACACTAACGAATACTCGCTGGATTGCTTTGACATTGGCGATCGTTTTGACATTTCTGGCAGGAATCAACAACATCCAACAATTCAAGCAAGCCACCGACAATCTACAAATGATTGTTAAAAATCAAGCTCAGAATCACATCAAAAACCAACAAACACTGGAATTTCAGCATTGCACTATGAATAACACAATTAGCCCAATATAGATTTTGTCGGTTGAATGAATGTATTAGTTTAGGGGGGTGCATTGAGCAAAATGAATTTTAGCAGAACATATTTTAATCACTTAAAGCGCTTGTTTGCCATTTCTATTTCTCTTGAAACCCAAATTCTCCTGGCTGTACTTGGTCTCTTCTTATTACTTGGTTTTATACAATCCCTTAAACTTCCCCTTTCATTTGATGCGTGGGGAGACGAGATGATGTTTATTGACCCAGCAGCCAATCTCTATTTGGGAAATGGATTCACTTCGGCTACCTGGTATGGGCAAATCAAGGATGAATTTTGGGCTGGTTATCCACCGCTCTATTCTTTGCTCTTGTATGCCTGGATGCGGGTATATGGGCTGAGTTTAGCAACCGCCCGATCGCTCAATATCTTGCTCACTGTAATTACTGCATTTCTCCTCTGGGTATCGGTGCAGCGGCTGCATCTTGTCAAGACTGCCTCTGCCAGAATTAGTTTAGTGCTGCTGCTCTTATTTATTCAGAACTATACTTTCAACCTCACAGCGGGTCGGCCCGATCCGTTGATGCTGCTCATCACAACCCTCGTCTTACTGGTCTCCTCAATCCGATCGCAACCCTGGCGATATGGCGGATTGGTAGCAGTTTGTACTCTGTTCCCTCTCACCGGATTGTCACTTGTAGTCTATAGCGTGATCTCAGTGGCTCTAGTACTGATTTTTCTACAGGGGAAATTTGTAGCGGAGGCGATTGCAATCGCGATCGGACTATTTGCAGGTCTAGTTACTCTCTACGGAATTTATCAAGCAAATGGCGTGTGGGATCAGTTCATCTTTTCTACCAAAAACAACCCTACTTTGGTTGGCCATAACTTAGCATCGAGTTTATCTGAGAGTCTGCGGTTTGGGGGATTTTTACAAAACCGCAATTTTCAAATTTTACTCACTCTATTAATCAGCATTGCAATCTATCGCATTCTCAAGAGAGATTTACAGTGGCGATCGACGATCTGTTTTGGTCTGGCCGCCAGTTTTGTGATCCCCTTGGGCATGCGCTTTGCGGGTGCTTATCTGTTTTATAACGGCTGGATGGCATCCCTTCCCCTGATCATTTGTCTCTGTTCTAATTGGGAACAGTTACCCATTTTTAGAATTAAACAGTGGATGGTAACTGCCCTGTCAGGGTTACTATTAACCGTTTGTATCCTGGGTCCCCATCTGCGAATTATCGATCTAATAACTAACTGGCAGGCACTTGATCAGGCTCCAGTATCAGCACTGATTGAGCGCAACGTTTCCTCACAAGATTGGGTTTTCAGTGATTCACTGGCCTATTATGCAGCCAAACCTAAGGCTGCGGTAACCATGACTCACTGGTATCGCTCTATTATTACACCTAGCGAAAAGCAACAGGTTTCTGTACTCATTCTGCGTCCAGAGTTATTTGAGTCAACCGTTCACAAGTTGGGCGGTCAATGGGAAATCACCCCTGATCAGGTTACCCTTCAGACCCATAATTTGTTGAAAAAACGGCAGAATTTAATTACGCTCAATGTCTATAAGCCAGCCGTAAATTCTGGCTTATAGTTTTGTTCTGCAATAAGATAAAAGCCGGTTCTGTCGCAAAAACTATTAGGAACAAATGTATGACTTAGTCTGAACTCAATTAAGCAATAAGTCCAAAGATTTGAGACACGAATTCTACTTGTGCTCGCACATCGCCACTTTCAATACCCTGAACTTGTCCTTTACGAATCATGTTGGTCGCTTCGATTCCGCTTAAGGTTCGTCTAGCACTGTGGAAAGACTTAAATCCCAGCATCGTTAAACCGATGCGCTTGATGTTGCGATGGTCTTGCTCAATCAGGTTATTCAAATATTACACCTGCCTTACTTCGGTCTCGACTGCCAGCGTTTGTTCGTCTTTTAGCTGTTCCATGGCAACCGGATAAGCGGCATTTTTGTCCACATTGATCACCGGTGGTGGAGTAACATGGCTGGCTTTCAACACTTTGCGAAAGAAGCGTGCTGCGGCTTTGCCATCTCGTTTCGCGCTCAACATGAAATCCAGTGTATTGCCTTGAGAATCGACCGCGGGTAATCCTTTTTTATAAAGGGTAGAGAAAATTAGGAATGGCTATCATCGTACAAGTGTCAGTTATTTACTATTTCCATTCCCCATTGCAGCCATGAAACCCTATCTCATCTGCCCCACCTGCGGTTCAGACGACATCATGAAAAATGGCACCACCCGACGAGGCAAACAGAACCACAAATGTCGCGATTGCGGTCGCCAGTTTGTTTTAGACCCTCAGTGGAAACCAAAATCTCCAGACACCAAGGCTCTCATTGATCGGTTGTTGCTCGAAAAGATTCCCCTTGCTGGAATTGCTCGTGTGATGGGGGTTTCTGAATCTTGGTTACAACAACGTCAATGCCGTCTATGAAGAGGTTCCCCAATAGGTGGAAGTGACTCCCAAAACGAAACAACGGTTGAATGTCCAGATGGATGAACTGTGGTCATTTGTCGATGATAAAGGCAATGAGCAGTGGGTCTGGTTAGCGATCGATGCCGAAACACGGGAAATCGTGGGATGCCACATTGGAGACCGCAGTGGAGAATCGGCGAAAGCGTTATGGGCTTCATTGCCAGGGATTGAATGATGATTGTCTAAAGAAAATCTGAGAAATTTTAATTATTTTCCGAAAAAAAGCCTTAACTCTTCTTCAGGGGAAACTCAGAATTATGCTCTAAGGTGCAATTTATTGTTGAATGAATCAGCTTATGATCATGCTCAATTCCTCCCGACCCAGATTTCATTCAGAGTTATTGAATAATATTCACTTTTCAATTCAAAAAGAGAAAGACCTGAAGCGGCGAGTTGATGTTCAATTATTGATTCCTCACGCAATCGAGCAAGTTTGGCAATGTCTGACAACCTACAATCGCCTTCCTGATATCATTTCTAATTTGAGTCGTTGTCGTCTCCTAAATCAAATCGGAGTACACAAACAGGTAGAAATGGTTGGATATTGTCGCATTCTGAATGTAGGTTTCTCATTACGACTGGTGTTAGAGGTTATTGAATCTGCCCCTTATCGGATCGAAACTCAATTAGTGCAGGGAGACTTGAGATCGTATTGGGGACTTTGGTGTTTGACAGAGCAGGGCGAGCACTCCATGCTTTTGTCTTATTCCGCTGAATTTATCCCGAAACTAGGAATGCCCCTTCGTCTGATTGAGAAACAGGTGCAAACCTTATTACCCCTCAATTTTTTGGCGATTCGCCTAAATCTGGATCAAACCAATCCAGATTTAGGCACATTGGATTGACTGATGGTCACTGTCTCCTGTGCTGAACTAATTACATTACTGGAAGCACCTTTGTTATCGATGGTGGCTCATTTTAGAATTATCACGAAGAATTATCAGGAGCAATAAAAATGAACAATTCACCATTATTTATTCCGGTGATTTTGGGAACCCCTCGGCAGGGTCGTCAAAGTGAGTTAGTTGCCAAGTTTATTGTAGAACAAGTGAGACAACGAGATGATGTCAAAACTGAGTTAATTGACATCCGTAACATTGCAATCGCAACCGATGATGCAGGGGAATCCATCAAAAATCCTGGCTTCTCCGCCAAAATGGAACAAGCTGATGGATTAATTATTGTTGTTCCTGAATACAATCACGGTTATCCCGGATTGTTAAAGCATGTGCTGGATACTTGCTTGAAGGAATACATTCATAAAGCGGTTGGACTGTGTGGCGTATCATCGGGTCCGTTTGGGGGGACGCGCGTTATTCAAAACCTTCTGCCAGTGATGCGGGAATTGGGACTGATGACAATTTTCTACGACCTCAATTTCAGCAATGTGCAGTCACTATTCGACGAATCGGGCAGTTTAATTGACAAACCCACCCAAATACGCCGCATGGAACGGTTCATGACAGAACTGG
>JANRKG010000150.1:0-22888 GCA_033763635.1 Leptolyngbyaceae cyanobacterium bins.59
CTAGATATTATCCATGCGTACCGCTCGTCGGAGGTGTCTTCCTCTTCGTTGGCTGAACGTTTTGGTGTTAGTACCAGCACCGTAAGCCGCATTCTGAAGTGTAATCTAGCAGAATCGGTGTATGAAGCACTCATCCAGCAAAAGCGGGGTGGTCGTTCTCAACCCAACTGTGTCGTTGAATCGGGTGATCGTGATTCAGTTCTCCCAACGCTTGTGGCTGTAGAGGATGAAACCCCGCCTCCCCAGGCTGTTGCAGCCTCAGAAGGCCCAATTCGAAGGCAGCGCAAACGATCGTCAGTCGTGCAGCCTGAAGTCACGGAACCTGAGCCGATTCGAGAGCCAGCACCTCAGCTTGCCCTTGGCGAAGCGCCTGTTCAGGCAAATGGCAGTGGAGCTTTAGACGATCGGTATGCTGAGGGGATCAGTGTACTGGAGGAAAAACATCGGGAAGATCTGCTGGGGCCAGAACTGAGCGATCTGGAAGAAGACGAAGATTTGGATGAGGATGATCTCGATGATCTCGATGATGATCTGGATGATGATGACCTCGATGACGACGGATTAGACGATGATGAAGTCGATTTAATCGAGTTATCCAACATTCCGGCCCAGGCTTTTGTGCAAGTATTGCCCTTATCGGAGGCAGCCGTACCCAAGACGTTTTACCTCGTGGTCGATCGGGCAGCAGAGTTAATTACTCGTCCCTTACGAGACTTTGGAGTGTTGGGACAAATTCCAGACACCGAAGTCCAAGAGCGGATTCTCCCCATCTTTGATAACCATCGGGTGGCCCGTCGGTTTTCCCGAAAAACTCAGCGGGTCATCAAAGTTCCAGAAGGAAATCGGATGCTGGAAAAAACAACGACCTATTTGCAAGCAAAAGGCATTACCCGCCTTCTGATCGATGGTCAGGTTTATTCTTTGTCCGATTGATAAAACTCATTCTTGTGAAGAGATGCCTTAGGAGATTTCTGAAAAACAATCTACCCACTGGTTTCCGCTTCGCTCAACCAGCACCCGTGCCCTGAGCGGAGTCGAAGGGCAACCCACAGGTAAACTCTTTTCTGGAAATCTCCTTAGAGAGAAGTCTCATCAGAAATTCTCTCTAAGGCATTTTGGTTTTATTCTTCCTGCTCAAACAGCACAGGCAGCAGATCGGTGGCAATGGCGATCGTTTCATTCTTGGTAAGGCTTACGAGTTGTGAGCCTCCATCTTCCTTGGTTTGTACCGGAACCTGATCCTGTAACAGGCGAATGAAGCGGTTATTGCTGGTAAGTAACCCGAGCTCAGCTTCAGGGGTAACGGGCAGCGCTTTCAGCACAGCATCGCCCTTCACAGTAAAGTGAAATGCCTGGGCACCAATTTCACCTCGATGGGTCAACCGTAAGGATTGAACTGGAATTTGCTTAGCGTAAGCCTGGCGCGTCATGAGGATCAGGTTTTGGTCAGCCTCTAGAACGACACAACCCACCAGTTCTTCCTGCCGTCGCAGACGAATCATCTGGACCCCCTGAGCCGTCCGCCCCATCACGGGTAGTTCCTCTTCATTGATTTCAAACCGCAAGACGCGCCCTCCTGAGGTGGCGAGGACCAGTTGTTCCCCTTCGTAGGCCAGGAGTGCTGCCATTAATTCATCATCATCTTTTAGTTTCATCGCCACTAACCCCCTCCCCGTCATATTCACGAACTCTTCCAGGGGGACTCGCTTCATGCGCCCCTGACGGGAGAGCATTACTAGATCCAGATCTTCCAGTTCATCGGGCATTATAAAGCGGGATACAATTGCATCGGGGTTGCCCTGTACTGATTCTGGTAACAGGCCAACCAGGGGCGCACCCTTCGCAGCCCGTCCACTCCCCGCAGGAATTTCCCCAACCTGGACGGCATAGGCTTTCCCATCCCGGGTCAAAACCACTAATTCCTGATCCGTAAACGCAGTTTGGGCCTGACTCACAAAGTCTTGCGTGTCCTCGGCAACGGTCACGCTTTCCCCGCTGTTACGGGTGCGCTGTTGACGCTGAAACGTTTTAGTCGAAAGCCTGCGGGCGTAGCCTCGATGGGTCAGTTCCAGTACCACCATTTCCGCTTCTTCTGCCACCCCCTCCAAGGCACCCTCTGAATCTCCCTCTAAATCCCCCTCGCCTGAGGCAGTGGCCTTCCCGGAAGCACTCGTTACCATCCGAGTTCGACGGGTATCCCCATATTTTTTCTTGAGGGCACGTAATTCTTTCTTCAGGGCTTTCAGTAACTCATGGCGATCGTCCAACAATCGCCGTAAGTCCGCCATTTGGGCCGTCAGGTTCTCAAATTCCGTTTGCAAATTCTGCCGTTCCATACCCGTAAGTTGGCGGAGGGGCATACTCAAGATGGCTCCTGCTTGCCGCTCGGTCAGGGCATAGCGTTCCTGCAAGGTCTGGCGGGCGGTCGTACCATCGGGGGCGTGACGCAAAATTTCAATGATGTCGTCTAAATGGGCTAAAGCGGTCAATAGCCCCTCGACTACATGAAGACGGCTTTCTGCCCGTTGAAATTCGTGGGTATGGTGGCGGGTCAGCGTTGCTTCCCGAAAATCTAGAAAATTCTGAAGCAATTGCCGGAGGGACAACTGACAGGGTTGCCCATCGACCAGGGCCAGCAAAATCGCACCAAAGTTCGCCTGAAGGGCGGTTTGCTTATACAAGAGGTGGAGGATTTTTTGAGGATTGGCTTCCCGCTTTAGCTCAATCACCACCCGCATGCCGTCTCGATCGCTTTCATCCCGGATGTCTACAATCCCCTCAATCCGCCCCTGGTTGACCAGATCCGCTACTTTCTCAATCCAGGCGGCTTTATTCACCTGATAAGGAAGTTCTGTGACGATGATAGCTGTCCGTCGCTGACGGCCCCGCCCCGGGCTGACCTCCTCGATCTGGGCAATGCCACGCATGGTAACGCTGCCTCGCCCATTGGTGTACATTTCTCGAATCCCCTCCTGCCCAATGATCTCGCCGCCTGTTGGGAAATCGGGACCGGGAATTAAGTCCAGCAGTTGCTCATCGGACAGAGTGGGGCGATCGATCAAGGCAATTAACCCATCGACCACTTCTGTTAAGTTGTGGGGAGGAATATTCGTTGCCATCCCCACCGCAATCCCAGAACTGCCATTTAGCAGGAGAAAGGGAAGTTGGGCAGGTAAGACCGTTGGTTCTTGCTGGGAGTTATCGAAGTTCCCAATAAAGTTAACCGTTGCTTCGCTAATATTCTCTAACAAACAATCATGGCTGATCCCCGCAAGGCGAGTTTCCGTGTACCGCATTGCCGCTGGGGGGTCATCGTCGATCGAGCCAAAGTTTCCATGCCCTCCCAATAATGGGTAACGAGTGGAAAAATCCTGCACCATGCGAACCAGGGCATCATAGACAGCCTGATCCCCGTGGGGATGGTACTTCCCCAACACATCGCCAACGACACGAGCACATTTACGATAGGGGCGATCGGGGGTCAAACCTAGCTCATGCATGGCATACAAAATTCGTCGATGCACAGGCTTGAGACCGTCCCGGACATCCGGGAGGGCACGGCCTACAATCACACTCATGGCATATTCCAGGTAAGACTGTTGCATCTCTGAGTGGAGCGCGGTTGGGATGATCTGTCCCTTAGGGAGCAGATTTAACTGGTTAGCCATGAGTTTGTCCTTCGTTGCACTGTTTACCAAGTAAAAGGGTCGCTACTTAAAAGTGGGTTATGGATTGTGTTAATTCGGACAATGCCCCTGGATCATTGCCCTGTCACCACAACAGATGGATAGGATAGTAAAGAAACACTTCTCACAGTACAGCGTTTTCCTGAATGCTGCATGACCAGACCGTTCTGTTATGTAGGGAATCCTGATAAACATTTACCTCTCAAAACATCGCTTTCAAAAACACCGCTTTCAAAAACACTGTAGTATCAACCCAGAGTATTCATATCGGGAATTCCCCCGGTCCTTTTTGGGTTCCTCTGGCCCATTGACCTGATCCGATTTCTCTAGAAGTCATGGATTGAGGCATGGATTGAGGCATATATTGAGAAACGTATACTTAGAACCAGATATCTTAGGACTATGTACCCAATTCACGAACCCATTAACAGCAATAATCACCCTGTAGCGAATTAAGTAACGCTTGTGATTTTTGGCATCATCGCCAACTCCATTGGCATCTATGGATTCCACAGCAAGAGACCAGGAAGTAGCAAGGAAATCATAATGAAAACCGTTCTAATTGTGGAGGATGACCTGATCAACGCCCGTGTTTTCTCTAAAATTTTGACGAAGCGGGGTGGATTAGAGGTCAGACATACGGAAAATGTGGAAGAAGTGATGCAAATTGCCCAGGCAGGGCAAGCAGACATCATTTTGATGGATGTATCCCTTTCCCGCAGCATGTACCAGGGTAAAGCTGTAGATGGGATCAAAATTACGCAAATGCTTAAATCAGACCCCCAAACCTCTAAACTTCCCATCATTCTGGTGACAGCCCATGCCATGCAGGGCGATCGTGAGAACTTTCTGAAGCAGAGCGGAGCCGATGGCTACATTTCAAAACCCGTTGTCGATCACCAAGAATTTGTCGATAAGATCATGTCTCTTCTATCAGCCAGTGAGTCTTAACCCATGAGTCTTAACCCATGAGTCTTAAAAGAAAGTTTAGAGGTCTGACAAATTTTAATCCCTCAATGTATACGCATGTACTATTCTAGCGCAACGCATGATTTGGAGGCAATTCCAGGGTTGTCTTCCTTTCTCAATCTTTAGAAACTGCTTGGCAACCGTGAATGTACCATCGCCAGGGCAGGTCAACTCCCTGAGTTAAACCAATGCGAGTCGTCTGGACAAAGGCGATCGTTTGGCGATCGACCCTTTCCTGGAACTCAGGAGCACGATGCTCTAACCAGAGGGGTTGCCCAACCTGGAGGGCGAGGGCGTTTAACTGAAGGTCAATTTTGAGGGCACGGCATAGTTTTCCTGGTCCCGCAGCGGCTCGATAGGGTTTGGCCTGTTCAGCAGGGGTTAACCAGGGGGGAAGGGTTTGAAGTTGTAATGCCCGAATTAACACAGCACTTGGTTGCCCGTCTGCATCCGTGACAAAGTTCAGGCAGTGGTACATGCCGTAGATCAAATACACGTAGCTATGTCCCGCTGGCCCAAACATGACGGAGTTTCGGGGAGTGCGACGGCGGTAAGCATGACAGGCAGGGTCTCCGGGGGCATAGGCTTCAGTTTCCACGATCGTTCCCCGCAGCGTCAGTCCATCAGACCATTGCCGCACCAAAGTACATCCCAGTAGGTCCGGAGCCACGATCGGAGAAGGGCGGGATAGCCATTCAGGAGCGATCGGCTCCAATGCAGAGGAGCCAACAGAACTGCGATTAAAATCACCTTGAAGAGGGTTTTGCAACAATTGAGGCTCGTGCCAAAATTCAGTAGACTTCTTTTCTAATTCTGACAAGTTCTGCTGAAAAGCAGGGTGGAAAAGCTGTTTTGGTGAGCAATTCTGAAAAAGTTTAGTGGAAAATACGAAATTCTGCTCTAACCTTTTATTCTGCTAACATCCCATCTGCCCGCCAGACTTGGTTCATATTCACCCATTCAATAAAAACGACGGATGTAAAACTAATGGACGTAAAGCTGATTTTACTGGGGTTAACGCCTATCTTTATCCTGTTTTGCCTCTTCTTTGGCACCCGGAATGGCTTCTATGACACAGACAATTACCATGGGAACGGGTCTGCTCATTAAACCTTCCCAATCAATATAAATAACCGTTTCAGAAGGCGCGGATTTCGGCAGTGGTTGATCTGGAATGTTTACCCTATGCGGTTGGAAACGAGGGTGAAGGGATCTGTGTGCTGGTCCGGATGGGTCCCTATCGCATCCTGTTGGACTGCGGGTTAGAAGATATTAGCCCTCTAGTCGCAGATATTGAGCGTGGGTTATCCCTTGATCTAATCCTCTGTAGCCATGCCCATCCTGACCACGCTCAGGGGTTACTAGCGCTCCATCAGGCATGTCCCCAGGTGCCGATCTATGCTAGCGAAGCCACGATTCAACTGCTTCCCCTAAACTGGTCAGAGGTTCCCTCTACCGAGCTTCCTGGCTGTCATGCCCTTCCCTGGCGATCGCCTGTCGAGTTTCGAGATGGGTTGAGTGCAGAACTCTGGCCCGCAGGCCACCTGCCAGGGGCCGCCGCTTTTTTGCTGACCTATACTCCCCCTGCCAGCCCAGAAGCCTCTCCCCCCCGGTCCTTTACTCTGTTCTACACGGGAGACTTTTTCCTGTCGAATTCTCGCTTAGTCGAAGGGATGCCCCTGGAAGCACTGCGAGGCTTAAAGCCAGATGTCCTCATCATTGAGGGCACCTACGGTACGGCCCGCCATCCCCGCCGTCGCCAGCAGGAGAACCAATTAGCAGAACGCATCAGTCAGGCGCTCACAGAACGGCAATCGGTCTTACTTCCTGCTCCTGCGATCGGGTTGGCTCAGGAACTATTGATGTTACTGCGAAGCCACCATCACTTTACAGGACGCGATGTGGATATTTGGGTCGATGGGGCCGTTGCGACTGCCTGTGATACTTACCTGGATCTGCTCCCCCACTTTCCCAGTAATGTTCAAAACTTTGCCCAGCACCAACCCCTCTTTTGGGATGAGCGAGTTCGTCCCAAAGTTCGGCGGCTCCCCCCTGGAAATTCCTTATCTCAGAACCCGGAAAACTCTGTTTCGGCGATCGTCCTCACGGATGACCAAACGGAACTGAGTTTCTATTGCTCTACCGATGATCACTGGCTACTCCTGTTACCCCAACGGCACATCCCCACCGTTCATCAGGAGAAACTCGCTCGATTAGAGGAGAAACTTCAGGAAAAAGCGAGTGTGGACCCAGATTTTACAACCACTGTAGATGTAGAAACCTACCTGCTGGCGGATCATTGCGATGGCGCAGGCACAACTCAATTTATTCACAACCTGCGGCCCCAGCATGTGGTGCTGATTCACGGTTCCCCCACCTACCTGATGGATCTCGCAGGTTTGGAGGAACTTCAGAGCCGTTACCATCTCCATACTCCTTCAGCAGGAACGATCGTCGAGTTGCCCGTGGGAGAAACCTTTCTGCACTCCCCCCTGACCACCGGGAGTTACGAAGGGGAATTGACGGAATCCGCTACCTCCGTCACAATTACCTTGCCCGATACGATCATGGCAGACCCCCGCTGGCAAAAGTTCGCGGATACAGGACTGGTGGAAATTCGCTGGCAGGGAGAAGAACTGGTGCTGCGCGGTCTTTCCCAGTGGGAGATTTTGAACCCTACCACCGATCGTTCTTCGCTATGGAGTGAAGGTATTGGTCCCAGCAAAGCTCATTGTGGTACTTGCGCTTACTATCGCAGCCAACGATGTTGGAATGAAGCATCCCCTCTGGCAGGGTTTAAAGTTCCGCCAGAGGGGTTTTGCCCAGCCTTTAAAGCACGCAATAAAGGTGATTTATCTTCTATCTAATTACCCTTCTTCATGGGTGTTCCGAATTTGTTCCGCTTCCGGGCAATCATCCGAGACGAGAGGTTCTACATGACCACGGGGAACCGTTGCCAGCTTCTGGGTAACGGCCCCAATACTTTCTAGGCGAACCATTTCTTCCCAGGAACAGACCTCATCATCTTCATCTGTTTCATAGCGCAGCGTGACCAAATCTCCCTCAATATCTAAAATACGGGCACGTTCGATCCAACGCTGCTGATCCCGCAAGAAGATCCAGACTTCACGACCCTCTGAGCAGAGTTGGTAGATCTTGCGGTGTAACATGGTTGCTCCTCCTAAGCACGAAATGATGGAAGTGCTTGATACTTTGTAGCCCCGTTGCTCTCTCGTGAGGTTCTTTACAGAAAAGAGAAAGGCAACGAGATTCATGGGACGATCGCTCCAGGGACAAGCAAAGCCCTGTCACCGTCTAGTGTTCTCTCAACGGTTAGTTTCAGCCTGCATGAAACCAGAGAAAACTTTGAAGGACAGGCTGTGATTGTTAGCCTTGTTCGCTTCTCGATATCCTCCCAAACTAACGAATGGAACGAATCGTCTGGCTCGAAGTGGATGGGTTGGAGTCATGGTTTAGGCTGAGAGACAACAATCAGAAAAATCACAAAGCAAAAGATCACAAAGTAAAAAATCACAGAGCAAATGAGCCAGAGGTAAAACTTCTCGGCTCAGGGATATCTCGACAACTGATATTCCCATTCAATTTTGGGTTTGCACCTGACCAGAGAATCAGTCCAATATCGCCTTTTTGCCCGTACCCTATTTGAGCTTGAGGCAAATCCATCAAACCTCCCCAATGGATTGCACCACTCTCAACACGAACAACACTGCCACCAGATCCATTATCAGACGTTTTGTTGTCAGACTTACCTTCCAATCTGTGGCTGTGGCTCTCAATGCTGTGGCTCTCAATGCTGTAGGTGCTTTGGGATACCTGGCAAGCCTTGGACATGAAAATTTTAGACATGAAAATTTTCGTTATGGCAAATTTTAATTGTGGCAAATTTTACCTGTAGAAAATTGTGTAAAAAACCTGTCAATGGACTTCTGAGAAAGTTTTGAGAAGGCTTTATATAAGCTTTATATGAGCTTTACATAAAGGTTGACCTAGAACTAACCACTACATCTGGGGAACTCTAACAGGAGACTGATATAGTAGCCCAGAACACTACCTCGTATCACTATTTTAGCGATTGTTGGTCATGTTAACTGGTAACTTAACCAGAAAAACTGGTTTATTCTAGAAATTCCCAAAATCTTCAAATACCCCAAGGTTTTCCAGCGTTCAACATCCTTGCTCTCGCTTTGTCGTGAAAAACCTTGTCGTGAAAAACTTTGTGTGGAAACCCTTTGTTATAGAGAACCCCTGGGTTGTAGAAAAAATTTGTTGTAGAAAATATCATGCAGCTTCATCTTAGTACGTGGCCTGAAGTCGAGACTTACCTGCAAAAATCCTCCGGAATTATCCTTCCCATTGGTTCAACCGAACAGCATGGGCCAACGGGGTTAATTGGCACGGATGCAATCTGTGCAGAAGCGGTCGCACGGGGAGTCAGTGAAGCAGCCCAGGCCATGGTAGGACCGACGATTCAGGTTGGAATGGCCCTTCATCACGGTGCTTTTCCAGGAACCATCAGCCTCAAACCCAGCACCCTGATTCTGGTTGTTCGGGACTATCTCAGTAGTTTAGTTCGTGCTGGATTCACCCGCTTCTTCTTTATTAATGGACATGGGGGAAACATTGCGACCCTCAAGGCGGCGTTTGCTGAAACCTATGCCTATCTCGCTGAGTTAAATTTTCCCAATGCCGATCGCGTTCAATGTCAGGTCGGCAACTGGTTTATGGCAAGTAGTGTGTATAAACTGGCCCGTGAACTCTATGGGGATCAGGAGGGTTCCCATGCGACTCCCAGCGAAGTGGCTCTGACCCAATACCTGTACCCCAATGTCATTAAACAAGCTTCTCTAGAAGCACCAGTCAACAAAACTCATGCGATTTATAGTGCTACAGACTTCCGTAGACGCTATCCAGATGGTCGCATGGGGTCCAATCCCGCTTTGGCAACGCCGGAACATGGGCGGCAGTTTTATGAATTAGCTGTCAAAGAATTAACCAATTCCTACCTGGAGTTTTTGGCAGCAGATGACTCAGAAGACTTCTAGAAAACACATTTCCCTCTGGTTTCGGCTTCGCTGAGCACTTCTACAATTCTTCGATTCGGGCCTGTAACCCGTTACTCAAAAGCATTTGCAACAGTTCATCGGCCTTTGTCCTCTCTGCAAAGGCTCCTGCCTGAATCACCCGACGACCTTTCATAAACGTGTTGAAAGCGTCTGGAACGAGCGATCGAATCTGAGATGTCTGTAACTCGTCCTGAGCCTCCACCAGTACCCGATACCGGAGCGCTGCCAACCGAGTATTGGGGGGAGGGGGAGTCTTTCCTCCCTTGCCAATGGGGATATTGGGACCGGGGACAGGTAACAACCCCGTTGCAGGTTTATCTCGAAATTCCGCAGGTAGGGCAGGAGCTGTTTCAGGAGGAGGAACCGGAATTGGAATGCTTTCGGCAGCAGGAGGAAGGGGCCGCAGGGTGAGGGTTCTGCTTTGCCTGGAAGAGGGTCGCGCCTGCCTCGTACTGGACACTTGGCGAACAGTCACCGTCTGAGGAGGGGGCACCGGAATTGGAATCGATTGGGTTTCCGAGGGAAGTGGTACAGAACGAATAGGGGAATTCTGAACCAACGGAGACGGCACTGGAATCGATCGGGTTTTTAAGGAAATTGGTACAGAGCGATCGGGCGAATTCGGAACCAATTGAGACGGGACCGGAAAGGCGGCAGCGGTCAGGGGTGTTTCCGGGCGGGAAGGACTGCCCCGCCGAATCTCGCGCACAAGGATGGACTGAATTGGGGCGGGGGGTGCAGTAAGAGCCACCGATCGCCCCACGGGAGACTGTTCCTCCCAGTTGATGTTTCCCCGCAGTCGATCGCTTGCCAATTGATTTCCGAATGCCAGAATTGTTTGTTGGCTTGACTGGGCGTTGATATCCCATCGACCATTGCGACTGAATTGATTGCCCCCTGCTTCCTCAGGGGTTCCCAGGTTCGGTTCGGCCTGGGCGATCGTCACGAGACCATCCCGAATATTTCTTTCAATCAAATTACTTCTCAGCACGGGCTGGGCACGGTTTTGGACTACGATTCCGTCTTCGTTGCCCACAATCCGATTGCCAACCATCAGGGGAGCCGCATTCTGAGCAACGTTAATCCCAAATCCAGTACGTTCAACCACATTCTCACGAACCTCTGGACGGGCCGTTCCCAAAATGCTGATGCCATTGGCCCCGTTTCGGTATACATAATTCTCACGAATCAGGGATCTGGCATTCCCTGCAATGACAATCCCATCATGGGTATTGTTCGTAAAAGTACTGCTGGCGATCGTCGGGCTAGTCGATTCAATCCATAACCCATACCCGCGTGGATTCGGATTCGAAACCGTAACCCCTGCCAATCCCGCCTGATTCGTTCCCAACACCGTTACATTCTGGCGGGCCATTGTTGGGCTGAGAATATCTCCCCCACCCCGCAGAATAACCGTTTTTCCTCGATCTTCAGGATTACCCTGAACCGTCACCCCCGGTTTCAGTTGAATGGGAAAGGTCTCCCCCGTCTGCCCACTGTAAATTCCGGGAGCCAAAATGATGAGGGTGTTCGGTTGGGCAATCCGTAACGCATGGGTGAGGGTTTTGAAGGGCGATCGCTCATTGCCATTCCCAGTTCGATCGCTTCCTGATCGAGAATTTACAAGTAACACAGTTGCCTGGGAAGCCCCTTGCTGTTCAGCAAAGCCAGAGGACGGACCAGACCACTGGGCTTTCACATCAGGTGCAGTCCCTAGCAATAGCAGGGCAATAAAGCCCAAAGTGGCGATCGGGTTACGGTTCATGGCTCACTCCTCTGTCAATTCCATCCCTCCCCTGGACAGCCTTGGGATCAAGTCAGTTCCAGATTTTCCAAGAGATTGCCCATCGTTGTAGCGTATTCAGGTACATTCGTCCAGACCTGACGAAAAAATTGTGAGCTTCTCTTGTTACGATGGGTGCATTGAGAGAATTGTAGGCATGGGCGATCGGGATCATTGGACAGGAATGGTACAGACCGGGGTGAAGCGAATTTTGGATGCCAATCTAGACCGGGCACGGGAAGGGCTTCGCATTATTGAGGAGTGGTGCCGATTTGGACTGAATCATACAGATTTCACAGAGGAATGTAAGCATCTGCGTCAGGAGGTTGCACGCTGGCACAGTCCGGAAATCCGATTGGCCCGTGATACCCCTGGCGATCCGGGTACGGACCTGACCCACCCCCAGGAACAGCAACGCTCCAGTGTGCAGCAGGTTCTGCACGTCAACTTCGCCCGGATTCAAGAAGCGATGCGGGTGCTGGAGGAATACGGCAAGCTTTACAGCCCGGAGATGGGAGCCGCATTTAAGCAAATGCGCTACCGAGTCTATACGTTAGAAAGCAATCTATCGGCCCATCAGCGGCATAACAAATTACTGCGATCGTTCCTTTACCTGATCACATCCCCTGTCGAGAATTTGGTGGGAACAGTGGAAGCGGCACTTCGGGGCGGTGTTACCCTCGTGCAATATCGAGATAAGACGGCAGGGGGAGATACTCTACTCCAAAATGCCTATCAGCTACGAGAACTTTGTCATCGCTATGAGGCTTTATTCATCGTCAACGATCGCCCCGATATTGCCCTGGCCGTCGATGCCGATGGGGTCCATCTGGGGCAGCAGGATATGTCCGTGGCAGCGGCTCGCAAAATTTTGGGTAACGATCGCCTGATTGGGCGTTCTACGACCAACCCTGATGAACTCTACCGTGCCCTTCAAGAAGGGGCGGACTATGTAGGGGTTGGCCCGATTTACGAAACGCCTACCAAGGCTGGGAAAGCTGCCGTTGGGACTGACTACATCCGCCATGCCGTTGCCCATACGCCTGTTCCCTGGTTTGCGATCGGAGGCATCGATACGAATAATGTCAAAGAAGTATTGGACGCTGGGGCAGAAAGGGTGTCCGTCGTGCGGGCCATTATGAACGCAGAACAACCCACGCTAGCAGTTCAATACTTTCTCTCCCAACTTCATGCCAAACAAGTCACCCTCGCGCACGATACACGGAATCAGTCCCATCATGGCTAATCTTCCTGAAACCATCCACGAAATTTCCATTCAAGTCAACGGTCACTCCCGCACCTGCCCTGCCCTGCTAACCCTGCCCGATCTTCTGACCCATCTGGGTATGAATCCCCGGTTAGTTGCAGTGGAGTACAATGGCGAGATCCTCCATCGTCAGTTCTGGGAGCAAACTCAGATTCAAGAAGGGGATCGCCTGGAAGTGGTCACGATCGTCGGGGGCGGGTGAAGTCACGGCTTCTCTTTCAGTCCCTCACCGCGCCATTCGGGAATCCACCCCGGAAATCACTCTCGGATGGATGCCAGGGATTTTGATGAAAGCGATACATTATAGGAGTGGCCTCAGGTTCATAAGTCTTAACGGAGACGACACGATTTCCTGATGGGAATGGGTTGCATGGATTAGGCGGTCTGCTCAATACTGGTTACTGTTTAGAACCGCACAAATGAGACTCCGATAAGATTTTCCAGAGGCAACCTGTTTTTTCTTGGGTAGGCGTAGGTTATGTTCAAAAAAATCCTTCCAGTTATTAAACCCCTTTTGAAATCCCTGATGGCGATCGGGCTAGTGTTGACTTTGGCCTTTGGTCATGTCGATGGCGCACTGGCTGCGACAAGCGGGGGCCGTTTTGGTGGTGGTTCCTTCCGGGCACCTACCCGTACCTATTCCCCCAGACCCTACTCCGGTGGTCCCTCTTCTTACTCACGAGGCCCCGGTTATGGATATGCGCCCAACCCATTTTTCTTTGTCCCCTTCCCTACGTTTATTGGGGTAGGCGGTGGTTTTGGTGGGTTGTTTGGTCTGTTAGTGCTGTTAACCGTTGGAGGAATTGCAGTTCAGGCTTTCCGCCGCTTCCGTTCTGGGGATGAGGTTGACTCCTTTGAAAATCCCAATCCAACCGTATCGATCGCTCAATTACAAGTGGGTTTGTTGGCAAGCGCCCAGACTCTCCGATCTGACCTCGATCGCATCGCCCAAAGTGCCAATACGGGTTCTACGGCTGGTTTGACCCAGGCTTTACAGGAAACGACTCTTTCCCTTCTGCGCCATCCTGAATACTGGGTGTATGCTGGAACTCAATCTCAGCAAGCTCGACTACAAACTGCGGAAGCCCAATTTAATCGGCTGGCTCTGGCAGAACGCAGTAAGTTCAGTGAAGAAACCCTGTCAAATGTGAACAATCAGTTGCAGTTGCGATCTGCTTCCGCGGCGGGAACCCTGCAAGCAGCAGGTGGGCCACTCGCAGATCTGAATTCGGATCAGGGTCCTGGAGAGTATATCGTTGCCACGATTCTGGTGGGCATGATGGGGAATTTGCAACTCCCTGCAATCAACTCCAGTGAGGATCTCCGTCGTGCTCTGAGCCAAATTGGTGCGATTTCGAGCGATCGGCTCCTGGCGCTAGAAGTGCTGTGGGCACCCCAGGCGGAAGGGGACACCCTCACTTCAGATGACATCATCGCCCAGTATCCGAACTTGAAGCTGGTTTAATCTGAATCTTTGCGAAGGGGCTGGTGACAGCCCCTTTGTCTTACAAGCTATTATCGAAATCAGGAGTCTTCAGTCATCTGTCTCTGATTTGCGAAAATGGAGCAAGCGCTTTGAATCTACTTCGTACCTATCGGCAATGGCAAATCCAGCCATTGTTTCTGGGTAATTGTTTCTAGAAAACTGTTTCTAAACAATTTTTAGACCGTGCTTTGGCAGGATTAGCTTGCAACCTTCGCACTTTTGACTGCTACACTCCATCCTCATTCATACACTTCATTACTAAGGAAGCTGAGTCATGGGATTATTTGATCGGATTAGCCGGGTCGTCCGGGCCAATGTGAACGATCTGGTCAGCAAAGCGGAAGACCCTGAAAAGATTCTGGAACAGGCCATCATCGATATGCAGGAAGACCTGGTGCAGTTGCGTCAGGCCGTCGCCAGTGCGATCGCCAGCCAGAAACGAACCCAACAACAATACAACCAGGCTCAGACTGAAGCAAATAACTGGCAACAACGGGCACAACTGGCCCTCCAGAAAGGGGATGAGAACCTGGCACGGGAAGCCCTGACCCGTAAGAAAACCTATGCTGAAAGTGCCAATGCATTGAAAACTCAACTGGATCAGCAAACGACCCAGGTAGATGGTTTGAAACGCAACCTGATTGCTGTTGAGGGCAAGATTTCTGAGGCGAAGACCAAGAAAGACATGCTCAAGGCACGGGTTTCAGCGGCGAAGGCTAACGAGCAACTCCAGAGTACGGTGGGCCGCATGGGTACCAGCACCGCAATGGGAGCCTTCGAACGGATGGAAGAGAAGGTTTTGCAGATGGAAGCTCGATCGCAAGCCGCATCAGAACTGGCGGGAGCCAATCTGGAATCTCAGTTTGCTGCCCTGGAAGCGGGGAGTGGTGTAGAAGATGAACTGGCGGCGATGAAGGCTCAACTTCTGGGAGGGGCTGCCCCCAATCAAGCTCAACTTCCTGCGGGAGGCCAAGCCAGTGCCGCGCCCAAAGATGCCGCTGTTGATGCCGAACTGGAAGCCTTGAAATCCCAGTTAGACCAGCTATAATCCTTCTCTAACGTGAAATTGAGACAGCCAGGATCACTCCTGGCTTTTTTATTACGATTCCTGATCCCCACTCATTACATCAAGACATCCTGACACAACAAAATGTAATCCTGGTTACGTAATTGTCAGCGGTTCACGAACCAGGCAAAATAGAATAGATTGAAGTTTTGTAAAAAATCTTAGATTCAGAGGTTGCCATGCCCGGTGGTGTAACGACCATTGCAGATACCGACTTTGAAGCCGAAGTGCTGAAGGTAAATGAAACACCCGTTTTAGTTTACTTTTGGGCATCCTGGTGTGGTCCCTGCCGTCTGGTTTCTCCCTCGATCGATTGGGTTGCCAGTCAGTACAGCGATCGGCTGAAGGTCATCAAAATGGAGGTAGATCCCAATCCGTCTACCGTTGCCCAGTGCAAGGTGGAAGGTGTGCCTGCCCTCCGGCTGTTCCATCAAGGAGAACTGGAGGGTTCCTGGGAAGGGGCCATTACCCGCCAGAAGATACAAGAAATTCTGGAGGAAAAGCTGCCATTGTTAGCGGGTAGCTGATCTGACCAGTCGAACATCCGACATTGGGAGGCATGGAGGGACGCATGCTCATGAGATAAACAGTCTAGGCATGATGGAATTAGTTCAGGTTAGATACTGTGCGAGGGGGAGATCATGCAATTTGCGAAACGGTTGGAGCCGTTAAAGTTTAATGTTTTCGCTGAGATGGACCAGGCCAAGGCCAGAGCCAGAGCAGCGGGGCGAGACTTGATTGATCTCTCTCTAGGGTCGTCTGACCTGCCTGCCGCTTCCCATGTGCTAGAGATGATCGCCCACTCTCTCACCGATCCTTCTACCCACGGATACCTGCTCTTTCATGGCACCAAAGCCTTTCGTGAGGCAGCGGCGGCCTGGTACACCCAGCGCTACGGTGTTCCTGTTGATCCAGAAACCGAAGTGTTACCCCTGATTGGCTCCCAGGAAGGGACGGCTCACCTTCCCCTGGCAGTTCTCAATCCGGGTGATTTTGCCCTCCTGATGGACCCTGGCTATCCTTCCCATGCGGGGGGAGTCTATCTAGCCAATGGTCAAATTTATCCCATGCCTTTGCGGGAGGCTCATGATTTCTTGCCCATCCTGGAAGAAATCCCTGCCCCTGTTCTGGCTCAGGCCCGCTTGATGGTCCTTAGCTATCCCCACAACCCAACGACAGCCACGGCTCCCCTCTGGTTCTTCCGGGAAGCGGTCGCCTTCTGTCAACGGCACAATTTAGTGCTAGCCCACGATTTTCCCTATGCCGATCTCATCTTTGATGGAGTAAAACCTCCCTCCATCCTGCAAGCGGACCCAGAGAAGAGCGTTTCCATTGAATTTTTTACCCTTTCTAAGTCCTATAACATGGGGGGGTTTCGGGTGGGGTATGCGATCGGCAATGCAGAACTAATCCGCGCCCTCCGTCAGGTGAAAGCCTCGATCGACTTTAACCAGTATGGCGGCATTCTGAATGGGGCGATCGCTGCCCTCACAGGTCCCCAGGAACAGGTTCAGGAAATGGTTGCGACGTTCCAGCGTCGTCGAGATGCCTTTGCTAATGCCCTGCACCGTATTGGTTGGCAGGTGCCTATTCCTTCTGCCACTATGTACATCTGGGCGAAACTGCCCGATCGGGATGCCCAATCTTCAGTAGAATTCTGTACGCAGTTAGCAGAGGCAACCGGGGTTGCAGTCTCTCCAGGCATGGGGTTCGGGAAGGCAGGGGAAGGGTATGTCCGATTTGCCCTGGTTCACGAACCGCCGATTTTGGAAGCAGCGGTAGACCGGATTGCCGGATTTATGGCGTAAATCTATGTCCCTGCGTATTTCTGGCAATCGCGCCCTGAAAACCTTGCCTGGTCAAGCAACCCGCCCGACCCCTGGACGGGTGCGAGAAGCGGTCTTCAACATTTGGCAGGGAACGATCGCCGGATGCCGTTGGCTAGATTTATGTGCAGGAAGCGGGGCAATGGGGGCGGAGGCACTCTGCCGCAAAGCAACCCTCGTGGTTGGAATCGAACAATCGAGTCAGGCTTGTCGGGTCATTCGTCAAAATTGGGAAGCAGTTGCCCAGGCTCCGGAGCAATTTCGTTTGGTGCAGGGCGATGTGCTAAAACGTCTGCCAGGGTTGCAAGGCCAGCAGTTCGATCGCATCTATTTCGACCCTCCCTACGCCAGCAATCTCTATCAACCTGTCCTAACAATGGTTGCTGAGTACCACCTACTTTCCTTGGAAGGGGAGATCGCGGTAGAACACCGATCGGAGGGGTGGAATATGGAACCGATCGCAGGGCTAGCCATCTGTCGAGAAAAAAACTATGGGGGGACTGCCCTCACTTTCTACTGCCCTATCAATGCCCCTGAGGAATCCCTGGAAAACGGGCAACCTAAGGGTGAAGGTTCAACAGAACTTTAGGACTTCACCCTTAGATAATTCCCTTACAGGCCCACTTACAGGCCCAGTTGATTCCCGCGACGGTACTGAAGATAGGCAGCAACAAACAGCCCCGCCAGCGTAATGGGGATCAGGCCGAGAACGATGCCAGATAGTAAAGGCTCAACCACGTTATCCAATCTCCTTGTTAAATGATGTTTACCTCATTCTCATCCTACAATCTTGGGTCGAAAAAAAGCGAATCCCCGATTTAGCTGAAAAGCAGTCTGACAACCTGAAATCTGTATGAAGGATCTGCAAGAAAACCTCTCCTAAGTTAAGTTATGTTATTAGATGAGAACTTATGTCTAATTTAGTTGCCGAGCGATCGACCCTTGGATAATCCCTTGACCAAGCCAGAAGTTTTGATGCAGAAGTTGGGCCTCCTCGTGCTGGCGATCGGTCTGACAATCTTCTTGCTGATCTTTGGGATTCACCAGTGGCGGCTTTCTGATCCCTACATCAAAAGTGTTCTATCCCTGGCAGGGAACCCAATTCAAGGGCATGCCATTTTCCAAATGAATTGCTCAGGATGTCATGGATTGATGGCAGATGGTCATGTGGGGCCAAGCCTGAAAAATATCTCTGAGCGCAAGTCGGATTTCAGGCTAATTTATCAGGTCATCAGTGGGCAGACTCCTCCCATGCCCCAATTTCAGCCCAGCCCCCAAGAAATGGCTGATTTGCTCAGTTATCTAAAGAGTCTGTGATTTCCAGCCACGGGTTAATCTAATCCAAAGCTTCATCAATTTCACAGTTTCGATCGCTTTTTACCCCAAAGCCTTTTATAGAAACCTTTTCATCTCTCAGGTCTTAGTTCCCAACTCCTAACCCTCCCAGAGTTAGATTGCTATTTTTCTTTTTTTCTACCTCTTCCCCCTTGTCAACTGATCCAGACAGTCCGACACTGGATTTGGGAGTTGACTGGCAGTTAAGAGGTTGTTGTGAAAAGAGTTTTAGCAATCATTCTTGGAGGGGGCGCAGGAACTCGCCTGTATCCACTCACTAAATTAAGGGCAAAACCTGCGGTGCCCCTGGCAGGAAAATATCGCTTGATTGATATTCCAGTCAGTAATTGTATTAATTCAGAAATCCTTAAAATCTACGTTCTCACCCAGTTCAACTCGGCATCTCTCAATCGCCACATTGCTCGTGCTTACTCCTTTTCTGGTTTTTCAGATGGGTTTGTGGAGGTTTTGGCCGCTCAACAAACCCCTGAAAATCCTAACTGGTTCCAGGGAACAGCCGATGCAGTGCGTCAATATCTGTGGCTGTTTCAAGAATGGGATGTCGATGAATACTTGATTCTGTCCGGTGATCACCTGTACCGGATGGATTATGCCCAGTTCGTGAAACGCCACCACGAGACAAATGCCGATATCACTCTGTCAGTGGTGCCGATGGATGAAAAACGAGCCTCAGACTTTGGGCTGATGAAAATTGACGATTCTGGGCGAATTGTTGATTTCAGTGAGAAGCCGAAAGGAGACGCTCTGAAGCGGATGCAAGTGGATACCACCATTCTGGGTCTGACTTCCGAAGAGGCGAAGGAAAAGCCCTACATCGCTTCAATGGGGATCTACGTCTTTAAAAAAGATGTGCTGGTGAAATTGCTGAGTGAGTCCCCTGAAAGAACAGATTTTGGGAAAGAAATCATCCCGGCAACGGCGAAGGACTACAACGTTCAGGCGTATCTGTTTGATGACTACTGGGAAGATATTGGGACGATCGAATCCTTCTACGATGCAAACCTGGCCCTGACCCAACAGCCTCAGCCACCGTTTAGTTTCTATGATGAGAAAGCCCCCATCTACACCCGTTCTCGATATCTGCCCCCCAGTAAAATGCTGGACTGCAACATCTCCGAATCGATGATTGGAGAAGGGTGCATTCTGAAAAATTGCTCTATTCGCCACTCTGTTTTAGGTGTTCGGACCCGTGTGGAATCAGGTTGTGTGATCGAAGATTCCCTCATTATGGGAGCAGACTACTACCAGCCCTTTGCTGAACGCCAGTCAGACTGTGACCCCGGCAGCATTCCTCTGGGGATCGGAGCCAATACCACCATTCGGCGGGCTATCGTTGATAAAAATGCCCGAATCGGCTGTGATGTGCAGATTGTGAACAAAGATCGGGTCGAAGAAGCCGAACGAGAAAATCTGGGCTTCTACATCCGAAGTGGGATTGTTGTCGTTCTCAAAAATGCAGTAATTTCCGATCGCACGATTATCTAACCGACAAAATTAAGGGGGCACTTCAGCCTGGGATCAGCAAGGGGCGGTTATTTCTCGGATTTTTTTACCTGGGAAGTAACCGCCCCTTACCGCTCAAGTTATGGCTTAGATTAGAGACACAAATGACTAAATCTCTCAAGATTGATTGCTGATGTGTCCAGCATTTGTTACAAATGGTTATGAAGAACTGTTACGGACAGAAATTCCATGCTCGGCGGTCTTACTAGCTTCACAACTCCCCCAGGCGCAGATTTTGGAGAACGGATGCTGAACACAGTCGCCAGCCAATGTATTCGCCATCTGTTTACTCAGAGCAACTCGGTTGATGTTTCCATTCGGTGTCAACCCTCCAGCAAAATGCTCCAGGGCAGTCTGGACAGCTTCAAGATGAACGGAACTGGATTGGTCATTCGCAAAGACTTCCGGGTTGAGGAAATGTCTTTTGAGACCGATGCGGTTGCGATCGACTTTAGTTCTGCTCTTGCCGGAAAAATTCGTCTCAAGCAACCCACCCAGGCCGTCGCCCAGGTCGTTTTGTCGGAAGCTGGGTTAAATCACGCCTTCTCAGCAGAACTGGTTTCCAAAAAACTCCAAAATGTTTCTTCTCCAGAATTAGACAATTTTTCTGGGGGCGAACCCGTTTCTTTTAGTGACGTTCAACTCAAGCTACTCCCCAACAATCAGGTCCAGTTACTTGCCAAAGCAGAACTGCCCAATGGCATCGTTCCCATTAGCCTAATCGCGACCCTGGTGATTGAGCGGCGGCGACGGATTCTGTTTCAAAATCCTCAGTTTATCGCGGACCCTGTTCCCGAAAATCTGCGGGGAGTCTCCCAAATTGTGACCCTTGCTTTTGCACAGGTGCTTAATGGTTTGGTTGACCTGGACCGATTTGATCTGGATGGGGTCACGATGCGGCTCAATCGCTTAGAAACTCACGGCGATCGGCTTCTGTTCAGTGGCTATGCCCAGATCGATCACTTTCCGGGGATTGGCTAGACCTCAGACAGGGTGGTAAGGACGTGCTATCACCCCCTTGGAACCCTTATGGTAGATTCCTATGGCAACAGGCAAAGATACGATTTTTGAGCGGTATCTCGCTCCCGTGTTAGAGCTACTGGTGGATCAGAAAGCGGTGATGCGGGCCTACGAATCGATCGACTGGCAAGCTGCGACCGATCGCCTCCGTTGCTCGACGCTGACCTACCCAGAGTATTACGAATCTCAAAACTTTCATGGCATCCAGGGCGGGTATCTTAACCGGGAAGCAGCCCTATCCTATGATCCCATCCTTCAATATGCCCTGCCACCGAATGAAGCCCTGGTGCGTCAAGAAGTTGTTCAGGCTGTCAAAGGCCACCCCAGGCGCATTCTAGACCTGGCTTGTGGAACAGGCTCTACAACCTTGCTGCTCAAGCAAGCGTTTCCAGACGCAGAGGTGATTGGGCTAGATTTATCTGTCCCGATGCTGGTAATTGCGGAGTCCAAAGCAAAGAAGGCAGGCGTGCCCCTGACTCTGGTTCATGGAAATGCCGAGCGAACCCTCTTCCCCGATGCCTCCTTCGACCTCGTAACGGCATCTCTGCTCTTTCATGAAACGCCCCCATCCATCACCCGCGCAATCTTGACTGAATGCCACCGTTTGCTAACTGTGGGCGGCGAAATCGTGATTCTAGATGGTAATCAAAAAACGCTCAATCAGGTTGGGTGGCTCACAGAAATTTTTGAAGAACCCTATATCAAATCCTACGCGGCTGGGAATTTAGATGCATGGCTGGGGAGGGCTGGTTTTGGAGCCGTAACCAGTCGTGACCTGTGGTGGATTCATCAGGTGTCCTATGGAGTTAAACCCCTTTCTGCTCAAAATCCTGATGCAGCAACCGTCCGGAACCGGAGGGATGCCCGGATGATGGAAGACAATACAGAAGGGATGCAACCCGCGTTTGGAACGATTACAGTAGGGTATGGGACTCAAAGCCGTTTTGTTTGATTTCAATGGAGTCATCATCAAAGATGAACCCATTCATAAAAAGCTCATTGAGCAGTTAATAGTCGAAGAGAATCTGCGGCCTCAACGGGGAGAGTTCGAGCGGTTTTGTTTGGGACGGAGCGATCGAATCTGCCTGGTCGATCTCTTAGGAAGCCGAGGTCGGGTCCTGACCGAGAGCCAGTTAGAAGGGATGATTGCTCGGAAAGCACGGGCCTATCTCGAAACCCTGGAAGCTATGCCCAAATTGCCTATTTATCCCGGTCTGCGAGATCTCATTTTCAATCTGCGATCGGCTCAACTCAAGCTCGCGGTAGTCAGTGGTGCGTTGCGATCGGAAATTCTACTCGTCCTCGAACGCACCGAACTAGCTCCCCATTTCTCTGTTGTTGTGGGTGGAGATGACATCAAGACCAGCAAACCCGAACCGGATGGGTATCTGCTGGCGATCGATCGCCTGAATAAGCAGTTTCCAGACTTGAACCTGAAGCCCTCTGAATGTTTGGCGATCGAAGACACCCCTCCTGGTATTCAAGCGGCGAAACGGGCCGGAATGTCGGTGGTTGGCGTTGCAAACACCTATCCCTTCCACATGATGCAACGCCAGTCCAACTGGGCCGTTGATTATCTATCAGACCTGGAACTCGATCGGGTGCGCCAGGTCTATGCCCGGGCGGGCTGAGGCAAGGAGCGCTCCCTTTGCTAAAATAGATAGACTGACGGGGAATTAGCTCATTTGGTAGAGCGCAGCGATCGCACCGCTGAGGCGAGGGGTTCGAATCCCCTATTCTCCATTATTTTGACTCTTTCTTAATTTGGAGCACGATCGCTGGTAGACGAAGATAATGGTAAGTGTGAGTAGAGAAAGTAGAAATGGCGAATTTAGAAAATAC
>JANRKG010000151.1:0-6196 GCA_033763635.1 Leptolyngbyaceae cyanobacterium bins.59
CATCTCATAGAGCACCTGGCACTGTCAGCCCGTACCCATGCCGATCGTGCTTACTTCTCTGAAGGAGATTCTGGAAGCAATTCAGGAGGATACTGTTTGCCGAAGAACTGCTTATAGCTTGGGAAGAATCAATCCTGGTAAATTGAGAGCGATCGACATCTTGGAGCAAATCATTTACTCAACTGACAATGCTACATTGCAACTCCGAACCGCAGAGAACTTAATCACACTTGATCTACAAAACGGTGTTGCAAATGCTGTACTCCAGTTAATGAAAAAAATTGAGCGTCATCCCAGCCCGACGTAATCGTTCTGCCAGAACATCCCCCAACCCGGTTGCTGGTGTAAGAATGCCTCCCCGTGTTTGACCACCGGGTAACTCATTCATTTGCAGAGCCAGACTCAAGGCAGCCTCACACACAAATTTCACCGTTGCTCGGTTGCCAGGGTCGCCCTGATCTCGAATCAGTCCTCGTATCTTACGCCCGTCTACCGCAGTCCCTAACAGTTCACAGGTGAACCATCCCTCATTCATCGTTTGCTTAGAGGGTCCCTCACCCGGTTTAGGTAGGATCGGTTGTAGCAGCAATCGCGTCTGGGTTTGTTGTAGAATTCCCATGAACAGTGCTAGAGTCGCCGTTACACCCGTTGCCTTCCACCATGCCAGTGGCTCGTCAAACTTGAGATACTCTTGATAGGTGAAGTGGGGGCCATAAGGTTCCTGCCATTCCTCGTACAAAGCACTACTGCGGCGGACAATACGGGTGTTCACGACTCCCATAAAAAAGGGTCCAACCCAGGTATTGAGGTTCGGATCAAAGGATGGCATTTGCGGGTCACGGTTGCGGTCAACTTCGGCTTGAGAGTGGAGGGCAGAGGGATTGAGAAAAAAGGGATGATTCATTTGGGCTGCTCCTGGCGAGTCGTAGAGATTCATTGCTGATGCCAGAGTGCCGCCGTTGAACCCCCCGAAGGCTTGAAAATAAGCATTGACCTCCTGACACGACACACCGAATTCTCGTTGCAGGTGACGAACAAGCAGATAAGTTCCCAGATCAGATGGAACCGAATCAAAGCCACAACAGGGGATGATGCGGGTTCCATCAGTCGCCGCCTGAGCATGGTAACGATCGATCAGGGTTTTGACCCAGGGAGTTTCTCCGGTAATGTCAACGTAATGAGTTCCAAACCGAACGCAAGCATCGACCAGGGCATTAGCATAAAGGGCAAAGGGTCCAGCCGTGTTCAGAATCACGCGGGTTTGCGAGACGATCGCATCCATTGCATTCTGGTCTTGGCTATCTGCCACCAGCACCTCTACCCCTACACCAATCTCACTTCGAACGGTTTCTAATTTCTGGCGGTTACGCCCAGCAATCGCCCATCGTACCCCTTCAGGAGACGCATGAGTGGCAAAGTACTGTACCGTTTGCTGACCGACAAAGCCGCTGGCACCATAGAGGACAACATCATAGGGTCGTTCAGAAGAACGATCAGACATGGCAACAGTACTCCTTAAAGCAGCGATTGTCGAGGACGCATTTCTTGCTGGCGCAGCGGCATGGCATCGATTTTGATGAAAGGCTGAGTTTAAACACAGCCCAGTAGCAGGGACAGAAAAATAACAAGTACGGGTAAAGACTGCATTACGAGACAGCAATAACTTCCTTACTATAATCAAACCTCGGCAAGAGGATGTGGTTCCAGAGGGAAAATTTCAGAGTACAGAGATCAAGCAGATAAGGGAAAACCTGCTGCTAGTAGCCAACCGAAGAATAAAGCAGAGCCGATCGCATAGACCCATGCTCGGTTCAAAAAACCTGCAATTAAAGACAAAATTCCCATCAGTGGCGGAAATAGCGGCAGAAGCAAAAACATAAATCCCAATTGAGGTAAAAAGTTGAGCGTCAACCCGAATCCGCCAATCAAAACGGTGCTCTGTCCCAGCCACCAGAGAATGCGTTTGCTGACCCCAATATTCTCTTGTACGATTCCCGCTGCCAGAAACCAGGGGAAGCAGGCGATCGCCACTGGCAACCACACTTTCAGTCGAATTGGGATCAGCCACCACTGAAGCCAGACAACCTGCGCCATTGCACCAAAGGCAACCCAAAGGATAACGAATAGCACAACTCCCAGCCCAATGGCACGAAGGGTAAGACGAGGGAGATGCGCCAGCACTCCCATCCAGGTTAACCCGGCAATCAAGAACCAGACTCCAACCGCTCCACCGACTTGAACACCACCCAAGTTTTGGAGGTCAAACTGCTGGCTCAGAAGTACCAACCCTGCGGTTGCTGCCAGTGGTGAAACGACTAAGCCTACCCATCGTCGGATGGGAGCTATGGTTGTGGCAATCAATGGAGAGTGGGTCAAGAGGGGTGAGATTGCTGCGAATCCGATTAACCAACCTAACAGGTGTAGTCCATACCAAGCCATGCGGCGATCGCGATACTGGCTATCATTGGTTCTTCCAAACGTTGCATCCAGCCAGCGCAGTGCTGCCTTATGGCTCCCATCACTAAACAAAATGGTGATGTGTTCGACACCCGGAATGACCACCAATTCACGCCCCTGCCCTGCTGCCAAGTTCGTGTTTTCTCCCCCCGCTTGTGCCAGCAATCGTTCAGCATTACTCACAAATCTTCCTTCTCCACTCCCTGCCTGCAACTGGAGGTTTCGGGGAGTTTGAGGGGTTACGGTCGCCCCAGTTGGGGAAACCGCAACAGTTGCCGCAAAGCGATCATGCTCACGGATCCCAGCATTCATCACAATCCCGCTGCCCATTGAGTGCCCCAGCAGTGCCAAACGACCTGGATCAACCTGGGGTTGTTCTAATAGAGCTTGCATAGCAACATCTAGATTCTGCTGTAGCTCATACCGTTGTAAGCGAGTTCCATTTGCCCCATGCCCATCAAAGTCCCATAACATAACCGCATAACCTGCATGAGCCAGTACATGCCCATATCCCAACATCAATTGTTTAGAACCTGCAAACCCATGTGCCACTAAAACGCCTGGGGCTGCCTTTGCCCCTTGGGGAGCCAGGTAGAGCAAAGGAATACCCTCTTTCTGGAGCGATCGCACCTCCAGCCCCGAACGAGCGACAGCGATTCCTACCCAGGACGCAACAACCAGCAGGAGTGCGAATAACAAGAGCACCAAGTGTTTATAGTTCAGCTTCACAGGCTTCAGCCCAAACATCTTTTACTGGTGTAACGTAAAACTCAGGTTTAGACTAAATGGTTAAGAAAAGCAGCCAGATCGAACGATTTGGCTGCTAAATTGACATTAACACAGGTAAACGTCAAGGGCATCATAGGTTTGAAGAAATCTGATGTTGAGTTAGGCTTCGTATCTTTACCGATTTTACTCAATGTTCGTGAGCGTTTGGGCAGCCTTAACCATTGCCTTGTCAATATCTAATGCCAAAAAGCGATCGAGGGCTAGGTACATCCAGTAGACTGATTGCGAAGCATCGTAATTGGTTTTCTGAAAACCGAGAGCGGAAGCCAGTCTTTCGTAGGAAGGGTGAATGATCATCGTATGCAGATCACAGAGATTGGGAAAATCGCGTTGCATTCGCAAGAGGGTTTGTTGCACATCCTTGAGAAATAGAACTCGATATTGCTCCATATAAATGGGGTCAATCATCCAACTGCGAATATAAATGGAGATGCAGGAAACATCTCCCACCGTTGCCATTTTGAATGGATCAACATCTCGCATCACACTCAAATGAAATCCTTTACTGGCAACCTCAAAAAATTTTGCCTCTGACTCTTTGGCAGTTGGATAAAGGAGATAAAATCCAACCGGATTGAGGTTATCACTCCGCCGCAAAACTCGCATCCCGCTTTGATATTGGCTAGCCCACTCTCGTAATAATCCAGCAATGCGATAGGGAACAGATGCGGTATTACGACTCATCCAGTTATAATTTACAGCTAATAAGTTTGCAACAGGAATGGCATCGCAACGCGGATCAAAATCACCCAGAATTAGCTTGACGGATGCAGTGGAATTAGGGTGATGCAACAGTTCAGGAAGGGGTTGAATTGCAATACGGGTAGTATTGCCGTCAAAGGATTTTCCAATTAAACCCAGGGCCGCCAGCTTCTCTAACATCATCCCTGCCGATCGATCGCTACCCTGTTCTTTATCACTATAGAACAACTCAGCGGCTTCTCGCAGGGTACAGGAGAGGGCCCCGGTGGGCAATGTCAGTTCTGGTAAGGGAGGCTTCAGGCTGGGCTGTTGGGCAAGGTGCTGCTTCACCAGGAGATACACCCACAGGCGAACGAAACATTCGGCACGGGTACGTGTCATCCCCACCCGTTTACCCAATCGTGAAACCATCTCAGTTTGCTGCTTGGGGGAAATCCAGCGATCGAGTTGCGCGGCATCCATAAGGCTCAAGTGGCGACTAGATGTTTTTAGTCTACTTCATGTTACTTCAGGGTGTTTCATGCTCCTTCGGAGGGGTCTGGGTATTTGTGTCTCCTTGATAGAGCTTGAAGTTGCTCATTGTAACCTCACAATTTCATTCGACACAATTTAATCATTCACCTAGCATTCCAGAGGTTTCCATGAGTTCTAAAAAGTTTGATGCTCCTGCAACCCATACCCATGCCTGGATTGCCCAAACCTGGATCTCGTTCGTAATTTCCGTGTCAGCGACCACCCTGGGAATTGCGTATCTGCCGATTGATGGCTGGATGAAAGGGTATGTCGGGATGGGAATGCTGTTCTCGATCGGTTCAACTGTCAGCTTGTCCAAAACTATTCGAGATGTGGAGGAGTCAAAGCGCATTATCAGCCGAGTCGATGAAGCAAAGTTAGAACGGTTGCTGGCCGAATACGACCCGTTCAAAAAGTAGTAACGCGCCTTGAGCAAATTTACGAGCGACCCGGTTTGGCTACACCTAACCCCTAAATCTCATTGCATCCCTCGTTGGGCGTAGCCAAACCCTACCTTATTCCTTTAAAACCGAGAGCAATATGATGCAATTTCCTCAACGAATCCAACGCACCCTTGCCCAATTTACCCTTTACAAAGGATGCCTCTCATTACTGATTAATCCCGGTAATACCCATGCGGTCTATGACATCGAAGAGGGACTGCACTATTCTCCCGCAACACGGTTTGCAGTGAATTATGTGAAGCGAGATCCAAACGTTGCCCCTATCTTGCAGGAGCGCTACCTTGCTCCCGCACCCAATCTGGAGGCCCTATTGCAGTGTTCCCCCGATTCTTTAGGATATCAGTACGCAACTAGCCTGATTCAAGCCGGATTTGACCCCAACTTTTATCGTCCGATCGCTGTAAAAGATGACACAACTTACCTGTTCATGCGTCTGCGCCAAACCCATGACATCTGGCATGTGATAACAGGGTTTGGGACCGATGTTGTTGGAGAATTAGGGCTCAAAGCCTTCGAGTTCATGCAGACCCGTCGTCCTGTTGCGATCGTCCTGTTGGCAGGCGGCTTTCTGAGGTTGCTGATTCGATGCCCCCAATCCTTACCTGAATTGTTGCGTCAAATCTCCAGAGGCTATGAATTGGGCATGTTCGCAAAACCGCTCTTGAGTCAAAAGTGGGAGGAACAATGGGATAAATCCCTGACCCAGTGGCGACGAGAACTCAATATAGTGATCACTGCCCGTTCTTGCCCCGATCGGGTAGCATCGGGATCAAGAATTGTTCACTGCCAGAATTCCCATGAATAAAATTGCTGCATCGATTGGCCTGGGCTGCATCCTGGCTGGAACCTCTTGGGCATCGGCAGGGCAGGCCCAATCCTGTAACTACTTTGCAGGTTCTGCCGTCAACGGGCAAAGCGTCATCGTGGACCTCTGCTCCATCTCGATCGCCAGTTCCCAAAGCGTCAACTTCGTCTACTACCTGGGCAATGAGCGGATTGAAAGTCAGGCCAATTGCCAGAAGGGAACCTGGATAACATTTCCTGAAAAGCAGGTGAACCGTCCCCAATCCCAGGCTACTCAACGGATGCTCAATGTTGTCTGTAGCTACAGGACCGCAGGGCGCGGTCAAAACTCGAATGCCAACACTGCCCTGGTCTTTGATCCCCCCTCCAATGTCAGAACAGCACCCAATGGCAGCATCCTGTGTACGGTCAAGACACAGAGCAGAGTGAACACTTACGGTTCAACAGGCCCCTGGTATTACACGGAT
>JANRKG010000152.1:0-28572 GCA_033763635.1 Leptolyngbyaceae cyanobacterium bins.59
GGCGACTTTGCAAAAGTGGGATGCACCCACCGTTACTTCTCAGTCAATGTCCAGGAACCATCCCAATCCTCTGCTGGGGGATTTTGCAGCCAATATTGGCAGCGTTCGAGATGGAGCTTGGCGGCTTTCTCATCCTTGTCAACTAGCAACACCTGCCCGAATTCAGCCATTGCCAGGGGGAAATTGCGGTGGAGGTAGAAGTCTCGGCCCTTCTGGTAATGGTCAATCACCTGGATTTTCTCAGGGGCAATCTCATCGGTTCGAAAGCCTACCACTTCATAGATCGCAACGGGTTTACTCTTTCCCTTGACTCTAATGTAGTCAAGCTCCCTGGCCCAGATGCGATCGGCACAGGGTTTGTACGTTGTTTCACTAATGACAATATCAGTTCCATAGAGCTTACTGGCTCCCTCCAACCGCGATCCCAGGTTCACCCCATCCCCGATCGCCGTAAACTCCATCCGCTTACTGGACCCAATGTTGCCACTGATCACACTGTCCGAGTTCACCCCAATGCCGATGCGAATGATCTGTTGGTTGTTATAAGAGCGTTTGGCATTAAACTCTGTGAGGCGATAGCGCATTTCCAGAGCTGTCTGAACTGCCATCCATTCATGATCGTCTAGAGGCAAAGGAGACCCAAACACAGCCATTATGGCATCCCCAATGTACTTGTCCAGGGTGCCTTTATGCGTGAAAACTGCATCAACCATCTGCTCAAAGTATTCGTTGAGCATCTCCACAACTTCTTCAGCCGTCAGACTTTCGGTGATAGACGTGTAGCTGCGAATATCGGAGAAAAGAACAGAAACTTCTTTTCGATCGCCCCCCATCTTGGCGGCATCTGGATTCTCGAGCAACTGTTCCGCCAACTCTTGTGTCATGTAGCGGTACATCGTACTCTTCAGCCGTTTTTCATCACTGATGTCATCCATGACCACCAGTACCCCAGACACCCGACTGGGATCAGCCGCATCGGCGATCGTATTCACCGACAGGTTAATACTGTGTTGCTCTTCTCCCTTCGTGGGTTGCAAGGTTTGATCGGGGTAATACTGTTGACGGGCTTTCTCATCTTTAGCGTTGAGAGCCATATTCAACCACTTCGAAAAATCACCCTTCTCCAACTTAATCAGGTCTGCAACGGATTTCGTTTCAATCGGTTCATTCTCTAAAAAGCCTAATAGGCGTTTGGCACTTTCGTTCGCAGCAATAATCCGTCCATCCCGACCCGCAGAAATCACACCATTTGAGAGCGATCGCAGAATATCCCGCTGCATTTGCTCCTGTTGCTTCACCGTTTCATAGAGTTTGGCATTCTGGAGGGCAACCCCGGCCTGAATGTTGAAAGTCTCCATAAAGTCCTGGTCAGTGCGGTTAAAGCTCGCTCTCCAGCACTCAGGGGGCTGGGGCCAGTTTTTGGGATCATAGGAAGTATCATCGCCTTGCTTCTTCTTATTCACCAGTTGAGTTACCCCAATCAACTGCTGATCCGCATTATAAACAGGCATGCAAAGGAGGCTACAGGTCCGGTAGCCTGTATTTTGATCGAATTCTTTAGACTTTTCGGAACCAGGATGGTTGTATAGATCAAAGGGAATGTTGAGAACTTCCCCTGTTTCTGCAACCTGCCCCGCGAAACCGACCCCAATCGGCATCCGGAGTTCCCGCAAAGATCCATCGACCATTTCAACTTTGGTCCAAAGTTGCTGTTTCTCTTCATCGATCAACCAGAGGGTGCTGCGATCAGCATTCATCAGGGTTTTCGCCTCATCCATCACCTGTTTCAGGGTTTCGTTCAGATCGAGGCTACTCTTACTCAAGGATTGTACTGCTGTCATCAAGGCACTGGCGGCCCGTTGCTTCTGGGTTGCAATGTAGAACGATCGCGATGATTCCAGAATCAACCGAATTGAGGGAGCAAACTCTTTGAAAACCTGCTCATCATCCGGGGTAAATCCTTGAAGCGCAATCCGATCCTCCAGGGGCAGGGTTGCATCGGAGCCTGTTTTCAACTTATTGATCAACTGCACCACCGCCACCAGTTCCCCATTTTCTTTCTTAAGGGGCAGGGCCAGCATCGTGTAGGTTCGGTATCCTGTTTCCTGATCTTTCTGTTTCGCAAAAGTAGAACGGGGATCGTCGTAGAAATCAAAGGGAATGTTGACGACTTTGCCGTGAGTAGCCACCTCTCCCGCAATTCCCTTATTCGCAGGAATGCGAATCTCAAGGGCACCCCCTTTCCCTCCCTGGGCAACGATCGTGTAAAGCTCGTTCTTCTCTTCATCCAGTAGAAAAATGCTGGCTCGATCGGCACTTAATAACTCTGCCGTTTTGAAGGTGATGGAACTCAGCATTTCCTCCAGAATGGTTTCAAACCCTTCCATATCCAGCATGGAAAGGGTTTGGTTGACCACCTTAAGCTTGTTCTCAACCTCGCTCACCACCTGCTTGAAGCTATCTTTCGTCAGGGGAGCGAGAAATGAAGCAAAATTACCTTTTGTTGTTGTTAGTGCTCCGCCCTGGCTGCCACCATTACTGCCATTGCTTGAAGCAGCAGGAACTAAATCAACAGTTTGGGTGACAGATGCCTGGGCTTTTACTTCTCCCTGGGATGTCGTAGAGCCTTCCTCTACCCGGCGGGAAGACACATCGATCGCGCCATAAGCGCCTATTTCGTGCTTTGTAGTACCGTGGAGTTCTGAATTGGGCAGACGCTGCTCTGTCATAATGCCTGGGCTTTAGAGTTTAGAGGGCAGTGAAATCGTGGGTAGCTAACCCTTCAAGCAACCTGATAGAACACCTGAATCAGTATAGGCGGATGAAGACTGTAGACAATTCCCTGACAGTTCAAGTCTATAGTGCTTTTTGTGATGCTTCAACTTTAAGTGTGAGAGAACACCTGCCTTCTACCCGCTACCGTCTGCCTTGTGTGATCACGATCGTCTACCTGTCACGTTCCCAGCTTAGACAATCCTCCGTCCCGGTTCGGGAAAAGTAATATTTTGGTAAAGAACCCCAATCTTTTTGATTGAGATTGACGATTGATTCAAAGGGCTGTGTTTGCGATTACCGAGTAGTAATATTTTTGTAGTTGTTGAGTTGCCGCAGGCCATCCCCAACGTTCTGCTTCCCGACGGGCGTTTTGGCGCAGGGTTTCCCGTTCTTCCTGGTGGCTCAATAACCGTTGCGTGGCGGTAATGGCCCCCTGCTCATCCTTGGGGTCAAATAGGTAGCCGTTCACCCCATCCTCTACGATGTCTGGAATCCCACCCGATCGCGCCGCCACGACCGGACAACCCGCCGCCATTGCTTCTAGAAGCACCAACCCCAGCGTTTCCGTGCGGGACGGGAAGATAAAGGCATCGGCAGAGGCAAACGCAGCCCCCAAATCTTTTCCAGTCAAATACCCCACAAAATGGGTGGAGGTGCCAGCAAAGTGTTTCTCAAGCTCCTGACGGTAAGGACCATCTCCCACCAGAGCCAGACGCGCATCGGGGATCGCCTCCAGGACGGGGCGAATGCGATCGACCTCCTTTTCTGCGGACAACCGACCCACGTAGAGCAGTAAGGGTTTGTCCGGGTTGCCCTGGCTGAGACGATCGCGCATGATAGAACCTGCCAGACTGGGGTGAAAGAGTTCTGTATCGACCCCCCGTTGCCACAGAGCCAAGCGCTCGATTCCATGAGCCGCAAGCTCCTGCACCATCGCGGTGGACGTACAGAGGTTCAGTTGTGCCTGATTGTGGCAGGTCCGTAAGAGTCCCCACAAGACTCCTTCCAATAAGCCCAGACCATAATGCTGAAGGTATTGCGGAAGGTGGGTGTGATAAGAGGCCACCAGGGGAATGTTAAGAACCTTGCTGTAAAAAACCCCCGCCAGCCCCAATACGGCTGGATTTACCACATGAATGATATCGGGTTTGAACTGGATCAGGGCATCCCCGATCGCAGGACGGGGAAGCGCCAGCTTGAGTTCTGGGTATAAAGGTAGCGGAAATCCAGAGACTCCGTAGATTTTGGCTCCGTGATACTCCGTTAGTCCTCCATCAGGAGAAAAGATCAAGACCTGATCCCCCGATCGTTGTAGCTGTTCTACGGTATGACGTAACCGCGTTACGATCCCATCAACTTTCGGTAGGAAGGTTTCAGTAAAAAGAGCAATACGCATAGATAAGGGGACACAAATGACAGGTAGAGGGATTGGGGATCAGTCAGAAGGCAACAGAACGGGCATTCATGAGTCCAATAGAAATGGGTAACAGATAACGATGAGGGTTCATCCATTACCTATTACCCATTCCCCATTACCCATGCCAGACCTACCGCTTCCAGGTCACTTTGGGCAGAATCTCGTTCAGGTCAACGCGGTCTTTATACTTAATTGCGAAATTCATCAAAGAATCAAGCAGGGATTCAGAGAGGAAGTGGGGTTGCAGCCCTAAATCGAGGAGGTTGGTGTTCTTGGCATTAAAGTAATGCTCTTCCTTCTCGATCCGGGGGTTATCCAGGTGGTTGATGTCCACACTCAAGCCCAGCTTCGCCCCAGCTTTTTGAACCATCAGAGCCAGGTCCCCGACACTGAACTGTTCTGTAAATTGGTTGAAGACTCGGAACTCTCCTGCTTCGGCGGGACTGTTGATGGCTAGCTCAATACAGCGCACCGTATCCCGAATATCCAGGAAGCCGCGAGTCTGACCACCCTTCCCATAAACCGTAAGGGGATGCCCGATCGCTGCCTGAATGCAGAAGCGGTTGAGGGCCGTTCCAAACACCCCATCGTAGTCCAGACGGTTAATTAGAAGTTCATCCATTCCGGTCTCTTCAGTGTAGACCCCATAGACAACCCCCTGGTTCAGGTCCGTGGCCCGTAGCCCCCAAATCCGGCAGGCGAAGTGGATGTTGTGGCTATCATGAACCTTGCTCAGGTGGTACATGCTTCCCGGTTGCTTGGGATAGGGGAGCGTGTCCTTCCGACCATTGTGTTCGATCGTGATGTAGCCTTCTTCGATGTCGATGTTCGGCGTTCCATATTCGCCCATTGTTCCCAGTTTGACGAGGTGGCAATTGGGAAAATCGGCCTTCATCGCATAGAGAAGATTGAGCGTCCCGACTACATTGTTCACCTGGGTCAGAACCGCATGTTCTCGATCGATCATCGAGAAGGGAGCCGAGCGCTGTTCTCCAAAGTGGACGATCGCATCTGGCTCAAATTGGTGTAACGCTTTGCTTAAAAACTCGTAGTTGGTAATATCCCCAATGTAGAGACTGACGGGCTTACCGGTTAAATCATTCCATCGCTGTAAACGCTTCTGAATTGGCGTAATGGGAGTCAGGGTCTCAATACAAAGTTCCTGGTCCCAGTGCCGTCGCACCAGACTGTCTAAAATTCCGACCTCATGACCCTGATTTGCAAGATACAGCGCTGTCGCCCAGCCGCAATAGCCATCACCGCCAATTACAAGGACTCTCATAGTGTTTGACAAATCTCGCTTGTTCTTACTGGGTAAATCTATCAGGTTTGTGTACCCCGTGACATATTAAATTGGGTGATGGGTAAGGGGAAATAGGTCATGGGGAATCGCGAATCGTCATGGTTAACCATCTGTATAAACCTCTAATTTTATCAACGATTCCCCATTACCCATCACCCATGACCTTTCACGTAACCACCTCATCAGCAAAACTGGACCATCGTACAAAGTGAAAAGGCCCCGCTACGGAACCCCAGACATGCTCATCTGTGGCTGGATCTCGACCGCGATCGTGGCTGATGAAGGCATCCCCATCAATCTCAAATTCGCTGTCTAAGTAGGTGGTTTGGCCTTTGCGGACGACAATGCATGCCTTTCCTGGCTCTACGTGCCCCTTAAAACTATGTCCAGTCCACTCGGTTATCATGTCGCAGCCTGGGAGTTTTTCGAGTTGATCGGCAGTGAGTAAGGCGAGGCGTTGACGATCGCGAGAAGCACCATAAAATGGTTTTTCGTCTTTTAGCGTATAGTTTTCAATTGCAATGTGATCCCCCTTAGGGATTAATTTGAGCACTCGTACACGGTATGGGTCATTCAGGATGTAGTCGTAAGCTTGCTCAACCAGAAAACTTACCCCTGAAAGTAAATCCAGTGGTAAGGGGCGCATACAAACCCGAATGTGAGCAAAAAAAGGAGGGTTTTCAAACGCCTGCGCCTGATTGCTAAAGTCTGCTGCCATCCAACGGGCCAGGGTTGCAACATCGGTGGAATGGGTCATTTTTTATTAAAAGGTAGAAGAAAAAGTTGGGATCATTATTGTACATTTCCGAATGAGTAGGTTCAGCGTTTCAATCGAAACAACAAAAACTGAGTGACTTGCAGTTGGCTGAAATTATCATCGCTCACGATCACCAGGCTTTCAGAGCCGTCGGGCAAGCGGGGGCCAAAAGTCATTCCTTCCAGATTGTCCATCCGAATCTTCAAATCACTGATATCCAGTAATAGCTTCTTCTTAGCAGGTTGGATGCCCCCCAACCCTTTGGGAAGGCTCGTCATGCCCTCAATGTCCGTTGCCCCTGCATTTGCCACTTGATAAACGCGAAGGGCAAAGCCCGGATCTCCATAGGCCCGTTCAATACTCAGGAAGTGCCCCGCCTGGTCTAGCGATAGCAATTCTGTAAGACCATTCATCTGCATGCCCTCTGGGGTCGCATCTAGTGGATAAACATGCTCAGAGATCAACAGAGGCGGCCCGTCCCCAATCAAATAATGCAGCAGACGACTGGGTGTTCCTTGAGAACCTGGTACGGGGTCTTGCTCTAGAGAGGACTCGGTTGCGGCGAAAAGGCGAAATGGTTCACGGGGATCGGAAACAGACCCTTTGGGATTGATGGTCAGTGACTCAAAGGCCAGATTATTGCGGACTCCCTGAGGTTGCTGGTCTTCCGTCAGCCCCGGATTGTAATACTTTGGAATTGGCAACTGTCGTTTCCAGGCTCCCGTTTCCAGGTCAAACTCACTGATGAAAGGGGGAATACCCGATCGCGCTACTCCCTCACTTGCAATCAAGAGGGACCGGGCAGGGGTTAATACAATGCCTTCGGGATCAATGGTGCCAGATGGATAAGGATTGCTGTCTGGTCCCTTCAAAACAGTTACCTTTTCGATCGCAACGGATTGGATCTTGACGGGTAGAGGCTTTGCGGAACGGGGATCTTGACGAGAGGGAGGGTCCAGGACCATTTTCAGTGTATAGAATCGGGCGGGACCGCGTTCGCTGCGATCGTCTGACAGGGCATAGAAGCGATCCCGTGTCCGATCGTAGGTAATCGCGGATAGCCCGCCAACGACCGTATCCTCAAAGTTGCCTTTGGGGAGCCGATATTCATGCAGAAATTCGAGGGACACCTCTAAAAAGGTTCGTTCCGCCGCTGTCACCCTGGGAATCGCGTTACAGCCTGTCAGGGAACTGAAAACGACAATCGCCAGTGCAAGAATTACAATCAATTTGCGGTACAACATCCATCCTTCCCAATTGCTGAAACCCTTTTTTCTTAGATTTTGACAGAGAACCCCCAGACTTCTGGGGGTTCCTTTGACAATGCCTAAGTCTAAAGGATGTACAACAACAAGAACAGAACGATCCACACCACATCCACAAAGTGCCAGTAAAGTTCCGCCGCTTCTACGCCAAAGTGGGAATCGCTGGTGTATCGCCCTGGTTTGAGCGATCGGGCCATCACCGCCAGAATCAACAACAGCCCAAAGCAAACGTGTAGACCGTGAAAGCCCGTCAGCACATAAAAGGTACTGGCAAAGAGATTGGTGGTAAGGCCAAATTCCAAATGGGCATATTCGTATAACTGACCTCCGAGGAAAATTGCGCCCATCAAGGCCGTGATCCCAAACCACAGCCGCAGCCCTGAGACATTGTTGTTTCGAATCGCGGCTCCCGCTTTATGAATCACTAAACTGCTGGAAATCAGGATGGCGGTATTAATGCCGGGGAGAAGCAGTTCCAATTTAGGAGTGCCAACCGGAGGCCAACTGGGAGCGACTGCCCGAAAGGTGAGATAAGCAGTAAACAGTCCCAAGAAAATCATGCTTTCCGCCAGCAGGAAGACGATGACTCCCTGGATGCGGTAGTCGTGGTGAACCACGTCATGGGTGGCGATCGTCGCATCATGATGGTGGTTCAGGTCGGCCTTGGCTGGATCAATCGCACTTTGCATAGCGTTAAAACCGTAGGTGATAGAGGACAGGAGGCAGAGGGCAGAGGGCAGAAGGGAAATGCGTACTTCCGATCAGGCCGAACCATTGCCCTGGTCATCTTGCCGATCGCCGGGATGAACTGCCACCGAAGGATCAGGTTTGGCCCGTAGAGTGGAATCAGGACCAGCGGAAGTGGTGGGATCACCGGGATCAGAGAAGGGGACATCAGCGGTCACTGCCCCATTGCCATTGCCAGATATCAGGCTGCGATAGAAGCTGTCGTAGTCATCGATCGTTCCGTAATCATAGGGACCGATCGCCAGTACAGGATCTGTCTCAAAATTCTCTACAGGGGGAGGGGAGGTCGTCATCCACTCCAGGGTGAGGCTTTGCCAGGGGTTATCTCCTGCTTTCGGGCCTGCCAGCCAACTCCAGGCAGCATTCACGATGAAAGGAATGGTGGAAAATGCCAGGATGTAAGCGCCGATCGAACAAATTAAATTTAGGGTTGCATATTTGGGATCATATTCGGCAATCCGGCGATTCATCCCCATCAGGCCCAACTTGTGCATGGGCATGAAGGCCAGGTTGAAGCCAACCAGATTCATGATGAAGTGGACAATCCCCCAGGTTTCGTTCATCATGCGCCCGGTCATTTTGGGGAACCAGTGGTAAAACCCGGAATACAGACCGAAAACGCTCCCGCCGAAGAGTACGTAGTGGAGGTGGGCGACGATAAAATAGGTATCGTGAACGTGGATATCAAAGGGAACAGCAGCGACCATCACCCCGCTGTTCCCGCCAATCACGAACATGGAGACAAAGCCCATCGCAAACAGCATGGCACTGTTCAAGCGAATTTTGCCGCCCCACATCGTTGCCAGCCAGCTAAAGACCTTGATCCCGGTTGGAACGGCGATCACCATTGTCGTGAACATGAAAAACATTCGTAGCCACGGTGGTGTGCCGCTAGTGAACATGTGATGTGCCCAGACGATCAGGCCCAAAAAGCTAATCGCGATACTGGAGTAGGCGATCGCCTTATACCCAAAAATCGGTTTGCGGGAATGGGTCGAGATGATCTCAGAGATCATGCCAAAGATCGGCAGGATCATGATGTAAACGGCGGGATGGGAGTAGAACCAGAACATGTGTTGGTACACGATCGGGTCGCCGCCGCCTGTGGGGTTGAAGAAGGCTGTCCCCGCTACGATATCGAAAGCCAGCAGGATCAAAGCTCCGGCAAGGACAGGGGTGGAAATGAGAATCAGGGCAGAGGTGGCGAGCATCGCCCAGCAAAAGAGGGGCATCTGGTTAAGGCCCATGCCGGGAGTTCGCATCTTCCACATCGTCACCAAAAAATTCACGCCCCCCAGGATTGAGGAGGTTCCCAGAATTAAGACACTGAGAATCCAGATCATCTCTCCGGCTTTGTCCGTGATGATGCTCAGAGGGGGATAGGAGGTCCACCCGGCAGCGGGTGCGCCGACCAGAAAACTGCTGAGCAGGAGAATTCCGCCCGGAGGAATCATCCAGAAAGCGATCGCATTCAACCGGGGAAAGGCCATATCCCGTGCCCCAATCATCAAGGGGATCAGGTAGTTGCCAAAGCCTCCAGTCCCAGCGGGCACGATCCACAGAAAGATCATGACGGTCGCATGGACCGTGAACAACTGGTTATAAACCTCTCGACTGACAAAATCGACTTCGGGAGTTGCCAATTCTGTCCGAACTGCGGTTGCCAGTGCTCCTCCAACTAAATAAAAGATAAAAGTCGTCACCAGATATTGAATGCCGATGACTTTATGATCGGTGCTGAAGCCAAAATACTCTCGCCAATGCGTGACCTTGGGACGATCGCCATGAGCTTCAAAATTGGCTTCCGTCTGTAATTGCGCTTGTGTCATAAAAATCCTTTAATCCTCCAGAATGTTGCTTCAGGGTCCGCAACGAACTGGTTCAACTTGCTGAATGGAGAGAAGCCATGTGACCTGACATGGGATAGGACTGATGAGGATCTGAAATTTGTTGAATCGCTTCTGCGGGAATGCCCATCTGAGCAACATAGGGAGCCAAAAAGTCTTCCGTAGATGGTTCGGTCGGTTGAAGGGCGATCGTTTTCAGATTTTCTTCCTGGTTTGCAACCTGTTGACTCTTTAACCAGGTATTAAAATCTTCCGGAGTTTCGGCAATTACCGTCGTTTTCATCGCTCCGTGATACGCACCACACAACTCAGCACAGATCACCGGATAGGTTCCCGGTTTGCTGGGAGTGAAGCGTAACTCGGACTGACGACCGGGGATCGCATCCTGTTTAAGGCGGAACTCCGGTACCCAGAAGGCGTGCAATACATCGTTTGCCGTAATGTCCAACCGAATTTCTCGCCCAACGGGAACGTGCAATTCTCCAGAGACAACCCCTGTATCGGGGTAGGTGAAGATCCAGGCATATTGCAGACCAGTCACATTGATCGCGTATTCGGGGAGTTTCCCAACTTTATCGGGGGTGGGGCCAATTCTGCCGGACGTAACGCCCCGCTCCGGAGCGTCTTTCAATTGGGGAATGGTTTCATTCCGCACCGCAGCAGTGGCGGGATCACGGATTGCTTCTTCTTGAATCTGCTGATTCAGATTCTCCCTGGGAGGAGCCTCAAGCGTGGCAGCGAGGGCACTCCCTGGAACAGAGCGAACTTCGGAAGCATGGGCCATTGCATGGTGATCCATTGGGTTTAACCCCCCGATCTGGTTGTAGATCTCGAAGCTATAGATCGAGATTCCCAAAACAATCACTGAGGGAATGGCAGTCCAGAGAATTTCCAGGGGGATATTGCCATGTACGGGAGGACCATCCGTTCGATCGCCCGCCTTTTGTCGAAAGCGAATTGCCGAAAACAGAATCACGCCAATTACGAGCAAAAACAGCCCGGTGCCGATCGTCATCATGGCATTGAACAGGTTGTCGATTAAAAGCGCTTCCTCAGAGGCTTGGCTGGGGAGGAGGTGGTGATTTTGACCGTACCAGATGCTCACCAGGGTTAGCACGATACCAATGAGCAAGGTTGAAATAGAAGGGGGAATGTTCACAGCCGCAGCACTTCCTTTGCGATCGATTTTGAGCCTAAAAAAATTGCCCTAAAACCGATGAATTACATCACTTCTCTATTAACGAATAGGTCAAAGGCAGTTTTCCTATGTCTAAAGATAGATTGACGGAACAGAATTATTTAAAACACCTCTAAAAAACTTAAGGATTTTTTTAGAGGTTAAAGAAGGCCTGAGAAAAATTTCAAATCTCTTTGGGATCGGTTTTATTCCTAACGGTTGATTCTCTATTCCTAAGGAAATGTAATAAAAGTTTCAAAACTGCACAATCGAAAGAAATTCCTAAAGCTTTTTACCTGTCTGGATTTGATCATTATCCTATTTGCTTAGGGGTTGTGCTTTTTGAGTAGCGAATGACTCAAATTGCCTAAAAGTGCTAGCTCATTTATTTGTGAATTTCTCTTTTAGTTTCTGTACTTCTTTTTTTTGGCTTGCCGAAGATTCATATCAGGTAATGACTATGGCAAATTCCGTTTTGCATTCCGTGAATAATCGCTTGTCTGTTGCGGCTGCTTCCCCCGTTGATAAAATCCGGCGGCTTGTTTTTCGGATTGCGATCGCGACCCTAATCTTGATGGCCATTGGCGGGGCAACGCGGGTCATGAATGCAGGGTTGGCCTGTCCCGATTGGCCTCTTTGCTATGGGGAACTGGTGCCCCGGCAACAGATGAACTTCCAGGTCTTTTTAGAGTGGTTTCACCGTCTGGATGCAGCGTTTGTGAGCCTCTCCACCCTGGGTCTCGTAGCCTTGAGTGGGTGGCATCGGAAACAACTACCCCACTGGTTGCCCTGGGCTTCCACCCTTGCCCTCAGCCTGATTCTGTTTCAAGCGGTGCTCGGTGGGTTGACCGTCACTGAGTTGCTGCGGTTTGACATTGTAACGGCCCATTTGGGAACGGCCCTTTTGTTCTTTGTCACGCTTCTGGTCATTGGGATGGCGCTTGTCCCTTATCAGCCTGTGGGAACGGTGGGTAAGCTTCCTTGGGTCGGTTTAACCGCAGCCGTCTTGATCTACATCCAAAGCTTATTGGGTGCTTTGGTCGCTTCTCAATGGGCACTCCACCAGTGCTTTGCTGGGTTTCAGCTTTGTCTCGTGATGAACGGTCACATTGCTGGCTCCATTCCGGCAACCATCGCCACCCTGCTCATCATCGGCCTCATCTGGCGGACCCCTGCCCTGAATCCAGCCCTCCGGCGCTTGGGCCAGTTAGCGGCGTTCCTGGTGGTCTTCCAGGTCTTTTTGGGGGTGATTACCTTCTGGGTTCACCTCCAGGTTGAATTGCTGACGATCGCCCACCAAACGACAGGGGCTGCTCTCTTGGGAACTCTGGTAAGTTTCACCGTCCTGGCTCTGCGAGATCGGGCCTTCTCTCGACAAGCCCTGCCGTTGGGTGAGGCACTTCAGTCCTCTACAGAAACGCAACCTCAGGGGACTTGAGCGGGGATACTTCAGGCTTTTTCGTTCTATCTGCATTTCGGTTGAGCCGAATCTAAATGTTTGTCCCCATCAATCCGAAATGCTGATTCGCTTGCTTTAGCTTTAGGAACTTTTAACATGCAAGAAACCATCTGGCCTCCCTCACGCCGCAATCAAAACCTGCTTCAGGTGATTCAGAGCTACTACCAACTCACAAAACCTCGGATTATTCTCCTGCTTCTGATTACAACGGCGGCAGGAATGTGGTTGGCGGCAGAGGGGAAGGTCGATCCTCTCCTTCTCCTGGCAACGTTAACGGGAGGAGCGCTGGCAGCCGCTTCTGCAAATGCAATTAACTGCCTGTACGATCGTGATATCGACTACTTGATGGAACGGACCCGTCACCGTCCATTACCCTCTGGTCGGGTCCATCCTCGCGACGCGCTTCTGTTTGCGATCGCTTTAGCACTTGCCTCTTTTTCGCTGATCACCCTGACTTCGAATCTGCTGGCTGCTCTCCTGGCGATGTCGGGGATCGTCTTTTACGTCGGTATCTATACCCACCTTCTGAAGCGCCATACGACCCAAAATATTGTGATTGGGGGGGCAGCAGGCGCAATTCCGCCCTTGGTTGGTTGGGCCGCAGTGACAGGTGAACTCAGTTTGGCCGCCTGGGTGCTATTTATCATCATCTTTCTCTGGACCCCTCCGCACTTCTGGGCACTGGCAATGATGATTCGCAACGACTATGCCAAGGTCGGAGTACCGATGCTGCCCGTGGTTGAAGGGGAAGCAGTCACCACTCAGCAAATTCTCCTCTACACCCTGATCCTGATTCCCTTCTCCCTATTACTGACCTTTCCCCTGCATGTGACTGGAATTGTTTATCTGATCACGGCTCTGCTGCTGGGGGGCTTTTTCCTGTACAAGGCCCAAATCCTGGCAAATGCTCCCACGGATCTTCAAAAAGCGAAGTCGCTGTTTAAATACTCAATTCTCTACTTGATGTTGCTCTGTGCCGGAATGGTGATTGATACCTTTCCTGTCAGTCAATCGCTTACCAGCACAACCTTTGAGCATCTTCAATCTATCGTGAGTGCTGTTCCGATGATGCAGGTTCTCTACTAATCCATGCATCACGAAAAAGTGGGTTGAGCAGCAGGGGCGGCGATCGTCCCTGTTTTTTTCTGCCCATCCCCCACTAAAATCAGTTCGACGACTGGAATCATTTAGAATGGACTCAGTATTGAGATTTGTATCGCTTTCTAAGGAGCCGCGCCATGCCTCCAGCCGTTCTAATTGAAAAGCTGAAAAAGACCTACGGCAAGGTCGAGGCCGTGAAGGATGTCTCGATCCAGATTGAATCAGGTGAAATCTTTGGGCTGTTGGGTCCGAATGGTGCCGGAAAAACGACGACGCTCCGCTGCCTTTGTACCCTCTCGACCGCCGACAGTGGCCGGATAGAAGTGTCTGGTGTCTCCGTCGTTGATGACCCTCGTGCAGCCCGTCAGCGTTTGGGGTACGTCGCTCAGGAAGTCGCGATCGATAAAGTCTTGACTGGGCGGGAACTGCTGCAACTCCAGGCTGCTCTGTACCATTTACCCCGTACTTTTGCGAAAGATCGAATTGAAAAAATGATGCGCCTGCTGGGGTTAGAAGATTGGATCGATCGCAAGACAGGGACTTACTCCGGTGGGATTCGCAAGCGCCTGGATTTAGCGGCGGGTCTCCTGCATCAACCCGATGTGCTGGTCTTAGATGAACCGACGGTGGGATTGGATATTGAAAGCCGTGTGGTTGTCTGGGATTTTCTACGACAATTGAAGTCAGATGGGACAACGGTACTGATCACCAGCCACTATCTGGAAGAAGTGGATGCGCTGTCTGATCGCGTTGCCATTATCGATCGCGGGAAAGTGATCGCAGCAGGGACACCCTCGGAATTGAAAGACCGGGTGGGGGGAGATCGGGTCACATTACGAATTCGTGAATTTTCGCCTTTGGAAGAGGCCCAGGCGGCGAGTGAGATGCTCCAGGCTCTTCCTGTTGTGCAGGAAGTGATTATCAATGGCGCTCAGGGAAATTCTTTGAATCTCGTTGTCACCCCAAACAGTGAAGCCCTGGAATCTATTCAAAGGGCACTACGTGAAGCCAATTTGCCCACCTTTGGCATCGCCCAAGCCCGTCCCAGCCTGGATGATGTCTATCTGGCGGCTACGGGACAAACGCTGATGGATGCCGAATTAGCTGCTGCCGGAACCCGCGATCCCAAACAGGAACGCAAGCAATCCATGCGCTAGACCATCTATCCCACCCGCGTAGAAAGCAGATTTGGCAACAATAACCCCATAGTTGGCTTTCCATTATTTAATAAAGCATTCCTGTCAAACCCCTGAAATTTCTTCATAAATCCCATTCATAAATCTGAGATCATTGCTATGAGCCAATCCATCACTCCCCTCTCAGGCTCGGACAACCTGAGCCTCCGCCCCTCCGATCGAGCCGTTTCCTTCCAAACTTCCCCCTGGCAAGACTTCTGGCAAGAAACCCTCGCCCTTACCCGCCGACTCTTCATCCAACTCCAGCGACGACCCTCCACCCTGATCGCCGGAATCATCCAGCCTCTTATGTGGCTGATCCTCTTTGGGGCACTGTTTCAAAATGCTCCTCAGGGATTATTCGGCACCCAGGTTACTTACGGTCAGTTTTTGAGCGCTGGGGTGATTGTTTTCACGGCTTTTGGGGGCGCGCTGAATGCAGGATTGCCTGTGATGTTCGATCGCGAATTTGGCTTTCTGAATCGTCTGCTGGTGGCTCCTCTCGCTTCCAGGTTTTCCATCGTGACGGCCTCCGCGATCTTCATTACCACCTTGAGCCTGATTCAAACGGCAGCAATTATCTTACTGGGAACTTTTCTGGGAGCAGGGTTAGCGAGTGCATCGGGTTTAGCGCTTGTGGTGGCGATCGTCCTTTTGCTGGTCTTGGGAGTAACGGCCCTGAGTTTGGGATTAGCCTTCGCTCTGCCGGGACACATTGAACTGATTGCCGTCATTTTCGTGACGAATTTACCCCTCTTGTTTGCTAGCACGGCTCTGGCTCCTCTGGCTTTTATGCCTACCTGGCTTCAGTGGGTTGCTTCCCTCAATCCCTTAAGTTACGCGATCGAACCTATCCGCTATCTCTATCTCCACAGCGATTGGTCTCTTACCCAGACGGTTATGCAAGCTCCCTGGGGTTCAGTCACAATGGGGGGAGCGCTGTTGGTTCTGGTCGCCTTTGACGTATTGGCATTGTTGACCATCCAACCCCTCCTGCGCCGAAGCCTTTCTTAAGGCAGAAGGTAAGGGGCAGAGGGCAAAAGGGAAATATTTTCTTGTGCTTTACAGAGTTTTAGGAAATTTCTGAAAAACAATCTACCCGCTGGTTTCGGCTTCGCTCAACCAGCACTCTTGCCCTGAGCGCAGTCGAAGGGTGATCCCCAGGTAAACTCTTTTCTGGAAATCTCCTTAAGCAAAGCCCATTTCTTTCAACAGTGAAATTTATGAGCGGCTTTATCTAACTTTCTGCCCTCTGCCCCTTAACCTCTGCCTTATCCAATCAGGTCTAGTCGTCGTCTTGAAAAACGTGCTATAACCCGATTATCTAGTTTTCCAAAAAACTCTGAAAAGTTAGAAGTTTTAGGTGGGGATCATGATGGTGAAATCATTGGCAGTTCGTTTGGTGGCTAGCGCTCTGGGTGGGGTAGCCCTTGCTCCTCTACTGGCGACATCACCCGTGCTTGCTCAGGTTGAACTCAACCCTTCAACGGTCCAACCCCTTCAAGATTTCAAACCTCAGGAAAGTCAAAATCGCGATCCCTTCTCCGGGACAAATTCTGGTCAGTCTGGCTTATTTGAACTTCTGCATCGTGCCAATTTTGGGAATATTCGGTCAACGACTGAATTTAATGCCGATCAGCGCTCAAATCTTGAAAATGCTGCCTCTGAATTTCGCAAAAGACAGTTGCAACTTTTAAAGTCTGCTCCTCAAACAGCACCTGCTCCGATTAGCCAACCTGGGGCGGTTCCGGTTAATGCTCCCGCTGCTGGAAGTAAGTAATTAAGATTGCCATCTTCAGTAGAATTAGCCTTCTTCTAAGGGAAGAATAGAGTTTGGGGGGTGAATCCAATTCACCCCCTACTTATTGTGGAATTAGGTTGTGAAAGTAGACTGCGGGAAAATTTTGAGGGAGCCAGTATGAGTGCAATACACCTCTATGATTCGCTTCGTCTGGCAATGTTTAGTGGCAAGGGTGGTGTGGGAAAGACAACCCTTGCCTGCGCTTTTGCTCGGCAATGGGCAAGGGTGTTCCCGGCAGAAAAAATTCTCCTGCTGTCTACCGATCCGGCTCACTCTCTGGGGGATGTGTTGCGAATGGAGGTGGAGAATACGCCCCATGCTCCTGTCGATCTTTCCAATCTCCAGGTCCGGGCGTTGGATAGTCGGGCACTGCTGACGGTTTTCAAGGAAAAATATGGCTCAGTTCTGGAACTGTTGGTGGAACGGGGCAGCTTTGTGCAAGGGGAAGACCTCACTCCCGTCTGGGATTTGGATTGGCCTGGGCTGGATGAGTTGATGGGTTTACTGGAAATTCAGCGGCTTCTCACCAGTCAAGTAGCCGATCGCATCGTAATTGACATGGCTCCCAGTGGTCATACTCTCAACCTGTTTGGGTTGATGGATTTTTTGGATGGCTTTCTGAAAGCTCTGGATTTGTTTCAGGAGAAGCATCGGGCCATTAGTCAAACTTTTGCGGGTCGCTATGTTCCCGATCGGGCCGATGATTTCCTGGTGGAAATGCGGGCGGAATTGGCGGCAGGTCGGCAATTGCTCCAGAAGCAGGGGCATACGGCTTGTTTGGTGGTCGCGATTGCTGAACCCATGAGCTTGCTGGAAACAGAACGGTTTCTCAAGGCGTTGGGTGAGTTAGAGATTCCCTTTGCTGGCCTGTTCGTAAACCGGATTGTAGCCGGAGAAGGGACCACGGTCGATCAGGACCGCTACAGCGAACAACAACAGGTTTTACAGCAGTTAAAGGCGTTGGCAGATTCCCAAAGTGTCTGGAGTGTTCCATTACAAGAGGGGGAACCTGTGGGAGGGGAAGCACTCGATCTCCTCTTCCAACAAGTTCAACCGCTGACGCAAGTAGATCAACCGCCACCCCCCGTGATTCACTGGCCCCAACCGATTCCACCGGGAATGGGAGATTTTCTGCTAGAGGGCCGGAAGCTCGTTCTGGTCGGTGGGAAAGGGGGAGTGGGTAAGACGACGATCGCCTCGACGATCGCCTGGGAAATGGCCCGTCGTCACCCAGATAAACAAATTCGAGCGGTATCCATCGATCCGGCTCACTCGCTGGGAGATGCGCTGGGGCAATCGTTGGGCCACGAGCCGACTGCGTTGACCGCGAACTTCAGCGGTCAAGAAGTGGATGCCGATCGGGTGTTGACCCAGTTTCGTGAAGATTACCTGTGGGAACTGGCGGCGATGATGAGTGGCGAATCGTCGTCGGAAGCAACGGAGGGCTTACAGTTGGCCTATGGCCCGGAGGCATGGCGGCAGATTGTTTCCCAGGCTTTACCAGGAATTGATGAAATGCTGTCCCTGATTGCCATTATGGATTTATTGGAGCAGCAAGAACAGGATTTAATTGTGCTGGATACGGCTCCTACGGGTCATTTGCTGCGGTTTCTGGAGATGCCAACGGCGCTGGGAGATTGGTTAGCCTGGATCTTTAAGCTCTGGTTGAAATACCAGAATGTTTTGGGCCAAACGGATTTGATGAGCCGCTTGCGCCAACTGCGGCAGCGGGTGGTCCAGGCGCAAAAACGGTTAACCAATGCTCAATATACGGAATTTGTTTTAGTCGTCCAGGATCAATCTGCGATCGTGGCAGAAGCAAAACGGCTGACACAATCGCTCCAGGAAATGGGGGTCTCGCAACGCTATGTGGTCAACAATCGCTGTCAGGAAGGGCAGGAGGCGATCGCCCTGGAATTCCCTGCCCAAACCCTGATTAGCCTTCCCGTGTTGCCGCGATCGATCACTCCCCTGGAACGAATTCAAGGAGCGGCAACCCTTCTCTTCCAGAATTAAGTTCTGTTGGGAAGTTTCTCGTCTTCTTGCAATGGGTTCTAACAATAGATACACTTCTTTATACATCCCGTCTTAATAACTGCATTGTCCAACTGTATGAACGTCCTCTTCTGATTTTTGTGAACAGAGAGGGGCGAATCGCAGCAGGTCTGTAGAAATTCCTGACCTGGCATGATGCTGGTGCTGGAAGTCTTAAGAAAATGCTAATGCTGATAAAGCGTTCACCAAGTAAAAGCACACCAAGTAAAAGCACTTAGAGGAGGAGCGTAGTCAATGGGACTACCTTGGTATCGAGTACACACGGTCGTTCTGAATGACCCTGGGCGACTCATTGCTGTACACCTTATGCACACCGCTCTCGTAGCGGGCTGGGCTGGTTCGATGGCTCTCTACGAACTGGCTGTTTTTGACCCCAGCGACCCCGTTCTGAATCCCATGTGGCGGCAGGGCATGTTTGTTCTGCCCTTTATGTCGCGTCTGGGTGTTACCCAGTCCTGGGGCGGTTGGAGCATTACAGGTGAAACCGCAGTGAATCCCGGTATCTGGTCCTTCGAGGGCGTTGCCGCTGCTCACATTATTCTGTCTGGTTTGTTGTTCCTGGCTGCTTGCTGGCACTGGGTTTACTGGGACTTGGAACTGTTCCGTGATCCTCGCACTGGCGAGCCTGCCCTGGACCTGCCCAAAATGTTTGGGATTCACCTCTTCCTGTCTGGCTTACTCTGTTTCGGATTTGGCGCTTTCCACTTGACGGGTCTCTTTGGCCCTGGAATGTGGGTGTCGGATGCCTACGGAATAACGGGCAGTGTTCAACCCGTCGCCCCTGAATGGGGACCGGCTGGGTTCAACCCCTATAACCCTGGTGGGATTGTGGCTCACCACATTGCTGCGGGGATTGTTGGGATTATTGCTGGGCTGTTCCACTTGACGGTTCGTCCTCCTGAGCGGCTCTACAAGGCTCTCCGGATGGGGAATATTGAAACCGTTTTGTCTAGCAGTATCGCTGCTGTGTTCTTTGCTGCCTTCGTGGTAGCGGGAACGATGTGGTATGGTAGCGCGGCGACTCCGATCGAATTGTTTGGCCCGACCCGCTATCAGTGGGACCAGGATTACTTCAGACAAGAGATTGTGAATCGGGTCGAAACCAGTCTGGCTGATGGGGCAACCCTGGAAGAAGCCTGGTCCGCCATTCCTGACAAACTGGCTTTCTATGACTATGTAGGAAACAGCCCTGCGAAGGGTGGTTTGTTCCGGACGGGTCCGATGAACAAGGGAGATGGGATTGCCCAATCCTGGCAAGGTCACCCGATTTTTACCGATGCGGAAGGTCGGGAACTCAATGTTCGCCGTCTGCCCAACTTCTTTGAAAACTTCCCTGTGATCTTGACAGATGCAGATGGAGTGATTCGGGCTGATATTCCTTTCCGTCGTGCTGAGTCGAAGTACAGCTTTGAACAGCAAGGCGTAACCGTTTCCTTCTATGGCGGTGAGTTGAATGGTCAGAAGTTTGAAGACCCTGCGACAGTGAAGCGGTATGCCCGTAGCGCTCAGTTGGGTGAAATCTTCAACTTCGATCGCGAAACGTTGGATTCAGACGGGGTATTCCGGACTAGCACCCGTGGGTGGTTTACCTTCGGGCACGCGGTCTTTGCTCTACTGTTCTTCTTTGGTCACATCTGGCACGGCTCTCGGACGCTGTTCCGTGACGTGTTTGCTGGGATCGATCCCGATCTGGACATCGAGCAAGTCGAATTCGGCTTCTTCCAGAAATTGGGTGACAAATCTACTCGGAAGTCCGAACCCACCTGATCCTTGTTTGATCTTTGGTTAAGGCGGACCCAATGGAATTTCGATCTTTTTTCAGAACGGGCTCCATTGGGTTCTTCCTGGTTGATAGACTGATACTAGCGAATAGTCAGGAATTTTTGATATGGAAAGCGTTGCGTACATTTTGATCCTCACCCTGGCTCTGGGTGTTCTCTTCTTTGCCATCGCCTTCAGAGAACCCCCCCGAATTGGTAAATAAGTTGACAAAACCCTGGTTCAAGTGCTTGTTTGAACACTTAAGGGTAAACGGTCAATAGATAGATAAAACCAATCTGAATCTATCCTTTCTTTAAATTTCTCAATCCAGTGATAGGCCAAGCACTTTTGAATCGCCTATCCTTAAAGCAAGACCTGCCAAAACAGGTCTTTTTTATTGATTTGCTTAAATAAGATGTAAATAAACACGAATAAATCAGTTCTTTGTGCTAGCGTCGTTGCATTATTAAGTATTTAGATTTTGATCTGGTACGAGTCTCTTGTTGGATCTAATCTGATTGTCCTGAATGTGTCTTTTATTAAAGACAGCGATTAAGGACAACTGTGGAGAGGCAGGGAAATGAATGACGAGAAGCAACCCGCAGTACAATCCCTGTTAAGCGACTTTGAACCTTGATTTAGAAGCGAATCTTGTGTGAGTGTGACTTTCTGATTTGCTTGAAGGGCCTCTACTATGCGATGTCCGTTTTGCCAGTGTCCTGAAAACCGTGTTCTTGAATCTCGCTCTGCTGAAAGCGGTCAAAGTGTTCGGCGGCGGCGGGAGTGCTTGCAGTGCAGTCGGCGGTTCACGACCTACGAACGGATTGAGTTTGTCCCCATTACCGTTCTCAAGCGAGATGGTCAGCGCGAATCTTTCGATCGCTCCAAACTTTTGCGGGGAGTTATTCGGGCTTGTGAAAAAACGGGGACTGCTTCCAGCCAGATCGAAGCACTGGTAGACGATATTGAGGCTGAATTACAACAGCGGGCAGAACGAGAGGTCACGAGTCAAGAAATCGGAGAACTGGTTCTTCAGAATCTCCAAACCCTGAACGAGGTTGCTTACGTTCGGTTTGCCTCGGTCTATCGCCAATTTCAAGGCATTCGAGACTTCGCTGATGCCCTCAACCACTTGGAACGGTACAACAGTCACGTCAAGCAGGAAGAAACGGCGGGCGATCGGGCTTGATTTCTCGCCACGAAAGTTACGAAAACTTGAGATTCTTTGGTCAAGTACCGTCAAGTTACGGTATGATAGTCATCCTGACCACCCCCATCCTGCCAAAATATCTCCTAAAATAAGGAGTTGAATGTTTTTGCAGACTTCCTATAGGGTGTCTACCCAAGCAGGAGTAGACCTACTAAACGCGTAGTCTCTCTTGCAAAGAGCATCACAGGAAAATCGCTGTCAGGACACTAAGAAGGATACTGAAAAAGATACTGAAAAAGATACTGAAAATGACACTGAAAGGCTCTTTGATTAGAAACTAGAGAAAAAACTTTTTTAGTATTTATCAATTGCCTGTCAATTATCTGTCAATTATCTGTCATAAGTACCTAAGTGTGTTGCAGCAAGTGCTACGGTCTGTCACGGGCACACCGTGAGCATAATAACGGGTGATCAGAGCAGGTGACTAAACAGGCGATGATATTCCAGGGATAAGTCATCAGGAATTAATACCAGTATTAATACCAGACAATAAACCGAAAATACACCGCCCAGTTACCACCCCACTTACCACATTACCGAAGGATAAATCTTGGGAAACGTTAGCATGGTCAATCAGGAAACGTCAGAAATCGGTTTTACTCACGAAGATTTTGCCGCCCTACTCGATAAATACGACTACCACTTCAGTCCCGGAGATATCGTTGCGGGTACTGTTTTTAGTCTAGAGCCAAGGGGCGCTCTGATTGACATCGGTGCTAAGACAGCCGCTTACATTCCAATCCAGGAGATGTCTATCAACCGGATTGATAACCCTGATGAGGTTCTTCAATCCAACGAAACCCGCGAATTCTTCATCCTGACCGATGAAAATGAAGATGGGCAGTTAACCCTTTCAATTCGCAGAATTGAGTACATGCGAGCCTGGGAACGGGTTCGGCAGTTGCAAGCGGAAGATGCAACCGTTCGTTCCATTGTCTTCGCAACCAATCGAGGGGGGGCCCTGGTTCGGATTGAAGGGCTGCGTGGCTTTATTCCCGGTTCTCACATCAGCACCCGGAAGCCGAAGGAAGAACTGGTGGGTGAAGAGTTGCCCCTCAAGTTTTTGGAAGTAGACGAAGACCGAAACCGTCTGGTTCTCAGCCATCGCCGTGCTCTAGTTGAGCGGAAGATGAATCGCCTGGAAGTTGGAGAAGTGGTCATCGGAACGGTGCGCGGGATCAAGCCCTACGGTGCCTTTATCGATATTGGTGGCGTGAGCGGTCTGCTCCACATTTCGGAAATCTCCCACGATCACATTGATACGCCCCATAGTGTGTTTAATGTGAATGACGAAGTGAAGGTGATGATTATCGATCTCGATGCAGAACGGGGTCGGATCTCTCTCTCCACCAAGCAGTTAGAACCCGAACCAGGAGATATGGTGAAGAATCCCCAACTGGTTTATGACAAGGCTGAGGAAATGGCAGCCCGCTTCCGGGAACAGATGATAGCAAAGCAGCAGGGCCTTGACCCGAATGATGCTCCTGCTGAAGAGGCTGTCCCAGACTATGAAGAGCCTCCTTCGGCTGTAGAAGACGAAGTGGTTGAGAGCGTTTAAGATTCCGCGAATCAATAAGCGAATCAATAAACGGATCAGTTGATGCAAGGGGTGTCGTCATACGATGCCCCTTTGTCGTCTATAGTGCCTTCCTCAGTGGAATCTATCCGAAATATCCGCTCAGATTTAGGACAGGTTAAAAGGTTAAAACGACCATTTAGTAAGTATTTCCTTCTGCCTCCTGCCCTCTGCCTTCTAATTCCAATTTAAAGTTCTTCATTGTTTCCCTGATATTCCCTTGGTCAATATTCGATGTGGCGATCGATGCTTTGAAGCCGTAGAAGCAGTGCTTTTCGATAAAGATGGCACCCTTGCGAATTCAGAAGCATTTTTGAGTCAGCTTGGGCAGTTGCGTCTGCGATTGCTGGAATCTACCCTTCCCAACGCAACAGCCATTTTTTCTAAAGTATTTGGCATCGAGGGAGATCGGGTCGATCCGGCAGGATTGCTGGCGGTGGGATCTCGTCAGGCGAACATAGCGGCGATCGTTGAACAACTGATCCGCTCAGGGATGGAACAGGCGGCAGCAACGGCAATTGTCCAGTCTGCGTTCTTAAAAGCTGATCAGGATTTGCCCCGTAAAGCCCCTGAAACTCCTCTCATTCCCGGTTGTCGTGAACTTTTACACCGCTTCACTGATCAGGGAGTTCGCATCGGTCTGCTCTCTTCGGATGTCACAGCAAATTTACATGATTTTGCTGCTTACTATGGTTTAGATCCTTACCTGCAAGTCATTGTTGGAGCCGATCAGGGGTTGGTAAAACCAGATCCGCTCCTGATGAAACGGACGTGCCAGAGATTGAATGTGGCTGTGGAAAACACGTTGATGATTGGCGATGCAGAGACAGACATCCGCATGGCTCGATCCGCAGGAGCAGGGGGAAGCGTTGGGGTTAGTTGGGGTTGGCAGTCTTCTATCTGCCTACCTGAAGCAGATGTAATAGTTCACCATCCGCTTGAGATCCAAATTGTCTCTTAAAGCGATTATGAGGGAATTGACTGAGTAATCTTACTTGAAACTTCCAAATGATATAATTTGCTGACTTAAGGGAATTATTAACTGATCCTTTAGAGATCATTTTAAAAGATCTTGTACGAGGATCAAGGTATTCCTACTGCGGACTGCTTCTCAGGAATTCTATCTGTTTTCCCTGGGGCAACTTCCCGATTAAATTGACGTGCAGCGTTAATTGTCTCATCGTACGGCTCAAGCACAGTATCGCTAAGAGAGGTTACTCCCTTGTCTCGTCGCTACTTCTTTACTTCCGAATCTGTTACAGAAGGCCATCCTGATAAGATTTGCGATCAAATTTCAGACACTATTTTGGATGCACTTCTGGCCCAAGACCCCAGGAGTCGTGTTGCTGCTGAAGTGGTCGTAAACACAGGATTAGTTCTGATTACGGGTGAAATTACGACAACAGCCAAAATTAACTATATTGAGTTGGCCCGTCAGAAGGTTGCTGAGATTGGTTATTTGGGGGCTGACAGTGGCTTTTCTGCCAATAGCTGTGCTGTTCTCGTGGCATTAGACGGTCAATCTCCTGATATTGCTCAGGGTGTGAATGCTGCACAAGAAACCCGTGAGCTTTCCAGCGAAGAGCGCTTGGATTCCATTGGGGCTGGCGATCAGGGAATTATGTTTGGGTTCGCTTGCAATGAAACGCCTGAACTGATGCCATTGCCAATCAGTCTGGCCCACCGCATTTCTCGGCGATTGGCAGTTGTTCGTAAGACAGGCCAACTCCCCTACCTGCGCCCCGATGGTAAAACCCAGGTTACGGTTCTTTACGAAGATGGGAAACCCATCGGGATTGATACCATTTTGATTTCGACCCAGCATACTCCTGAAATTGGCGACATTACGGACGAAGCAGCCGTACAAGCCAAGATTAAGGAGGATCTGTGGACGATTGTTGTTCAACCCGTTTTCTCCGACATTACCACCCAACCTGACGAAACTACCCGCTTCCTGGTGAACCCGACAGGCAAGTTCGTGATCGGTGGACCTCAGGGTGATTCTGGGTTGACGGGTCGTAAGATTATTGTTGACACCTACGGCGGTTACTCCCGTCATGGTGGCGGTGCGTTCTCCGGGAAAGACCCCACCAAGGTCGATCGCAGTGCTGCGTATGCCGCCCGTTACGTTGCCAAGAACATCGTTGCGGCTGGTTTAGCAGAGAAGTGTGAAGTACAACTGAGTTATGCGATCGGGGTGGCGCGCCCTGTCAGCATCATGGTTGAAACCTTTGGCACGGGCATGGTCAGTGACGAGCACCTGCTAGAGTTAGTGAAACAACACTTTGAACTTCGTCCTGCTGGGATCATCGAAATCTTTGGACTCCAGGCCCTTCCCGGAGAACGGGGAGGCCGCTTCTATCAAGATGTTGCGGCTTACGGTCACTTTGGGCGGACGGATTTAGATCTGCCCTGGGAGCAAACCGATAAGGCGGCTCTGTTGAAAGAGGCTGCAATGGAAACTGCGAGTGCTGTGTAACCCCTGATTGCAGAGAGACGTGAAGGTTCGCGTTTCTATCCCGGTTGGAAATTAATTGACCTAAATTTCCCAGAACCCCAGGTTTTCCAGGGGTTCTGTTTTGTTTGTCCGAATTGCTCCAACCTGTCCCTGAAAAAGTACGATAGGCTGGATCGGGAACCTGCCGATCGATAGTTTTTCCGCCCAAGAGATATTTCACTGTTTTGAGTACCATGCCCCCAATCCTTGACATTAGCCATCTCAACCCCTCTCAGCGTCAGTCGGTTGAGCATTTCTGTGGGCCGTTACTGGTCGTTGCGGGGGCCGGATCGGGAAAAACCAGGGCACTGACTTACCGAATTGCCAATCTAATTCTGACGCATCAGGTTGCTCCAGAAAATATTCTGGCAGTGACGTTTACCAACAAAGCTGCACGGGAAATGAAGGAGCGGATTGAATATCTGTTTGCCGAACGAGAAGCCAGTCGAGAGTTTGGCAAACCGCTGAAATCCCTTCCGCCCTACGAACAAACCAAACTTCGGTCCAAGGTCTACAAAACGTTTACGAAAGACCTCTGGATCGGCACCTTTCATAGTCTTTTTTCGCGCATTTTACGGTTTGATATCGAGAAATATCAGGACGATCGCGGCAACCGTTGGACCAAAAACTTCTCTATCTTTGATGAGTCTGATACCCAAAGCCTGATCAAAGATATTGTCGTGAATCAGATGAATCTAGACGACAAAAAATTTGAGCCGCGATCGGTACGGTATGCCATCAGTAATGCGAAAAACCAGGGCCAAACTCCCCAGGATTTGGAGACGGCCCAACCTGACTTTCGGGGGCGCAAGATCGCGGAGGTGTACGAACGCTTTCAAGCAGCCCTGGCAAAAAATAATGCCCTCGATTTTGACGATTTAATTTGGGTGCCCGTCCAACTCTTTCGCCAGCATCCCCAGGTACTTGACTATTGGCACCGACACTTTCGGCATATTTTGGTGGATGAGTATCAAGATACCAATCGCACTCAATATGATCTGATTCGCTTGTTGGCAACTAATGGGGTTAACCCTCAGGCGTTTGATTGGCAGCAACGATCGCTCTTTGTGGTTGGAGATGGCGATCAATCCATCTATTCCTTTCGGGCCGCAGACTTCACAATTTTGATGGAATTTCAAGAAGATTTTGGCGATCGGCAACCGGATGATGTAACCAACACAATGGTCAAGTTGGAGGAAAATTACCGATCGACAGAAAATATTCTTCAGGTCGCGAACTACCTGATTGAAAACAACACAGAACGGATTGATAAGGTATTGCGGCCCACTCGCGGCATTGGGGAAACAGTCTACTGTTATCGAGCGGATGATGAAATCGCCGAAGCGGACTTTGTGATTCAGCAAATCCGCACCCTGGAGCGGAAGGATGAGAAACTGCACTGGGGCAACTTCGCAATTCTGTACCGGACCAATGCCCAATCCCGTGCTTTTGAAGAAGCCCTGGTGCGGAGCAGTATTCCCTACAAAGTGGTCGGCGGGCTGCGGTTTTACGATCGCAAAGAAATCAAAGACGTGTTGGCCTACCTGCGGTTGACCGTTAATCCTGCCGATACCGTGAGTCTGAAACGGGTAATCAATACGCCTCGTCGGGGCATTGGTAAGGCAACGATCGATAGCCTGGAAAGCATGGCCCAAGAACTCCAGGTGCCTCTGTGGGATGTGCTGGTGAATGAAACGGCAGTCAAAACCTTGGCGGGGCGATCGGCAAAATCGGTTCTGGGGTTTGTGCAAATCATCCGGGCAGCCCAGGAAAAGTTGGAATCGCCCGCCTCTCAAGTGGTGCAGGAGATTCTGGAAACGTCAGGCTATCTTCAGGACTTGAAAACCCAAACGACTGATGAGGCTCAAGATCGTCTTAATAATGTGCAGGAACTCTACAACGCAGTCTCGCAGTTTGAAGAGGGGAACGAAGACTCAAATCTCGTTTCATTCCTGGCAAATGCTTCCCTCGCTTCGGATCTGGATAATTTGGAGGAAAGTGAATCTAAAGTGTCCCTGATGACCCTCCATTCTTCCAAGGGGTTAGAATTTCCGGTGGTCTTTCTGGTGGGGCTGGAGCAGGGGTTGTTTCCCAATTTTCGTTCTATGGAAGATCCGGCGGCGCTGGAAGAAGAACGGAGGCTCTGCTATGTGGGCATTACCCGTGCCCAGGAACGGCTCTTTATCACCTATGCCCGGATGCGGCGGTTGTACGGGTCACGAGAACCCGCTGAACCTTCAATTTTTCTAACCGAGTTACCCAAAGAATTAATTGCGACGAACGGGGCAACCGCTCTGCCCGTCCGCTTTACCAAGACGATGGCAGAGTTCAAGAGCCGCAGCCGACTGGCAACGGTAAAAGCGGATGTCACCAGTCAGGCTTCTCGACCGAACACCCATGAGAGCGACTGGAGTGTGGGCGATCGGCTCGTGCATCCTGCTTTTGGTGCGGGCCAAGTCACGCACATCTTTGGAAAGGGAGACAAAATCTGCCTCGCAGTTAAATTTCCCGGAATCGGCCAAAAAATTATCGATCCCAAAGTCACCTTACTCCAGCGGGTACTGGACTAAGACCAGAAATAACCGTCGGTCCTGCCTCTGGTTGTCCTTCCTGAACAGCAGGAGGGGAGGCGTTGGGTGGGGCTGGATT
>JANRKG010000153.1:0-12310 GCA_033763635.1 Leptolyngbyaceae cyanobacterium bins.59
TGTTGCCCGAAAAACTATCGGTGAGGGGAATCCAGTATTGCTTCTGGCGATCGAAACGGTAAATCCCTCCCACATCGGTTCGAATGTAAACATCGTGGGGAGGCGAAGGGTGAATCACAATCCCAGTCACATACCCCATGCCTTGCAGGTTCACACTCCGCCACGTAAACCCTGCTTCACTACCTTTCAAGGAAGGAATGGCAGGTAGAGCAGAGGAACTGGACAGGGGAGAAGACGCACTGACGGGAGAGGGGGCGATCGACTGGCGACAGGTGGTAAGGCTAACCAGGAGAAATATCAGGCCCAGTGCTGTGAAAATTCGAGCATTGATCATCATCTCTCCAGTGCCCCATTCGTGGCTTTGTCGATTGGGTTGGTGAAGCTGCTCTCCCAGAGAAGCGCCTCTTTCACCCTTTTTAGCAATTTTTAGCCGTTATGAAAGCAAAAAATTCAATCGACAAGGCTCAATTCGGAGCTTTGCAGTGCTGATGTTTTTTCCGAAAGATCTGTAATTCCAAAGTAAATCCCTGAACTGTATTTGGAATCTCAGGTTCGTGAGTTGCTCCGCAATGCTTGCATACAAAGATTGGATTCCCAGGTTGGTCCAGGCAGATTACCCAGGGGACTTCACCCTTCATATTTCAGGTTCTCCACTCATCCGCTATGTACTGATCTAAGAATCCCACACCTGTACCGAATAAAACATCGACAACAGGAAGTGTGGCAAACTATTCATAGTTCCCTAACAGCCTCCCGCAAGCAGCCTATAGTGCGTATGGGTGACCCCCCTAAGCAGAGAGGAAGATCATGCAACTCAAGTGTCAGAATTGTGGAAGCGATATTTCTGCCGAAGACATTAATGTCAACTTGATGATCGCCAAGTGTACCGCTTGCAATGCCGTGTTTAGCTTTGCGGATCGATTTGACATTGAAAATGTCTATCAACCGTATCAAAAACCTCAGGTCGATCGCCCTGCCAGTATGAGTGTTGATCATCGGGGGTCTGACCTGATAATTGTTCGGAAGTGGTTTACCCCGGTTTTCTTCTTCCTCCTTTTCTTTGCCCTCTTTTGGAACGGCATCACCTGGACGATCGTATCGGCTATTTTGTTGAGTCGCCAATGGCCCATGTTGCTGTTCCTTTCCCTACATATCTGTGTTGGATTGGGCATTCTCTATGCAGCGTTAACCAACTTACTGAATTCAACTGAAATCAGGGTCGATCGCCAACAAATTAGGATTGTGCATGGTCCCCTCCCGGTGCTTGGGAATTGCACTATTCCCGTTCACGAAATCAATCAAATCTACTGCAAGCAGAAAATTAGTCACACGCGAAATGGGGTTAGCATCACCTATGAAGTTTATGCGCTAACCAATGGGAAAGAGGGGCAGAAACGGAAGGCACTCGTTACGGGACTTCCCAATCCGGAAGATGCCCTGTTTTTGGAACAGGAGATTGAAAAATTTCTGCGAATTGACGATCGCCCCATCGCCGGAGAATTTCGAGGTTAAGGCGATTCTGGGAAAAGAGTTTACCGATGGGAGTGCCCTTGGACTCCGCTCAGAATCCAGTTGTTGGGAAGCGAAGTTGAATGTTATGGAGAAATTTCGTAGACTTCGATCGTTTGAAGGAGTAGCCGAAACTCCCCTGGGGTGAATTGGGGATTCAGTGCGCCATCATACTCAAACTTACTCAGCATGAGTTGGAGCGATCGAATTTGTCCGGCATTCAGAGGACGGGCAGCGGGGACGGTCTTCGCACGGAACACGGGAACCATCTGGCTGAAGGGAATCTGAACCGTCATCCATTCCTCGGCAAACGTATCAAACGAGAAAGCAAAGGCCACGCTATCCCAGGAATCCTCATCCCGCACTAAAAACTTATAGCGGTTTCCATCTCCTTTCAACCGTAAGATGATCCCCGTGAACCCAGTCAGGTCCAGGGGGGGCACAAAATTGCGGGTGCGAACAGATGCAAAACCCCCGGAATTTTCAGTAGATACATACCCAGCAAAGACCCCAAACCCGTTTTGCAGTTGGAAGGAACTGGCACTCACCCCGCCCATGACTACATCATCTAACGCTCCCCAAACCTGGTTGAGCGGTGCAGATAACTGGCTGAAGTCGAACAAGATGCGGTTTTGGGGCTGGGGCGGCGGCGGCGATGGTGGCGATCCGAAAAACATGGCTTGTACCCAACTGATGACAGGAATAGTTTCAAAATAAACGATCGTCTGCCAAAAGCGGCCCCAATCCCATTGTTGATTTGCAGGAGGCATCGTGACTCAAAAGAGATAACGGTACTCATTCAGGTTAAGACAGATTGACAGGTTAAAACACCTCTCTTATGGCCCTTCTGCCCTCTGCCCTCTGCCCTCTGCCTTTTATAAGTGTGCAGGAGGCGTTGCCGGAACACTAATGCTGCCAACTTTCCCAAACACCTCATAAAAGCGATCGGAACGAGATCCCAGGTAGAAAATGACGCGACTCTTGCCCTGGAATAGTTGGGTAGTTCCCTGACGGTCAGTTAGGGCAATTGATTTTTTGGGAAAACACACTGGATATTGGGCCAGAAGTTGCTGGAACCACTTGCTATGAATGGCGGGCTTCACTAAGACGAGAGCTTCTGTAATTCGCCCAGCACTGTACTCCAGTAACAACTTCTGTATCCAGGGTTCCGTTTTGTCATGGGTCGGGGAATGGAGCCAAACACGGCCCCACCAGGGATGATTTAAACCATTATGAGCCGCTGTATAGTAATGGGCGGCCTGAACTCTCTCCTGCGCGGCACTATCGCTGGCGGGGTCTAGATCAATCTCTCCCAACATTTCTCGCACCTGGTGTAGCAAACTCGGAGGGGTATACAGATCAACCGCCAATTTCTTGCCAGCCTCTTTTTCGGGTGAGAGCGCTTTGGCTTGTAGTTTGGCAATACGATCCGTGAGTTCCTGAATACGTTTTTGCAGTTTCTTGATGGTCCGCCCCCGCTCAAGGGCTGCTTGTGCTTCTTCGATCGCCGTTCCCTGGATACTGAGATACTCCGTCTTCTTGCCGTTAAAGATTGGTTTTCGGGATTTCAGGCGAGGGTACTTGTTGGCTTTATTCCCATCTGGCTTTGAATGAGCAATCCAACAATCCATTAAAACTCGCCCCTCTGCATAGAGTCGGGCAACTTCTTGCTGAAGAGATTTTAGTTCAATTTTAAGGATTTGTAATTTTTGCATGCTTTGGTGTAGCAAACTGGGAATATTTTATTTAAGATTTAGCCATACCAAATACCCTTGAGAAAGATATCTTTCCAGTGGGAGATTGGTATTAGTTCATTAGGATACTTTTTCGATATTGGTTTTGATATTAGTTTTGATATCCACTTGGTATCAACTGGAGGGTAACATGACAGACCGCGAATCCTTTTTCTTCCCTCGATCCCGCTATTATGGTCGATTTACCCCCGCCAATCTAGCATTTAATGCAAATTTGCAAGAATTTTCCCAACGAGTGAGCTTGCTTGCCAACCTGGAAACGGGGGGCAAGATTTCTCCTGATGAAGCCTTTGGTCAAATCGGGCAACTGTGGCATCAATTAGAGCGTAGCCATCACAAGTTGGGAATTGGGCAGTCAGATTCTCCTGCTTAACGAAAGAAGTTCAGCGAAGTATTTCTAGTTCTGTTGAGAGGGAAATCTTGAATTACATCCTGAAGAGGAGTGTATCCACCCGTTCAGGTAAACCATTTTATTAGGAGGTTCGTATCGTCAAGGTGAAAAAGATTTGTGTCAAAGCAGGGTCTATTGTGCGGCTAATGCAGCCTTTCCAGCCTGATCCTCAAGCGAGTTATCAGTATCAGTTTGGGGTAGTCGCTGGTATCACCGCATCCGAAGAGGATGGAACTCAAGATCTCTCGCAGCAACCCCTCGGTTCAGTAGGGTCAGAAGTCATTATTTATTTATATGATCCGGAACTTGATAAACCCTATTTAGATGCATGGGGAATGCAAGCTTTGTTTTACTTTGCAGCGACTGAGGTAGAACCCGTCCGGCTCGATTCTTTGTCATCGTCATCAAGGTCGATCGCTGTCTCCTGATTTACAAGATGCCTGCCTCGTCCCTGCGATACCTTCGTCAAAAACATTTTGGCAACAGTAAAAGGGGATTTAAAAAATGAGCAAGAATTTTGTTTTATCCTATCTACTGGTAAAGTGCTAGGTGTTCTTGCCGTTAAACAATGCCCTGGGTATGAAAACACATCGACTGAGCAGTCTGCTCTTGCTGCTGGCAATTTCTGGCTTTCCGGCGATCGTTCAGGCTCAACAAATTGTACGAGGTCTTGCAACCTGGTATGGTCCTGGATTTGTGGGCAACCGCACTGCCAATGGAGAAATTTTCAATCCCAATGCATTAACCGCAGCCCATCGCTCCCTTCCCTTTGGGACTGAGGTACGGGTCACAAATCCCCGAAATGGGCGATCGGTCATTGTCCGAATCAACGATCGGTTAGGCGATCCGCGAATTGTGATTGACCTTTCTCAAGGAGCCGCGAGGGCCATTGGAATGACCGAAACGTCTCCCGTCACAATGGAAATTTTGGGAACTCCAATCAGTATGAAAGAGTTACTTCGCAAGAAAAGAAAGGCTCTAGACGAGTAATAGGAGATTTCTAAAACAACTTTCCCGCTGGTTGAGCGAAGCCCAAACCAACATCCGCGCCCTGAGCGGAGTCGAAGGACAACCCATTGGCAAACCCTTTTGAAGAAATCTCCATAGAGTGTCAACCGTTTTACTTTTCAGCAATTGATACGATCGCCCCAATCGATTCCAATTTTTGCTTAAACTGGTAAGCCTGCTCACGACTCACCCCTTGAGCGATGCGATGGGGCGTACTTTCAATCATGTCTTTGGAGGCTTTCAACCCTAATCCAGTCAAATCTCGCACAATTTTGAGCGTCGCAATTTTTTGACTGGCAGGAAACGAATAGAGAACCACTTCCCATTTACCCGTGGGCTGTCCATTAACAGCGTTCAGGGGAGGCAGAACGGTCGCTTCTCCCCCAGGTAGCCCGTTCAGGTCAAAGCAATAAAAAATTCCGCCCTCATTATCCACCTCGAAATTGCCAAAGAATTCCTTGGCTCTGGCATCCAGATAAGCTCTTGCTTCTTCGCCACTGATATTGGCTGCCATTGCAAACGCGAGGGGAGAGATCCGCCCATTCCCTGCCCTGAGTACCTGGAAAAAGGTCGTCTGGAGGTGATCGCGAGACTTGCGTTGGGAAGATTGGTACACATTGCGGGCCAGCAATCCTCCCAGTACCGTCGCGGGTAGTCCCAAAATCAATCCCCCCGCAAAAGCATTTTTATCTTTTTGGGAAGGATCTTTTTCAAATGCAAGCACCAGAGACAGCAGCAAAAACACCCCGCCGAAGGTGAGGAGAATTCCTGAAGAGAGAATTTTAACTACTTGCATAGGATCTGTTATCTCCGGTTGAATTGCGGGGGTTGCTCGGCCGGGGCAAGGGGGACATTTTCCGCAGGGGTTGGGGCATCCAGAGGGGGGGGACCGGATGGAGCGGGGGCAGCACTGGCACCCGATGGAGGCGACGGAGCAACGGGAGGGACAGCGGGAGTTTCAGATTCCTGCTCGGCTCCTGATTGCACCGGACTGTAGACTTCCAGGGTAACAGAACGGGTCAGGGGTTCACCTGTTGGTAATTTCACGGTTAGGGCCAGGGTCGTACTGCTCTGGGGACTCAGGGGTAAGCTCATTTTTCCGGACAGGGGAACGTTGCCGGGGGCTGGAGTTAACTGCAACTGGGTTGTGCTGCTCCCCTGAACCCGCCAACTGACCTCAATCACGGGGGGGGTTTGCCCCGGTTGGAAGGGAATGAGCAGTTTCACGGGAGCTTCCCGCCCATTGATTTGAAAACTGAGGATTTTGGGGGTTTGGGGTTGGATTTTGACCACTTCTGTCGCGACGGGTTTGGCAGCGTTGTCGGGCTGTCCGGCGGCGATCGCCTTCAGTTCAAAGCGGTACTCTCCCACCGTTGCCAGACCTGTCGGAACGCTCCGGCAGATCAGGGTTTGTTCCAGCAAACAATAGGGCTGGAGGGCTTCCGGGAGTTGACCGATCTTGGAGAAGGTGTACCAGCGTTCTCCCACCAGTTTGCCATCCTTATCTCGCCCCACCAGATGCAACGCTGCGAGATCTCTGGGCATTGTCACGAGCCAATCCAACCGAATCCCATCGCGATCGACGACTGGAATGGCTTTTTCCGCCGGAGAGGGTGCGCCAGGGGATGCTTCCCGGTAGATCAAGGACTTGGCAACCAGGGCCGTTACCGTCGGCAAGGGTTTTGCCACGATCTCGACGGAGCTGGTTTTTGCTGCAATGGGGGCCGATCGCGGTCTGCGAGGAATGAGGGTCAACTCAAACACATACTTTCCCGGTTGAAAGGCATCACTGCGAATTTGACTGCAACTGAGTAAGGTTTTTTGCTGAGTACAGAAGGGTTGGAGGGCCGCAGGTAACTGACCATCCTGGAACTCGTAGGTGAGGGGTCCGCTCAACAGTTCCCCTTCAGGGCTATAGCCTGTGAGTCTCAAGGCTCGAATTTGCTGGGGATTTTCAATCTGCCAGCGGACACGGGCCATGTCACCATTGGCTTCAGAGTAGCGGCTGTCTTCTGCCGCGAATTCTACGACCCTGGCAGGGGTCGGGGGCCGCAAAAAATTCCACCAGATCAGGAAGGCCAGGGTGCCGATGATTCCCAACGCGAGCAGCGCCAGCAGCAGCAGTTGCCACCAGGGGCGGGGCATCCAGGTGACGTAGCCCTGATGGGTGTCGGGGATGACGGGATGACGATCGACATCTGTGAGATCTAACCGGAACCCATACACCTTGCCCCCTCCGAACCAGGGGCGGGTCCACCACCGCTGGGGCTGGGCCTCTAATGGAATCTGGGCGGTGCCCTGGGGTTCCAGGGTGACGGTTTCCCCAGGAAGGTAGTAAAGGCAGTCCTCTGGAGGCGCGAGGGATTTCAGGGCCAGATTCACCTGTCGGGGCGTGTTCCCCAGGTTCGCGAACTGTACCGTGAATTGGGCAGGGTCGTTGCGGACCTGATCCTGAATCACCTGCAACTGGGATTGCAGGGAATAAACGGGTTCGACCCGCAGGTACATTAAGGCCAGTAACCCCAGATCAGGGTCATTTTCCGACGCAAGCCGGAAGGTGGGCAGGTAGTTTCCGGCGAGGGGCAGGGGCGGGGCTTGCAGGAAGACTTGAATCGTCCCCCGATCGCCCGGATTTAGCCCCAAACTATCTTCAATCTGGATCAACCCCAGGTTGCTGTAGTTGCGTGGGTAATCCACTTTGACCGCCCAATCCTCTGGTAACCCGGTGCATTCAAGCCGGAAGCGATCGACCCGTTCAGAACGGTTCTCAACTACCAATTCCGCTACAACCGGAACCCCGGATTGCACCATCACCGGAGTATTGGGGGTCGTGAGGGGGCTGATGGCAAAGGTGGGGTCTTGGGTGGTTTCTGTGGTCTCTGGGGCGAGGATCTGGAGACGGCAGGGAGTCGGCGGAATGTAGTAGTCGCCGTAAGTGCCCTGGGGACGAACAACCACATCGTAATTCAACCACTGGGGCACCGCATCCCCTGGAATGCGAATACAGAAGGTCAATTCGCCACTTTTACCCCGGTTCAGGGCTAACCATTGCTCGGTCTGAAGGCACCATTGCTGAAGCAGGTCTGAAGGAGATTCGAGCCGCACCTGGATCACTGCATCCTGATCGCCCCGATTGACCAGGGTAACCCCCAGGTAATGGTCAGAACCGGGCGTAATGCGATTGCGGTCCCAGGCCGACACAACGACCGTAAGGGGTGAAGTTGCAAGTTGCCCAGAAGGAGTTTCGTTCGCGTTCATCAACGATCTCCCGCCAGAACAGGACAAACATTCAGGGGGCGACGGTTACCTTCCAACTTCACAGAAAACAGCCGAACTTGCCCATCATTGCCGCCGCTTGTCACCCAGACGCGATCGTGGGTTTGCATCACATCCACGGCATTGAAGGGGATATTGAGACGGGCCAGTACCCGCCCTTCTGAAGCGTTGCTGCGACGGCTTCCCTGTTCATCCAGGGACCAGAGTTTAACCTGTCCATCATCCCCTGCACTTGCCATAAAACACCCATCTCCACTGAGGGCCACCGCTCGGATAGGGCTACCCCCATGAGCCAGCCAGGGGGGATCGATCGCCTCACATCGTCCCCCTTTTTCCAAACAGGCTTCCATGTCCCACAAACTGATCCGTCCCTGAGTATCGGAAATGGCAACCAGGGTCGGTTTTTGTTCAGCGGCACTCAGGCTCGAAACGTAGTCAGTGGACCCCCCAGAGGGATAGGGGAGGGACAGAAAAGCGCCTGACTTGCCCCCTTTTTTAGGGGTTTGGGTGACATCCACCAGCACTAAGCGGTTGTAACGACCCGCGACGGCTAATAAACTGTCGCTGTCTTCGACAAAGGCCATTGACTGAACTGCAAAGCCCACATCAAAGGCTTGTTGGGGGGGGTCTTGTAAGGCCGTGAGGCGGGTGATATCCCAGGGCAACACCAGGCCGCTCCCATGACCACTGTAGAGGGTGCGGGCATCTCGGCTGAAAACGAGGGCCAGTACGCGATCGTCCTGTTCGGCAAGGAGGCGCGATCGTTGCCCCGTCAGGAGGTTGATCACCTGAACTTCCCCATTCTCAAAGCCCACTGCCACCTGATCATTCTCCACTGGACGGTACTGGACGACCCGCACCGCCTTATCGAACTTACCCAGCGGCCGTTGGGTTTGTAAGCGTCTGTTCTGGATCGGCCAGGTGCGAACGGTCTGGTCATCTGCCCCGCTCACCACTTCTCGCCCCTGCCCACTGAACTGCACCGAATTTACGGCACCTTGATGGCCTGATTCAGCCAGTAAAACCCATGTCAGGGCACCCAACCCCAGCGCCAGGAACAGGCCAAGCAATTGCTGCCAGAGAGGAATGATGGGGAATACCTGCACTTGAATGGTTTGGGTTTCATTCCGAACGGTGATGGGAGTTTCTGGAATCTGGGCCGTCACTTGAAAGCGCAGCAACCGTGCCCACCCCAACCAGCGCCGCCGCCGTTGGATTTCCAGTTGGGCATGGCTGGCTCCGGGGGGAAGGGGGATGGGTAGCTCCTTCAGGGTAATGCCCACAGGCCAGGTGGTCGGGTCTGTGCTACTTTCCACCGGGGGAAGCTCTTTTTGCCAGAACCAGGAACGGCGCTTGGGTTGTGTGTCCTGAACGGTAATTTGTACGGCAGGGGTAACGTTGCTCTGATTCGTAAATTGCAACGTAAAGCAGGCTGTTCCCTCCGGCAAATCTTCCCCCTCACTTCCAAAGTTGGGAATAGTCTGTTCCAGGGGATCGCACTCAAAAATTAGACTTCCGGCTGGGAGAATGAAGAATTCCCCCAGGGCGGTTACGGTGGGAAACGGTCCTGTGACTTCCAGGGCGAGGGGATATTTTTGGCTGGGAGCTTGACTGAGGGCAGGAATTTCACAGGTAAATGTGACCTTTTGCGGCTTTCCGACATCCAGGGCGAGGGTTTGTTGCGTGCCCCTGGGAAACCAGGGTTCTGGCAAGCCTGTCAATCGCAGGGTGACGGTCATGGGGACGGACGTTGGATTGTGAACTTCAGCCGCAATCAGTGCCCGATCGCCGGGACTGGCTTGCTGAAGAGGGTCCAGCAGACTCAGGCTGGGTGGTTGGCCCTGCACACCTTCCACCAGCAGCCGCAGATCCTCGCGATCGTACTGGTTTTCCAACTCACGGGAAGTGACTTCCACCGTCAGGTCGATCGCCCCCCGGAATTGGTCTGTGATGGGCGGCAAATCGAACACCTCGATCTGAAAGTGGGTGCAATCCCCCGCCGGAATTTTGGAGGAGACGGAGGGAGCCAACCGATACCAGGGGCGGCGGGTCTTGAGAGCAACGCCCGCCGCCAGGAGCCTGACCTGAAACGAGGCGAACCGATCGCTGTCGTTATAAACCGTTGCCTGGAAAATCACAGAGGCATGGCCAATCTTCAGCGTCTCCTGCTGACTGGATAACTCAAGTTTAATTTGTCGTTGCGCTATGACAGGCTCAACCATTCCCTCACACTCCTTGGGCATTCGTGATAGGCAGACAACTAAAGGGGAAGTTCCCAGGAATCAGAGGCGTTGAGTCCGCCGTTGCAGGGTATCCACCGAACCATTCGGACTGGCAGGGGGCGATTGCATCGATCGTGTCCATTCCCACCACTGGGCGGCAAAATGCAGCAGATTCACCCCCCACTCCTGGGCAGAGCGCACCTCCTCACGGGAAAGGTTTTGAGCTGGGTCAGCCCCCCAACACCGGGAGAGATCACCCACCATGAACACCAACCCTCCCCAATTCTTTAGCACAATGGGATAGTCCGGGCACTTGGGGAACTGACTGAATCGAAAGGGTTGGCACCGCAGGGGATGATCCGGTTCCAGGTCGCCAGAAGCCGTCAGGGGAAGGCCCAGGCGGGTCGCACCGATCGCCACTTGCTGTTCCAACTCTGCCAAACTGTGGATGATCGCCTGTTGATTGGCTTCAATCTCCTGCTTCAGTGGCTCCCCAATCTGCTCAAAGATCTCAGGATCTTTCTCTGCATCGACCAGCCCCGCCTCTAACTCCCGTTCCAGCATCAGCAAATCGTTCAGGCGAGCTTCGTGAAAATCCACGACCAGCAGTAGCACGCCTCCCGCTGCCATGTAGCGCTTCAAGGAATCCCAGGCAGGACCAGGCAGGTTCTGCCAGAGACCATAGGAGATGGAAAGCAGTTGACAATCCAGCGAAATATCCCGGTACAGGTCTCGCACTCCTACCGTTTGCACCGCTGGGTCTGCCTGAAGGAAGGGGGACAGGGCAGGGAGCGATCGGAGCAATCCTGTTACCCCTCGGGTTGCCTCCGGGTCTGGAGTCCCATCCCGCAGAATTTGCCCCACCTTTAACTGAAGGGCTGGATAGGGTTGGGGATAGGTCCGGCCGCGAAGGTCTAGTTGATTGAAGCCAGGAAAAAAGGGATTGGGGGGAACGTGAATCTGAGTCGCTCCGGCTTGCAGGAGAATGCGGCAAATTTCTACATCCTGGGGAGCGAGATGGAGTTTTTCGACAATCCGAAAGGTTTCCTGCACCAGTTCGGTATGGGGAGATTGGCGCAGGGTATCGGGGTCTACATAACTCACCGCCAGGTAAACCAGGAGGGTTTGTCCTTCTCCGGGTTCGGAGGCCAGCCGAAATTCTTCCGGTTGTTTCAGAACGATCGGGTTGCCTTCAATATCGATCGCCACGCCGGGTTGTATTTGCAGCAACCGCCCATCGGGTTGATCGGAAATAGGGGCCACCCCCAGCCCATAGACGATCCCCGGTTGGTAAAGGGCCTGATAGTGGAAGTTCTGGCGACGACGATGGTAGCTGTGGGCCTGGTGCCACCGCTCCGCATTGATGGATAGCCCATCCCGCGCTTGCAACCGCTCAAACACTTCTAAAGGGGGATAGCTCCGGAAATCAGGCATGGATCGGTTCCTCGATCGGGACAATCTTTAACTCGTAGGTGCAGAAGGCTGGCTTTTCCTGTTCAATGATCGCATGGACTAGCCCTTCATCCAGAAACCGTCCGGCGGTCGGACAGAGCCTGACCGTGAAATGAAAGGGTTTACCATCCCCCAGCAGAGCCGCCGGACCCAGATCCGACTTACCCAACACAAGCCCCAAATCAAAAGCATCGTGGATCTGGATGGGTTGCTGATGGGAGGGGCGGGTGGGATCGCGCATGGGCAGACCTGTGTACAGGTGCAGGTAAAGTTGTAAGCCATGCCGGGTGCCTCGCCAGCGGTAGATCTCCATTGCCCGTCGAATGAGCGATCGTTGTTGGGAAATGCTCCAATTCGCTTCATTATGCCACCCGACCCACTGGGCTAAAAACGGCAACAACGCCTCTGGAGCGGTCAGGGGGTCCAGGTAAGCCCAGAGGGTTTGCAATGTTTGGACGGCGGGTTCAAAGGATTCTTCAAAAATTTTCAGAAATCGACCGATAAAGTCAATTTCTCGGTAAACGGCGGGTAAGAACTGAGGATAGAGGCTTCGGGGGCGTAAAAATACCTGAAAAGCGGCACTGGTTAACAGTTCCCCCGGTTCTCCCGTATCCAGACGACGATGAACCCGCACATCGCCCCGATAGTCCAGGGTAAAAGCTTGTTCTGGGTTGAGGGTGTCGGTTGCTTCAAAGAAG
>JANRKG010000154.1:0-21872 GCA_033763635.1 Leptolyngbyaceae cyanobacterium bins.59
TGTCATCCATACCAGTCGAGTCACCTCCCAACTCCTGACCCTCCTCCCCCTCTTCCGCGATCATCCTGAACTGGCAGCCCTGATGGGACGAAAAGCCCGACAGCGAGTTCTGGAGCGTTACACCCTGACCCAGAATATTACCCGTCTGGAAGAACTCTATGCCCAAGTATTACGCCAGCCACGCATGCAATTGAGTTTTGGAAATCGATGGTAGGTAAGGGGTGATGGGTAATGGGTAACTGGGGATTGGTTTTTCTCAGCCCATTACCATTCTCAATGCACCATCAACGTTGCGGGGTCTGGCGCAGTTGCAAGTTGTCCATCTTCCATGTGAACGATGCGATCGGCGATGTCCAAAATCCGGTTATCGTGCGTCACCATCAGAATCGTACAGCCCTGTTCTTTTGCCAGGTTTTGCATCAGGTTCACGACATCACGACCGGATTTACTATCTAGTGCAGCGGTAGGTTCATCTGCCAGCACAAGGCGGGGATGGCTGACCAGGGCACGGGCGATCGCGACTCGTTGTTTCTGACCGCCGGATAAATCCGCCGGATAGTAATTGATTCGTTCTCCTAGTCCTACCAGTGCCAACATTTCCCGCGCTCGATCGCGCATTTCCTGACGGGAGTAGGTGCCGTGAACCTCCAGCCCCATCTGCACATTTTGCAAAGCGGTCAAACTGCCATGCAAGTTGTGGGCCTGGAAAATATAACCATTGCTGCGACGGGCTTCCACTAACCGCTCCGCACTCGCTGCACACAGTTCCCGTCCCAAAACCTTGAGACTGCCTTCCTGAGCCGATCGCAATCCACCTGCAAGCGTCAGGAGCGTGGTTTTTCCAGAACCGGAAGGCCCGGTCATAATCACAATCTCCCCGGCATTGATTTCCAGGTTGATATTCGCTAAAACTTGTTTCCGGAGTTGCCCCTGCCCAAAGTAGTGATTTAGATGGCGAATACTAATTACGACCGGAGGAGCCGTCGGTATAGTTTCCAGGGTTTCAGTAACCGTTTCAACTGTAAAATCCATTGTGAGTATCCTTAAAAAATGTCTGCCGGATCAGCCGATCGCAATTTTCGGGTGGCGATCATCCCGGATACACTGCACATGATCACGTTTAGCAAAATCACCTGAGCCGCCCGGGCGATCGTCATGTATAGGGGCAAATTCGTCGCAGTGCGCGTGAGATGGTACAGCCCCAAAGAAGCCCCAATTCCCGGTAAAAATCCCAAAAGCGCCAGGATCAACGCCTCCTCAAACACAACCCCCAGCAAGTACCCGTTGCGATACCCCATCGCCTTAAACGTTGCATACTCCGCCATGTGGGCATTTACGTCCGTCGAAAGCACCTGATAGACGATCACGACCCCCACCACAAACCCCATCGCCGTTCCCAGAGTGAAGATAAACCCGATCGCCGTATTGACCCGCCAGTAATTTTCCTCAAACTGCACGAATTCCTGTTTCGTCAGCACCTTTACGTCCTTGGGCAAGTAGGCTTCGATCGCATCCGCCACCTGATCTGGATTTTGTCCGGGTTCCACTCTAATCAGAGCGGCACTAAGGCTCTCCGCTTTGCGACGGGGAAATAGCCGCAGAAAATTCTGATCACTGGTCATCAGCGTTCCATCCGTTGCAAAGGAAGCCCCCAACTTGAAGGTGCCCGTGAGATAGATGGTGCGGCGTTCCAATTCCGTCGTTACGACCTGTCCTTGATCCAACTGAGCCAGGGATTGGGTGTAATCGCCTCGCGAGGCCCGATCGAACAGAACGCGATCGGGCAGCTTCATCACATCTCGATTCTGCTGCACTTCTGGAATCGCAAAGGGAACCTGATTGGGATTGAAACCAACCACCAGAATGGCTGTTTCCTTACGAGTTTGAGGATTTTTCCAGTTCGCAAAAGCGCTGTACAGCGGATCGGCAGACTGTACCCCTGCCACATTTTCCGCCTGGAGCATCCGACGACGGGGAATCGTTGCCAGGTTCACCACGTTGCGAGCCTGGGGACTGATCAGCACAATATCCGTATCCAGGGTTCGGTGCAGACGGGTATTGCTGTCGTACAAAGCACTCTGAAACCCCAGTTGCATGAAAATCAACACATCGGCAAAAGCAATTCCTGCCAGAGCTACCATCAAACGGCCTTTCTGATGGCTCAGTTGCAACCATCCCAATGAGGTGCGTTGTTGCAGTCGAGAAATAAAGCCAATCATTGTTCGATCACCACCTTGACTTGCAAATTGGTGTACCTCGAAGCAATCTGACTGGAAGCCTGATCCAACTTGACTCTGACCTCCACAATCCGGGCATCGACATTGGCAGAGGGGTCGGTGTTTACAACATTTTGCCGTTGCACTTGCAGCCCAATCCGTTCTACCGTGCCCCGCAGTGGAGTAGGCAGAGAATCGCTGGTCATCGTCACCCGCTGGCCCGATCGCACCTGACCGACTTCACTCTCATAGACCTCCGCCACTGCGACCATCTGCCCAGTCTGCCCAAGGTCTGCAATTCCCTGTTGTGAAACCAGTTCCCCAGGGCGCGTGTGAATCTTCAACACCTGAAAGTCACGGGGCATTCCCACCGCATCACTGCTGGGAACCTTGATGTAAGCCCGATCGAGATTAGCCTGAGCCTGCCGCACCGCTGCCCTCGCATACCCGACTTCCGCTTCCGCCGCCGCCACATCCACCGGACGCACTTCGGAAATGCGATCGAGGGTCGCCTGGGCTTCCGTCAACTGCTCCTGGCGCGAAAGGCGGGTGCGATCAAGGGTTGCCCGTGCTTCCGTTAAGCGCTCCTGAGCCGTTTGGAGCGCCAACCGCTTGCTATCCCGCATCGACACGGAGATCGCCCCTTCCCGATAAAGGTCTGCGTAGCGTTGATCCTCTGCCTGGGCATTTTCCAGTTCTGCCTGTAACCGAGCCACCGTCGCTGACTGGGCACTCAAATCTCCCGTCCGTTCCGCAGTGATGCGGGCGATCGTTGCCTGTTGCGCTGCAACCTCACCCCGTTTCGCCCCCGCCTGGACCCTATCAAGATTTGCCTCCGCAATCCGCACCTGTTCCTGAGCCTGCGCCAATGCCGCTTGCAACCGATCGCGGGCATCCAACACGGCAATCACCTGTCCGGGTCGTACCCGATCGCCTTCCTTCACCAACAGTTGCTCTAACCGATTGCCATCCGTTGAGGTGGGAGCAGATAACTGCACCACTTCCCCCGCAGGTTCCAACCGTCCCAACGCAGTCACAGTTCTAATCTGGGGGGCCGTCACGATCGGGAGTTGCTCTGCACGGGTTGTGGGCGATCGAAATTGCCAAAGAGTATAGGCACTCGCTCCCGTTAGTAGCAAGGCTGCCATCGCCGCAAGCGTGAAAGGCTGGCGGAGAATTGACCGTTCAGAAGACACTTGAGGCGCTGTCACATCTTGGGTCATAGGTTCTCTCAGTGAGGTAATATAAACTAAACTGTATAGTTCAGTTTTCCTGAAATCAAACTAAACGGTTTAGGTTATCCACGACATCATCCGATCGGGTGAAGGGTGCCGAAAAAGGCACAACATGTTCTAATGAAGGAAAAAATGGGACGAAAATCAGCGAGTGAGATTGACGAAAATCAGGAACCCATGTCTGAGAAAGCCGAGCAAATTTTGAAAGGGGCCATGCAGGAGTTTCTGGCGCATGGGTATGCAGCGACTAGCATGGATCGGGTTGCTGCCGCTGCTGGCGTTTCCAAAGCAACGGTTTACAGTCACTTCCAGGACAAGGAAGGGTTATTTACGGCCCTGGTGGCACGGATGGCCCAGCAAAAGTTTTCTGTCATTTATGCACCAACCCTGTTAGAGGGAGATCCGGTTACGGTGCTGCGGCGGATGGCAACCGTTGCCATGTCTCGGGTTTGTTGCGATCCTGAGCAGCATGCGTTTGTCCGCCTGGTAATGGGAGAGGCCGATCGCTTTCCCCAACTGGCTCAGATCTTTGTCCAGTATGTGACGAAACCAGGGGTAGATTTTTTGAGCCACTATTTCACGGATCACCCAGAACTCAACATTCCTGACCCCGAAGCGACCGCTCGAATTGTGATTGGGGCGATCGTCCACTTTGCCCAGGTGCAGGAGATGTTACACGGAGCGGAGATTATGCCGATGGAGAGCGATCGGATTATCGATGCCTTAATGCATCTGGTGATGCGAGAGAGAGTGATCTCCTAAAGCAAAAAACGATCCTTGATTAACAATTATCCTCATTTAGGCAGTAAGCAAGCCCGTGACATTACTTCTATTGGCAATTGCTACCTTAATTTGCTACGAATGAAGCAAACCATGACGGAGTGGCACGGTGAGAAAGCATAGAATTGGTCAAGGTCTTGCACAAGCAACGGTTTCCCTGAGCCTTGTGGGAAGTCTCTTGGGGGGTGCGATCGGGCCAATCACACCTGTCAATCTGCTCGCTCCAGGGCATGCAGTCGCCCAAACAACAGAGGCTCAGAAGGCGGAAGCGGATCGATTGTTGCAATTGGGACAGGAACAGTTTGTTACCAGCCAGTTTGAAGCGGCGTTCCAATCCTGGCAGCAGGCACTCAAACTTTACCGGGAGCTTCGCGATCGTCTGGGGGAGGGAAGGATATTCAGTAATCTGGGTAGTTTATACGGTATTGCGGGCAACTACAGCAAAGCGCTGGAATATCAGGAGCAGAGTTTAGCCATTGCGCGGGAAATCAAAGACCGTCGCCTTGAGGGACAGGGGTTAGGCAATTTAGGCAGTACCTACTTTGCCCTGGGAAACTACGATAAAGCGATCGACTACCACCAACAGCGTCTCGCTATCGTGCGGGAACTGCAAGATCGGCGTGGCGAAGGGCAGGTATTGAGAAATTTGGGAAATGCTTACGATGCCTTAGGCCAGTATAAGAAGGCGATCGAGTATCACCAACAAAGTTTAAGCATTGCACGGGAAATTAAAGACCGCTATGGAGAGGGAACGACACTGGGAAGTTTGGGTAATGCTTATGATTCCCTGAGTCAGTATGACAAAGCGATCGAGTATCACCAACAAAGTTTAACCATCACACGGGAAATTAAAGACCGCCTGGGGGAAGGAATCGCCGTTGGAAATTTGGGAACTGCTTACTTCTACCTGGGTAACTATGATAAAGCGATCGAGTATTACCAACAGAGTTTAACGATTACACGGGAAATCAAAGATCGTCGTAGTGAAAGCTCTGTGTTAGACAACTTGGGAAATTCCTATGCTTCCCTCGGCAATTATGAAAAAGCGATCGAGTATTACCAACAGAGCTTAATCATTGATCGAGAAATCAAAAACCGTTCCAGTGAGGGGCAATCATTCGATAATTTGGGAAATGCTTATCGGGCGTTGGGAAATTACGATAAAGCGATTGAATATCACGAACAGAGTTTAGCGATTGCGCGGGAAGTTAAAAACCGTCGCAGTGAGGGAGCGGTACTCGGCAATCTGGGAATTACTTACAACAACCTCGGTAACTATGGCAAAGCGATCGACTATCACCAACAAAGTTTAGCGATTGATCGGGAAATTAAAAACCGTCGAGGAGAGGGACAATCGCTGGGCAATTTGGGAAATGTCTACTATGCGTTGGGAAATTACGAGAAGGCGATCAACTACCAGGAACAACGGTTAGCAATTGCGCGGGAAATCAAAGACCGCTTGGGAGAAGGAACAGCCCTCGGAAATTTAGGGTTGAACTACTATGCTCTGGGAAGGTATGACAAAGCTCTCGACTACCACCAACAGCGGTTAGCCATTACACGGGAAATCAAAGACCGCTTGGGGGAAGGACAATCCCTCGGAAATCTGGGACTTACCTACGATTCTTTGGGGAATGATGATAAAGCGATCGAGTATTATCAACAGAGCCTAACGATTGCACGAGAAATCAAAGACCGTAAAGGGGAAGGCACAAACCTGAGAAATCTGGGAAGTGCTTACTATGATCTCGGCAACTATGGCAAAGCGATCGAATATCAAGAGCAGGCTTTAGCGATTGCACGGACAATCAAAGACCGATCGGGGGAAGGCTATGCACTTGCCAATTTGGGACTCACCCGCTTGAAGGCAGGAATGTTTTCCCAGTCAGAACAGAATTTATTTGCTGCCATGACCGTTCTGGAGTCCCTGCGCGAAAATTTGCAAAATCTCGACAAAGTTTCAATTGCGGATAGCCAACGACAGGTTTACAACAACTTGCAACAAGCTTTAATTACTCAGAACAAAGTTGAATCTGCTCTGGAAGTCGCAGAGCGAGGACGGGCCAGGGCATTTATCGAACTTCTGGCAAGGCGAGTTCAGCCGTCAACGGCAGCCAAGCCAATCGCAATTTCGATCGCAGCGATTCAACAGATTGCCAAAGCCAAGCAAGCAACGATTGTCCAGTATTCAGTTATTTATCAGGAAGCGTTGTTTATCTGGGTGGTGCAGCCTTCTGGGCAGGTTGCCTTTCGTCAGGTCGATCTCACGCCCCTTGCCAAAAAGCAAAATACCACGCTGACAAATCTCATCAATGTAGCCCGTTGTTTAGGGTTGGCTTCCTGTGAAGAATCTATCGTTCGCCAGGGCACTCGCCAAGTTGCATTTAATCAGGCGCGAGTTGAAGAAAATTGGAAGCCCGGAGGCTTCTCAGAATCGAACCGTCACTTGCAACAGTTACATGAACTCTTGATTACACCGATCGCTGACCTGTTGCCCAAAGATGCCAATGCACCCGTCATCTTTATTCCTCAAGGTAGTTTGTTCCTGGTGCCCTTTGCCGCCCTGCAAGATGCCCAGGAAAATTACTTGATTGATCGACACACAATTTTGACCGCTCCTTCCATTCAAGTGCTGCAACTCACTCAACAACAACGGGAACGGGTCAAACAAGCGAATCTCAAAGAAAATTTGGTGGTGGGCAATCCTACAATGCCGCAGTTTGTCTTACCGGATGGCAAAGTAAGCGCTCCCCTCGCCCCTCTTCCTGGAGCCGAACAAGAAGCCAGGGAAATTGCCCCTCTCCTGAAGACCCAACCCTTGATGGGTGGACAGGCGACAGAAGCGGTGATTGTGCGTAGAATGCCCCAGGCTCGAATCATTCATCTCGCAACTCATGGGATTTTTAATGACCAGCAGGGATTGCAAAGTGCGATCGCCTTAGCGCCTGAAGCCAATGCCAAAGACCTGCTCAACAACGGTTGGCTGACGGCAGACGAAATCCTTAACCTGAAACTGCAAGCCGAATTGGTGGTATTGAGTGCCTGTGACACGGGACGAGGGAGAATTACCGGGGATGGGGTGATCGGCTTGTCGCGATCGTTTTTCTCAGCGGGTGTTCCCAGTGTGCTGGTCTCTCTCTGGGCAGTCCCCGACTCTCCCACAGCCGTTCTGATGACCCAGTTTTATCAAAACTTGCAACAACAACCCAACAAAGCAAGAGCCTTACGACAGGCCATGCTGACGACTAAGAAAAATTACCCTCACCCGAAAGATTGGGCAGCGTTTGTTCTGCTTGGGGAGATGGAGTAGGGGCTGAATGGGCAAAGTTGCTAATCATCAAACTGAACGATCGTCTTTTTAGATCGGTTGTCAAGGGCTTTAGTTCTGGGAAAATTCTGGTAATCTAATTTGGAAAGATGGTGTCTCCATAAGCACTGGCCTATTGTCATTATCAGTATTAATCCATGATTGAGGTTGAGCAGGGTCTTGAGATTGCGGATGAGATCGTCTTTGTAAAAACAGGGAGACGATTGAGTAGTGTAGAGATTGCGGTGCTTCAAGGGGCCTGGTTATCTCAAACCTATGAACAAATCGCGGATTCAACAAACTATTCAATTAGCTACCTCAATCGCACGGTTGCGCCAAAGCTCTGGCAGACGCTCTCGCTGGCATTAGGGGAAGAGGTTAATAAAAAAAACTTTCGGTTTTGTATGGAACGACGCTGGCGACAGGACCAGAAGAACGCTGCGATCGCCCAATCCTTCAACGCCGTCGCTGAAGCGCCTCAACTTCCAGTTCCGAATCCGCAATTTCTCCCTCCTACGGCCCAACCTGGAAATGCAAAGCTGTGCGCTTCTATGGAAGTTCGAGTGGATTGGGGGGATGCGATCGATGTGTCAGTGTTTTACGGTCGCGATCAGGAGTTGACGACGCTGCGCCATTGGATCGTGGACGATCGATGTCGGTTGGTTGTCATTCTGGGCATGGGTGGCATGGGAAAAACCGCCCTTTCCATTCGTCTTGCACAACAAGTGATGGGAACTGGGGAAGTTTCTCCACCCCCTTTCCAATTTATCATCTGGCGCAGTCTGGGAAATGCACCCCTGTTGGAAGATCTGGTGAGGGATCTGATTCCAGTGTTGTCCGATGGGCAGGATAGGGAGTTACCAAAGTCTACCTCTGCCCAGATTAGCCGATTGCTTTATTACTTTAAACAGCGGCCCTGTTTGCTGATTTTAGATGGGATTGAAGCGATTTTGCGGAGTGGGAACCCGGTCGGACAATACTTACCGGACTATGAGGCGTACCGGGATTTAATGCGGCAGGTGGGGGAAGGAACCCATCAAAGTTGTGTGATGATCACCAGTCGCGAAAAACCGATGGAAATTGCCGCCCTGGAAGGGGAAACTCTGCCAGTTCGGGTGTTGCAACTGGCGGGGTTAGATCTGGCAGAAAGTATGGAGGTATTTGCGACCAAGGGGCTATCGGGGTCAGATGACGATCGCCAACAACTGCTCGATCGCTACCGGGGAAATCCACTTGCACTCAAAATTGTCTCGACTTCTATTCGCGAACTTTTTGACGGCAATATTACCCAGTTTTTGCAGGAAGAAACGATTATCTTCAATGGCATTCGCATCTTGCTGGATCAACAATTTAACCGTCTGGCTGATTTAGAAAAGCAGATTCTTTACTGGCTAACCATTAACCGGGAATGGGTCTCTCTGTCGGGCTTGCAAAATGATCTCGTCCCTGCAACCCCTCGCCCGAAGTTGTTGGAAACATTGGAATACCTGGGACGACGATCGCTCATTGATCAGAGTGCTGCTCAATTTACGCTGCAACCCGTAATGATGGAGTACCTGACCGAGAAATTAATTGAGCAGGTGACACAGGAATTAATTGAAGCCACAACAGGTAGTACGGATACCTTTGCAAATGCAATGTTCCATCGCTATGCCCTGATTAAAGCCACTGCGAAAGACTTTGTGCGGGAAAACCAAATTCGCCTGATTCTTCAGCCGATCGTCGATCGGTTGCGGCTCCAGTTCAGTTCGGAAGCGGCTCTAGAACAGCAAATTTTGCGGATTTTGATGTTGGTGCGGCGAGCAGAAACTCGCTTGTCGGGGTACGGTCCCGGTAATTTGTTGAACCTGATGGCACGGCTGGGCCTGGATTTTACGGGATATGACTTTTCCCAACTGACGGTACGACAGGCTTATTTACGGGATGTGTTTTTGCGACGGGTGAACTTTGCCAATGCAAATCTGAGTCAATCGATTTTTGCAGAACCGATTGGCAGTATCCAGACGGCTCGTTTCAGTGCTGATGGGACACTGATTGCTGCCGCAGGAGTCGATGGCTTTATCTATGTCTGGCGCACGGATACCGGACAACGCCTCTACACCCTACCTGCCCATACCCACTACATCACAGACCTGACCTTTAGCCCTATCGCTCCTTTACTAGCCAGCAGCAGCCTGGATGCCACCGTTAAGATATGGGATCTAGAAACCGGACGCTGTGTGCAAACCTGGCAAACTCCCAGTTCTTCCTGGGGAGTGGTTTTCAGTTCCAAGGGTGAATGGCTGGTGAATGGGCAGGGGGACGGCAGCATTCGAATTTGGGAGGTTAAAACAGGGCATTGCTTGAAAGTGCTGGAGGGCCATGTTGGTCAAGTTCGGGATGTGGCCATTCACCCAACTGGAGAAATGCTGGCGAGTGGTGGATACGACCATACGGTGCGGCTCTGGAACCTGACTACGGGGGACTGTCTGACCGTTCTGACGGGCCATACCCATGTGATTTGGCAAGTCGCTTTCAATCCACAGGGCACTCAACTTGCAACCGCCAGTTTCGATCGCACCCTCAAACTTTGGGATATCCGTGAGATGCAACCCTCCCCATCCCAAGCAACGTCGGTTTCTTGCACCCACACCCTTGAACTGCACACGAAGCAAGTCACGGGTATTGCCTACAGTCCGATCCAGGCCGGAGAACCCATGCTCATCAGTCTCAGTTTCGATCGTACCGTCCGCATCTGGAACCCAGAGACCGGAGACTGTCTACACCTGATTTCGGGGTATCGCAGTAATCCCTGGAGTGTGGATTTAAGCCCGGATGGTCAGTTAATCCTGACGGGAAGTGAAGATGGCATCAGACTTCGAGATGTGAGTAATGGTGCTAGTGTTCTCACCCTCCAGGGTGTGACTCAAGCGGTGCGCGGTCTTGCGTTTCATGCCCATAGCGGGCAATGGGTGAGCAGCGGGGATGATTGCCAAGTTCGGATCTGGGATGGAACTGGACACTGTGTTCCCTTATCGCAAAGTCATCCGGCTCCGGTTTGGGGTGTCACCTGCCATCCTCAAGCACCTTTGATCGCGAGTGGATGTCTGGAGGGACAGATCAAACTCTGGGATTCTGCAACCGGGCGGTGTTTACAAACCATTCAGGCCCATGCTGATTGGATTTTAGGGTTAGCAACCCATCCCCAAGGAAACTGGTTCGTCAGTGGCAGCTTTGACTGCACCCTGAAATTCTGGAACTGGAATGGGGAATGCTTGAGAAGTGTCTCCACGGAACACAATATTTATCCGATCGCCGTCCATCCCCAGGGCGATCGGATTGCAACCGGAAGCAACGACTATCAGGTGCGTCTGTGGGATGGGGAAACGGGAAGTTGCTTGCTCACGTTACAGGGCCATACGAATATTGTCTGGGCCGTTGCCTTTCACCCCAATGGTAAGGTGCTGGTAAGTGGCGGGGATGACCAGACAATTCGGGTGTGGGATGGGAAATCAGGCCAATGCCTTGTAACGTTGCAGGAACATCAGGGAGCAGTGCTATCCCTGGCTTTTAACGCCGAGGGAACCTATTTGGCGAGTAGTGGCAGCGATCGAAGCATCCGAATCTGGGATACCAAAACCTGGAAATGCTTGAAGGTATTGGAAGGCCATACCAGTGTTGTTCCAGCCATTGTCTTTCAACCCACCGATGGGAAGCAAGTGATTTTAGTCAGTGCCAGCCAGGATGAAACAATCCGAATTTGGGACGGGGAGACGGGCGTTTGTTTACAAGTTTTCCGCCCTGAGCGGATTTACGAAGGCATGAAGATTGCTCAAGTGAATGGCCTCACAGAGGCACAAAAAGCAGCTTTGCAACTGTTGGGGGCAAGTTTAGATTGATGTTGGAATTTAAACACCGACCAGAGATTCCCGTCTTTGAGACCGTAACAGGGATTCTCCAGTGTCTGCATCAAACCAGTGAATTGAGGCGGGTGGCAGGGCCAGGGTAATCTCCTGGTGGCCCCAAGTTTGGTCCGCAGGTAACAACACCCGCAGGTTCGTACCTTCACCCTGGGAACTGTTGATCCGCACACTCACAAGATTGTGCATTCCCAGGTTTTCCACGAGAAATACTTGCCCCTGAACGGTTTGAGTCTCTTGCGATCGGGCCAATTCCACATCCTCAGGCCGAATTCCCAACACCACTCGCTGAGGGGGGTGGGAGACCTGTTGAGGCAAGGGAATGCGGTGATCGCCCAAAATGGCTTCCCGCCCCTGACACCGCAGGGTGAGCAGATTCATTTGAGGACTCCCCACAAAGCTAGCAACAAATTGATTTGCTGGATTGCTGTAAATGCGTTGGGGCGCATCGAGTTGTTGCACACAACCGTTGTTGAGAACCGCAACTTTGGTGGAAAGGGTCATGGCTTCTGTTTGGTCGTGGGTGACGTACACAACAGGCACCCCTTGCGTAGCGAACAGTTGCTTCAGATCCGCCCGGACATGCTCCCGTAACAGGGCATCCAGGTTACTCAGAGGTTCATCCAGCAAAAACACAGTGGGCCGACGCACCAGGGCACGCCCGACGGCCACCCGCTGCCGCTGTCCTCCCGATAATTGACCGGGTTTGCGACCCATTAAGCTTTCATCCAACCCTAAAAAGCTGCTCACTTCCCCAATGCGACGTTTGATTTCATCGGCAGAAGTCTTTTTGAGTTTCAGACCTGCTGCAAGGTTGTCATAAACCGTCAGGTGGGGATACAGGGCATAGCTCTGGAACACCATTGCAATGTTTCGATCGCCCGGTCTTGCATAGGTGACATCCCGATCGCCAATCAAAATCTGCCCCCGTGTCGGTTGTTCCAATCCGGCAATCATCCGCAGCGTTGTGGATTTGCCACACCCGGACGGTCCCAACAGCGTCAGAAATTCACCATCGTCTACCGTGATACTGACATCCTTTACAGGGATGACTTTAGGCGTATAGGTTTTATTTAAGTTTTTTAGTTCAAGTCTAGCCATTGTCTTTATTAGTAATAAGGTTAACGGGAAAAGAATCAGCCCTTCACGGCCCCTGCGGTCAAACCCTGCACGATCTTGCGCTGGAAGAACAACACCAGCAACACCAGAGGTAAGGTTCCTAATACAGTGGCAGCAGCGATCGGGCCAAAGGGAATCTCAAAAGCAGACGATCCACCTAACTGGGCTGCGGCTACCGGAATGGTTTTCAAGTCCTCACGGGTAATAAAAGTGAGGGCAAAGATAAATTCATTCCAGGCAAAGATGAAGGTGAGAATGCCCGTTGTCACTAGGGCCGGAAGGGTCATGGGCAGCACAATGTGGGTCAACATTTGGACGATCGTGTACCCATCCACCCGCGCCGCGTCCTCCAGATCTTTGGGAAGTTGCTGGAAGAAACTACGCAACACCAGAATTGTCAGAGGCAAGTTAATAGCCGTATAGGGAATGATCAGGGAAAGGTAATTATTGCCCAAATGTAGAACCTGCACAATTTCCAGCAATCCCAAAAACACGAGAATGCCGGGAAACAGGGTGACAATCAAAATCCCAGCCATGACAATCTTTTCCCCACGAGGGCGAAGTCGGGCGAGGGCATAGGCAGCGGGGGCACCGATTGCCAAGGAGAGAGCCGTTGAGGTGATGGACACAAACGCACTGTTGAGGATATAACGCCAGAAAGGACGGCGGGTGAATAACTCAATGTAATGGCTCAAGGTATAACGAGTCGGGAAGTAAACCGTTGGCACCGCTGAGATATCCTGGTTGACCTTGAAAGAGGTCTGCAACTGCCACAGCACCGGAGCGAGGCAGAAAAGCGCCACCAGCACCACCGCGATCGGCAACAGGATCGATCGCCACGTCATCTTAGGTTTATGCCGCGAGGGTTGGGAAGTGGCGATCGGTTGGGAATTAGAAATGGTCGTCATGGGTTAAGCAGCCCCCGAATGCTTCGTGTGGGAAGAACGACTGAGTAGGAAGCTGACGATCGCAACAGCAATCACCAGCAGGGAGAAGGTGACGACCACCAGAGCCGCGCCATAACCAAAGTCCAGGTAACGCATCACCGTTGAGTAGATGTACAGGGACACTACCTCCGTCGCGCCACCGGGACCGCCCCCCGTCATCACGGCCACCAAGTCAAAGATGCCGAAAGACTGAGCAAACCGGAATAACAGAGCAATCAAGATCTGGGGCATGAGCAAAGGTAACGTAATCCGGCGAAAACTTTGCCAGGGACTTGCCCCTTCGATCGAGTAGGCTTCATACAGATCTGGGGAAATGGATTGCAATCCTGCCAATAACAAAATGCTGATGAAAGGAGTCGTTTTCCAGACATCCGCAAAGACAAGGGCCACCATTGCGAGGGCAGGTTCCCCCAACCAGTTAATGCCATTGCGAATGAGTCCTAACCGCAGCAGGATATCGTTCACGACCCCAAACTGATCATTAAAAATCCAGGCCCAGGCTAGCCCAATCAGGGCCGTGGGTAAGGCCCAGGGCAGAATGGCGATCGTTCTCACTACATCCCGTCCAAAGAACTTTTGATTGAGCACGAGGGCAATTCCCAACCCCAGCAGCAGTTCCAGAATGACCGCAGAAGTGGTGAAGACGATCGTGGCCCAAAAACTCTGCCAGAAGCGCCCATCCCCAATCAAACGACCGTAATTAGTAAAACCAGAGAAAACAGCCTGTAGTTCTGTTCCCAGGTTTTTGGTAAACAGACTGAGCCAGAAAGCCCGCCCAATGGGATAGGCAAAGACCAGAAGCAATAACAAAACCGCTGGCAGCAGCAACATCCAGGCTGTGCGTCGATCCCGTTGTTCTAAAGTCAAAGGAGCCATTGATTCTTCCTCATGCCGCCTGTTTGCCAGATTCCAACAGTCGCCGCGTTTCCGCTGCGGCTGATTGCATCGCCTGTTCTGGACTGAGGCGATGGGTGAGGGTTGCACTCAGGTAACGTTGCAGAATGTCCGAAACCTGGGCATATTGCGCGATCGGGGGACGTAAGACGGCCTGATCCACCACTTCCAACAGTTGGGGATAGTGCCCATACTTAGCAACAATTTCTGGGTCTGTGAACAATTCCCGCCGACTGGGAACATACCCAGCATTCAAAATGAACCGTTTTTGAGCTTCCCGACTCGTGAAAAATTGAATGGCTGTCCAGGCTTCTTTAGGATGGCGGGAGGATTTAGCAATTCCCAATCCCCAACCTCCCAGGCAAGATCCTCCCGTCTGACCGGGAGCGTGCACCATCGACTGAATCGCAATCTTGCCCTTCACCGGGCTTCCTTCCTGGTTTGCCAGGGGCCAGACGTAAGGCCAGCTTCTCAGAAATACGGCCTGTCCACCCTGGAACAGTCGGCGGGTTTCTTCTTCCTGGTAAGTAGTGACACCCGGAGGAGAAACTCCTTCTTTGACCGTATCCTTCAGGAATGCGATCGCCTGTAATGCTTCCGGACGGTCCAAACCCACATCTAGCGTATCCGGATTCACCCAGAACCCACCAAATCCTTCTAACACTTCAATAAACATCGCCACCAGTCCTTCATATTGGCGACCCTGCCAGATGTAGCCCCATTGAGCCGCATCCTTTTCTTGCAGCGTTTTAGAGATGCGGATCAGATCAGCAAAAGTTTCTGGGGGCTGAAGTCCCGCTTCTTGCAGGAGATCTTTTCGGTAATACAACATCCCCGCATCCGATCGAATCGGCATTCGGTATAACCTGTCGTTGTATCGTCCCCCTTCCACATCTTTGGGAGAGAAGGCTTGGAGTTCTTCAGGAGACACGCGATCGGTCAGATCCAGCAACCACCCAGCCGATGCAAATTTGGCAGTCCAGATCACATCCATGTTGATCAGGTCATAGGGTGAATCTCCCAAAATGAACGCAGAAGTATAAAGATCCTCCAGCAAATTGGTAGCATTCGGCCCTTCAATGATGTTGATGCGAATGCGAGGGTTTTGCGTCTCAAAATCTCGAATCAAGCCCTGTTTCCAGGGTTGGGCATCGGGGGCAGTCATCAATAAATTGAGGGTGACAGGTTGCTGAGCCATGACCAGCAAACTGGTGAGAATCACCCCCAAAAAGACACCGAAAAACAGCCCCCACCGTTGGAGCGATCGGCGATGGCGGAGTAAGTGTAGGTGAAGGTCGTGCATAGGGGAAATAAAAAGCAGAATGAACCGCAGCAAAATTGTTGACAGGCCAAGAGAATGAATAGCGCTCCTGCGATCGAGGAGAGCGACATAAGATTTTTAAGTGAGCGGTTCCGACTTTAAAGTTTGTCAAGTCTGAAGAACTGCTACTTAATTAGTAAAGTTTTTATGTAATAAACAATCAGGAATTACTTAACAGCTTTAAAAAGGCGAATAAAAGAAGGCTACAGCTTGTTTGAGTCCCTCTGTAACCCCCCAAAGAAACAGCAAATTTTGTTCTAGAATCGTTCTTCTTGATGACGTTTCAAAAACCAGTTTTTGATAAATTAGGTGAACACTATTTACATTTTTAAGTTCATTAAACTTAATATTTTAATAGCTTTTGCAATGATTGATTGCGGCTTTCAGAGAAACACCTTGTAAAAGGGTTTGAAAAGCTGGCAGCGGATTGAAAAACGGATGAAACGGATGGAGGAGTGCCTTTCTATCAACCCCCTATCTGTTTCATTTGTTATCTGTTTCATTCGTTACATCCGTTCCTATCCGCTGCTTACTTCATCCGTGTTACTAAAAACAAGCGACTTCACCTGTGTGACCCCAATGATGTGACTGTTCCTTCCAAAAACAAACGCCTATCTTAGATTTCAACGGCTTCCGCATGTTCTAAGGAAGGTGAAATGTATGGATCAGCCATTTGAAAGCGACGTGATGGAGGATCTGGCCACAGACAACCCCGTTACTGCCTATGAAGAATTTGATGAATACAGTGAGATAGATGAGGACGGCTTTAATGATGGCTTTGTCGAGAATCTGAATGGGTTCGCAGAGGACGAAGCTCACTTTAGCGCGGATGCCTTCGATGAGCAGGCGGAGGGGGATCTGCTGGAAGGAGATCTGTGGGGCGATGAGGGCGATTTCGCCACAGAACATCGCAAGAACCAGCGGGAGTCAAACCGCACCAGGCATGAACAGGGACAACGCCGCCGGGGGATGGATCAGGGCGGTGAAGGTGGTGATCAACGCCGCCGCCCTCCTCGCAAAAGACCTCCAGGTCATCGTGGACCCTGGCCTCCCGTACAGAATTCTTCCGGGAACCAATTTTATGGGGATGAATTGGATGCCTCCTCGGAGGACATGGAGGGTCTAGTAGATGATTTCGGTGGAGAGGGTGCCGATGAATTTACCGAGGATGGTCAGGGTGCCGATGCCTTTGATGCAATGGAAGCGGCGATCGCTGATGCGTTAGAGGCAGAAGACAGTGATGAATTTCTGCGCCAGGTGGTGAGAGGGGTCCGACGAGCGGCCCAGGTTGCCCGTCAAGTCGGTCGGGGGGTGGGACAGGTTGCCCGTGTGGTGGGACCTGTTGCCAGTATGATTCCCCTGCCCCAGGCTCAAGCCATTGGGGCGATCGCCAACATTGCCGGACAGCTTTTGGCAGACGGAGCCGATGAATTTGAAGCGTTAGACGAAATGCTAGCCTTTGCCGAGGCAGAAGATGCGGTGGATGCAGCGGCTCCCATTATTGCGGGTCTGACCATTCGCACGATCATGCCCCGTGCCGCTCGGTTAAATCGGACGACCCGACGGCAACTGGTGCAGAGTGTGCGGCGATCGGCCCAAACCCTGTCTCGCCAACAGGGGGCGCGATCCATTCGGGCCATTCCCCGTGTGATTCAGGCAGTGGAGCGCACGGCCCAACGTCGCCGGATTCCGGCTCGTCAGTTGCCCCAGGCAGTTCGTCAGGCGACGGCCAGCGTTGCCCGCAATCCTCGGTTGGTGAGTCGGTTAGCAAGGGCAACCCAGCACGCTTCCTCTGTCACCCGCCGATATTCCGCAGGATTCAGTTCGGAAATGCCGCAACGCCTCGTGATTAACGGTCCTGTGGAAATCCTAATTAGAAGTCGTTAGACCGAAGGAGGTCTGAACTATGCTTTCCCCTGCCCAACGCCGATGGAATCGATGGGTTACTGACCTACAGATTGAACAACGTAGAAATGCCCCTCCCCCTTCCAGTGGCAGTGTTCCCACTCAACGCCTTCCTCCCCCTTCAGTTCCACCAACGCTTCGCAGTCCTGGTGTGCCAGAACCCCCCCCAACCACTCGACCTGCAATTCCCCGGCCTTTTAATCGATCTTCCAATCAATACGATGCCTACAGCGATTACTACGAGGACTTAAACCCCATGTATCAAGCATTTGAAGCCGATGTAATGGATGACCTGTTTTACGATGCAGCGGAAGGGCCAGCCCAAACTCGCCGTTCTATGCAAAACTACGATGCCTTTGATGCCTATGACGAATACGATGCCTATGACGAATACGATGCTTACGACGAATACGACAGCTATGATGCCTTTGAAGATGCAATGGCAGATGCGTTAGAGGCAGAAGATACGGATGAATTTTTCCGCCGTATTGCGCGTGGGGTCCGTAGTGTTGCCCGTGTGGCTCGTCAAGTCGGACGAGGTGTGGGACAGGTCGCCCGTGTAGTTGCACCGATCGCCTCCGCGATTCCCCTTCCTCAAGCACAGGCGATCGCCCGTGTGGCGAACATTGCCGGACGGGTGTTGGCCGATGGGGGCGATGAATTTGAAGCGATCGATGCCCTGGTCGATCTGGCAGAAGCAGAAGATTTGATGGATGCAGCGGCTCCTGCGATCGCGACGATGGCGGTTCACGGTGTCATGCCGCAAGCGGCTCGTCTCCCGCAAGCCACCCGTCAGCAACTTGTCCGAGCGACGACCCAAACGGCTCAAACAATTTCCCAGCAACAAGGCCCCCAAGCAGTGCGGGCTTTACCCGCTGTCGTCCAAACCGCGCAACGGGTCGCCCGTCAACAAGGGCTTCCCCCCCGTGCGTTACCCCAGGTGATTCAACGGTTAGGCGCACGGTTGAGCCGGAATCCTCAGATGATGCGTCGGTTGTTGCGATCGGCCAGTCCCGCCTTACGGCAGAGCATCTGTGCCGCTTGCGGGGGGGGCCACGCTCGCTCAGCCGCAGGCCGCAGAGTGTAATTCCCGCGTCTTGAAGGGTGTCCAGGGCAGTCTGTAAGGAGGGATGATGAAAGCTCGTATTTTCCTGCATACCAAAATTCTGGAGCTAGCAGCACGGGCACGACGGTTGGCACGGTTGGATTATGCCTCGGTTGGCATTCGTCCTCAAGACCTGCCCTATACACCTTCTCCAAACCACTTTCGAGCCGCGAACCAACGGCTGGCAAAGATCGATCGGCAGATTCAGCAGCGGCTCGTCCGATTGGAAGATACCTGGAACACGGCCCCGATCGATCAGGTGTTGCAAAATATCGCCCTGGTCGAGCGGGAAAGCGATCGTGCCCGTCGCGCCTTTGGGCTGTTCTTTGAAGTGTTCGGTCAACGGGGAACCACCTTTGCCCCGGCATTGGCGGCCCATGATGTGATTGCGATCGATTGCTATGCCCCTATTCGTCAGGCGGCTCCCTATTTGTTTTCAGGTCCATTATTAAAACCTGTCTGCTACATGGAACACGGCTTTTCTCCAGCCACCATGCGGCGGGGGGTGCAACTGAATCGCCTGTTAGGGGAACCCAATCCCTTCCCCATTATTCGGATTCCCTGGGATCGGGATAACCCCTGGCAAGCGGTTTTTCTCCATGAAGTTGCCCACAATCTGCAAGCGGATCTGGGGATCTGGCAAGAGAATCGACGGGCAGTGGTGGAACGATCGCTCCGATTTACGGGCGATCCCTTTTTGACCCGCATCTACGGACTCTGGCATAAGGAAATCTTTGCGGATCTCGCTGCCATTTTGTTGGGCGGACCTGCGGCGGCTTGGGGCATGGCGATCTTCCTGACCCATCCCGCCCCTCGAATTATGACCTTCCGACCGGGGGGTGCCCATCCTACGTCCTATTTGCGGATTTTAATTTTGGCGGAAATGCTGAGAAGGTTGGGGTTTGGCAGGGATGGCGATCGGTTACAACGCATCTGGCAACAACTGTATTCTCCCGATCGAGGCCACCGTATCCCCTCTCAATTACTCCTGACTGCCGATACCATCATTCCTCAGATTGTGGATGAAATTGTGTTCCAAACCCGCCGCAATTTGGGGCAAAAAGCCCTTGCCGATATCATCCGCTTTACCCCCGACGATGAAGCGGCCATTCAAGCGGGTGCAAGGCAACTCGTGCGGGGGAAAATGCCCGACCTTCCTCCCCGGTTTCTGGTCAGTGCATCGAGTTACGCCCTGGCATCGGGAAGGGTTTCCCCCCGGTATCTTGCCCAGCACGTCATTGATCATCTAACCCATCTCAATCCACGCGCCGCCCATACCCTGGAAGCAGCCCAGGCGGCTGTTGTGGCATAAATGCACAAATCTGCTTTGAATCGTGAGTGAAAACTATGGCAAACCCATCTGGTAATCCGTTTAATTACAGCAGCAGCATGGCGCAGAGTAATGGTGTTATGCCCCATTCAACCGCCCGCCTTGCGCTGGATAACTTGCTCCGCAGGGAATTGAAGGTGGGCGACCCGAATGATCCCCAGCAAGTGGCGCAAGCGCTGCTGAGTCGGTACAAAGACACCCCGAAAGCCGTTGCGATCACCCGTGAAGCTCAGGGAGTTCCTTTTCTCCTGGCTCCAGCGACCCCTGTAGCGGCTCTCCAAACTGCGACCTCTTCTGACGCAGAATTACAACAAGCAATGGATGATGTCGAGCGAGATCTGCATGAGTTAACGAATAATGCGATTCTCAAAGACATCACAGTAGAACTTCAGGGATGGGCAACTGCGATTCGTGCCGCAATTCAGGAGGGAGTGACGGCGGCTCGGATGGCCCTCGATACCCGTCAACGGGATAAAACGTTCGGCATTCGTAGAACCTTGGGTGATTATGCTCGGATGGCCCGATTGGTGGGAACCCTGACCCCTTCGATGACGGTGAATTACCGCAAGCTGGCTCAAAGCCTGGATGAAGTTTCATCTGTGTTGCTTGTCATGATGGGGGAATCGTTAGCCAGCATCGGTTTTAACGGTCGGATGATTTTGCAAGTTCCCTACAGCGATTTGCAACAACGCCGTGATGCTGTAATTGCTGCGCTGCGAAATTTTGTGGGTTCTACCCAGGTTGCCTATGGTCAGGATGACTGGCCCAGAGGATTAAATGATTACACCGATTTACTGGATTCCCTAGACCGCCAAGGCCAGGGAGATTTGAGAGCGCTGCTTTCGGAAAATGAACTGACACGCATTATGGATCTCTTGATTCAGCGGGCAGATCAAGGAAACGTAAGCGGACTTAGGGCATTAGGGGCAACGGCTCAAATTGATATTGAGCGGTTGCGGCGGATGGTTGTGGTAGGTAGCAATGCATCGAGTGCAGTATCACCCCCCTTTAGTGCGTTTCTGGTTGCCCTCAAGCTCTTTATTAATTCCTTTAATTCTGCGGGTGGTTTCCGGTTACTAAGAATTGCCCGACCGGCAATTTTGACCTACGGACTTTATGGGATGTCGAATTTGAGTAATGCAGATGAACGATTACTCAAAATCTTGATTGATCGGAATTTGCTAGCGAATAAGTTAGATTGTCTTGCCCAGTGTGGATGCGATCGCGAGACAATACCGTACCAAATTATCCTCGATAAAATTCTCTACGATGTGGATCGGGCGATCGATTTGTACGCAGTCGGAACCAAAGATGATGGTGAGCCTGAGAACCGCGCCGTTGCTTATGCCTATTTGATTAATAAATTTCTTGCTAGTCAAATTGGGATATTGGAAATGACAAGTTCTAATTTTTTGACTACAAGATTCCCAGAATTGGGAATATCCAAGACACTCGCTCAAATTGAGCAACAGTTATCTCTTTCTAGCTTTAGTCACAGCGGCGATGATCGTAAGAAAATGGCTCATCAAGAGTTGTGCATTCAACGGGAGCAAGAAAAGCGCTGGCAAAGTCTGGTGCAAACTTTTGCACCGGACTGTGTATCCTATAACGACATTGCAGCTATCACCCAAAATGTCATTGAGTCGGCGATAAACGCAATCGGCTCATCTGCTAATGCTTGTAATGCTACAATTCCGAGTCCTCAAGACAGTGACACCAGCTTAGAACTGCTCGTTAAGCGGCAGCCTACTACTAGGTTGCTCGGAGGCAGCACTCCCAATATTACTACTGGGTCTGGCGGAGGTAGCACTCCC
>JANRKG010000155.1:0-2470 GCA_033763635.1 Leptolyngbyaceae cyanobacterium bins.59
GGAGCTTGGGTTCGCCCAGCTAGTTAAGTTCTCGAACCTCCTCCCTCGCGATAAAGCTCTGGAAAAGCTAGGGAATTCTACGGCTCTGGTTCATCCTAGCTTGCATGATTCGGGGGGGTGGGTTTGCCTGGAGGCGATGACGGCTGCCCGTCCCGTGATCTGTTTGAATTTAGGTGGACCTGCGATTCATGTGACGGAGGAAACGGGGATTAAGGTGGATGCGTTAGACCCTGATACCGCAGTTCAGGGGTTAGCCGCTGCAATGGTGCGGTTAGCGAAAGATCCAGAGTTGCGATCGGCAATGGGAAGGGCCGGACAGCGGCGCGTTAAGGAATTCTACAACTGGGAAAGTCGGGGACGGCAGATTAGCCAGCTTTACGAAGAGGTGGTCAAGTCCACCGTTCGACAATCGGAGATGGTTCACAAATGAGAATCCTCGCGGTCCACAACTACTATCAACAACCAGGCGGTGAGGAACAAATCTTTAAGACCGAGGCGGATTTATTGGAAGCCAATGGGCATGAAGTGATCCGGTTCACCCTGGACAATGACCAGATCAATGGCATGAATTCCCTGACTCTGGCGAAGAAGACTCTCTGGAACAGTACGGTTTACCAAGAGTTACGATCGCTCATTCGGGAGCAAAAGCCCCAGGTTGCTCACTTTCACAATACGTTTCCCTTGATTTCTCCAGCGGCTTACTATGCTGCGAAAGCCGAGGGGGTTGCCGTTGTCCAAACATTGCATAACTACCGTCTCCTGTGTCCCAATGGTCTGTTTTTCCGAAATGGCAAGGTCTGTGAAGACTGTCTGGGGAAACCCGTTCCCTTGCCAGGGGTGATCCATCGGTGCTATCGGAGCAGTTTGGGGGCCAGTGCGGTTGTGGCTGCAACCGTCAGTTTTCATTCGTTGCGGGGCACCTGGACTCAGGCAGTGGATACGTTCATTGCCTATAGCCGCTTTGCAATGGACAAGTTTGTGGAAGGGGGCATTCCTGCTGAAAAACTGGCTTTCAAAACCAACTTTCTCCATCCTGCCCCTGCACCAGGGGAGGGCAAAGGGGGCTATGGCTTATTTGTAGGGCGGTTGTCCGTTGAGAAAGGGTTGGGCGTGATGCTGGATGCCTGGAGACAACTGGGCGGCAAGATTCCCCTCAAAATTTTGGGAGATGGCCCTATGTCTGGATTGGTCAAGGATGCCATGCAGGAAATGCCTGAAGTGGAATGGTTGGGACGCAGACCGCTTGAGGAGGTTTATGAGGTGATGGGAAATGCAGCCTTCCTGGTGTTTCCGTCAGAGTGGTACGAAACTTTTGGGCGGGTGGCGATCGAAGCCTTTGCCAGGGGTACGCCAGTGGTGGCTTCTAACATTGGGGCGATCTCCGAACTGGTAGAGCACCAGCGCACCGGATTGTTGTTTCGTCCCAGCGATTCCCAGGATCTCGCAACCCAAATCAACTGGCTCCTCTCCCATCCCCAGGAACTCCGCCAGATGCGGCAGGAAGTGCGATCGGAATTTGAGGCCAAATACACAGCAGAAGATAATTACAAAAGATTGATGGAGATTTATCAATCTAATTTGGACAAGTGATTGAGAGATTTGTTCTCTGTTGTTGAGTTAGGCACAATTCTTTTTCTTTCTCTACCGTCTTGTCGAAATTAAAACTTATTCTTTGATAGTGAGTGAATAGCGTGGAATTTACGAGAGAGAAAACAAATGTTGCGAAAGGTATTGCCATCTTGTTGATGTTTTCTAATCATCTCTATGCCTTTCCCGATCGTCTTTTACATGGAAATTTCTATATTCCCTTGATTCCTACTTTTAATGTGGAATTTTTAATTGGAAATTTTGGAAGTGTTTGTGTTTCAATTTTCCTATTTCTATCCGGATATGGAATGTATATTGGGTATAAAAATTCTCGGTACTTATCGTTACGATATTCACTCAATAAGCTAAAAGATTTTTATCTAACTTACTGGCTATACTTTCTTGTTTTTGTACCAATTGGACTCTTTTTCTTTCAAAATGAAACGCTTTGGTACTCCTCCGAAAAGCGTTACTCGCTAGAAATCCTGGATTTACTAGAAGGGTTTTCAGGTTGGTCTGCTCGATATAACTCCGAGTGGTGGTTTGTTCGGATGTTCGTGCTCATGTTGCTTCTGCTTTGCCCGCTCTATTTGAGTTTGGCAAACCGCAATCTTAGTACCCTATGTCTGATTTCTAGCACCCTCTTCCTGCTTGCTTGGATCAGTAAGGTGGATTACACAGGTCTATTTGGAATTTTCTTTTGGCAGATCAACTTTTTTATGGGGATTTTGTTTGCAAGGCTCAATCTATATGCCAGTCCATTCTTCTCCCGCCTCGATCGCTACCCAGGAATCTTCATTTTATTATTAGGACTATTATTTGATGAGATATTCTTTCTTTTGAGATCCTCACTGGGGGCAAAGGTTGATTTCTTATTTGTGGC
>JANRKG010000156.1:0-5721 GCA_033763635.1 Leptolyngbyaceae cyanobacterium bins.59
CAAAGCCAACTCCCGGTTATTGGGGATTGAGAATTGCTGGGAGACGATCGCATTCAGGCGTTGCAAAGGCCAGTCAAGGGATTGGCCCGATAGTACATTGAGGAGTTGTCCGATCGCATAGGGAGTGAACAGGTCAATGAGTTCAAACAGGCTCACCATGACGACGCTAAAGAGCGTGATTCGCCAGTAGTGCCGATAATATTTGAGAACGTCGGTAAATTTCGCCATGATTCTCACTGGAACGCGATCCCAGAGGGGCCTTCAAAATTGGGACAGCACAGCAAACCTGACAGCAATTTGCTGCCCATAACACTGGGGCTGAAATTCGTTACAAAACTTGAATGACCCAACGGATTCCCTAGTATATTACAGATACTACAAATGTCACATCACCTGATTAGAAATTATTGGGTAATGGGTCATCGCTGAACTTCTGGGCATCTTTGATTAAAAACTCTCAAGAATTGACTGATTTATTCGTAGAAAGGGGGAGGATACGGGAATACTGTGTCCACGACTGTAATCCTGAAAACTTGGCCTCCATGCGTAAAATCACCCTGACCGATCGCCTGCGCTATCAATTCGACAACTTCATGGCACGGGGTCCCGTCGCCTTAATTGGGGGACTGGCTTTAGTTTCTCTGGTCTTCATCCTGATTATGGGGATTCTGGTGAGCCTGACCGGGATTGCCCCAGAAGGGAGCGAACGGCTCAATTCTTTGGAAGCGATCTGGAGTGTGCTGATGCGTACCCTGGATGCGGGGACGATGGGCGGCGATACGGGCTGGGTGTTCCGGTTGGCAATGCTCCTCGTTACCTTTGGTGGGATCTTCATCATCAGTACCCTGATCGGTTTGCTCAGCAATGGCATCAACGACAAACTAGAAAGTCTGCGGAAAGGCCGATCGCGGGTGATTGAGACAGACCATCTTGTGATTCTGGGATGGTCACTTCAGATTTTTACTTTGATTTCGGAACTGACCCTCGCCAATGCTAATCGCCCCGATACTTGCATTGTGGTCCTCAGTGAAATGGACAAGGTGGAGATGGAGGATGCCTTGCAGGATGCCCTGGGTAAAGTGCGTCGCCTGCGCCTGGTCTGTCGCACGGGTAGCCCCAGCAATATGGCGGATTTGGGAATCGTCAGTGTACAAATGGCGCGATCGATCATCATCCTGAACCAATCGAGTGAGCAATCGGATGTACAAGTGGTGAAGACGCTGCTGGCTGTCACCAATATTCCCCGATCGGCTTCCACGCCCTATCACATCGTTGCCCAGGTACAAGATCCGAAGAACTCGGACATTTTGAAACTGGTGGGACGCGATGAGATTGAGATTGTCTTGACCAATGAGATGATTTCGCGCATTGTCGTCCAAACTTGCCGACAGTCGGGATTGTCAGCGGTTTATATGGAACTCTTAAGTTTCAGTGGCAACGAAATTTATCTAAAATCAGAACCTAACCTGCGGGGAAAAACTTACGGGGAAGCTTTGTCTGCTTATAACGATTCGATCGTGATGGGCATCAAACCCGATGCGGGGCCTGTGCAGTTAAACCCACCAATGGACACAGTGATTGAGTCCGGAACCCAACTGGTCTATATCAGCGAAGATGACGACAAGATTTATCTGTCAGGAATTGCTGCGCCGCTGGTCGATCGTGACTCGATTCGGATCAAGGAACAGTCACCCCTGGGGCCGGAAAAGACCTTAATTCTGGGATGGAACGATCGCCTCACTTACATCATTCAACAGTTGGATGCCTATGTTGCGCCCGGTTCCCTGGTGACGGTGATTGCCGATTGGCCGATCGCAGAACTGGGTTTGACCACTGACTCGCTGAATATTCAGAATCAGAAGGTTGAGTATCGTCAGGGAGACCCGACCCAACGGGAAGTCTTAGAAGCACTAGACCTGACCCAATACGATCATGTGCTGGTTCTCTGTAATACGGGCCTGGAGCCAGAACAGGCGGATGCCCAAACCCTGATTACCCTGCTCTACTTGCGGGAATTGGCCGATCGCAGTCAGCATGATTTCCAGATCGTCACGGAAATTCTGGATGTACGGAATCAAGCCCTTGCCCAGGTCGCCCGTCCCGATGATTTTGTGATTAGCGAACAGATTGTCAGCCGGATGCTGTCCCAGGTCGCAGAACAGAAAAACCTGAACGCCGTGTTTGAGGATTTGTTCAACCCAGAAGGCTCTGAGATTTACCTGAAACCTGTCGCCAATTACATTACGGGCGATCGTCCTGTGAATTTCTATACGATCGTGGAAGCCGCGAAACAACAGGGCGAATCGGCGATCGGCTACCGTCGTCAGGCGGATGCAGACAATATGGCGAAGGCGTATGGAATTGTCTTGAATCCCAAGAAGGATCAGACGATTAAATTTGCCGCGAATGACCTTGTGATTCTACTGGCTGAGAAGTAACGAATTGCAACGATAGAATAGAGCCATGACCAATACACTTCCCTGGTATCAACGGGTTGGCAATCAGCGCGATTGGGTTTGGCGGGGCTGGCAGACGCGCTATACCTTCGTGCGTCCGCTAGAGACAGCCGAGGACTCCATGCCCCTCATCCTGCTGCATGGCTTTGGTGCCTCGATCGGCCACTGGCGGCAAAATCTGGCAGAACTGGGGCAACACCATACCGTGTATGCCTTGGATATGGTAGGCTTTGGTGCTTCGGAAAAGGCGGCAACCACCTACAGCATTTCTTTCTGGGTCGAACAGGTCTACGAGTTCTGGCGCACGTTTATCAACCGTCCTGCGGTTTTGATTGGGAATTCGATCGGTTCTCTGATCTGTATGGCTGCCGCCGCTGCCCATCCTGACATGGTGGGAGGAATTGTGATGATGAGCCTCCCCGATCCTTCCCTGGAGATGGATCTGGTTCCGGTTCCCATGCGTCCGGCGGTGGTAGGCATTAAGCGATTGGTCGCGTCCTTGATGGGACCCGTGTTTCATCTGGTGCGGCGATCGGGCATCGTCCGGAAGTGGGCGCGGATCGCCTATGCCAATCCAGAGGCCGTCACGGATGAGTTAGTGGAGATTTTGGTTGGCCCTGCTCAAGATCGGGGAGCGGCCCAGGCATTCGTCGCGATCTTTAAGGCCATGAGCACCCCAGAGCAGGGATTAAGTGCCCGTGAAATTCTACCGTCTCTTCAAGTTCCGATGCTTCTGATTTGGGGCAAACAAGACCGGATGGTGCCTTACCAGTTGGCCCGCCCCCAGCAGTTCACCCGCTACAATCCCAACCTGATTTTGCTTGAACTAGATCAGTGCGGTCACTGCCCCCACGACGAATGCCCGGAAGAGGTGAACCAGGCGATTTTAGAGTGGATTTCCTCGTGGCCTGTGCAGGTTAGGGCGGATGTTGTTGTAACGGCTTAGGAGATGTCTAGAAAACAATTGCCCCGCTGATTTCGACTTTGCTCAACCAGCAACCGCGCCCGGAGTGTAGTCGAAGGGCAACCCACTGGCAAACTCTTTTCAAAAAATCGCCTTAGTTGTAACCAGTTCGCCAGTTGCCATACTTTACCCACCCCGATCGCTTTCTGTAGCATAGACATCAACACCGATCGCGCCTCGTTGTTATAACAAGCACCAGCGATCGAACTATGGAATTAGGGGAGAACGGCGATGGTCGGAATGGTTTCCCAGGAAAAAACTGAATCCCTGGTTGAACTGGCAAAGGAACTTCAACTTGATTTTTTTCTGGTGTCCTTTACGGATTTACTGGGGGGCACCCGCGCCAAACTCGTCCCTGCGGCTAAAATTGCAGCGGTAGAGACGAGCGGCGCTTTTTTTGCCCCTTTTGCTTGCAATCTGGGGTTAGGCCCGGATGCCCATGATATTGCTGCCATTCCCGACCCGGATTCCCTGATTATCCTTCCCTGGCAGCGAAATGTAGGGTGGCTTGCCAGTGATGTGTACATGGATGGAGAACCCTTTGCCGCATCGCCCCGTATTATCTTCAAGCAGGTGCTTAAACAGGCGCAAGATTTAGGATACGCCTACAAAACAGGTGTAGAGGCAGAGTTTTGTTTGCTGAAGAAAACGGAACAGGGTTATCAGGTGGCGGATGGGTTGGATACTTCCTCCCGTCCCTGCTATGACCAGATGAACTTGATGCGTCAGTTTGACTACATCTCCAGCCTTGTAGGGTATATGGAAGAACTGGGCTGGGAACCTTACCAATGCGATCACGAGGATGCAAACGGGCAATTTGAGATCAACTGGACTTACAGTGATGCATTGACGACTGCCGATCGCCATGTGTTCTTCAAATACATGGTGAAATCCCTGGCGGAACAGCGGGGTCTCACAGCGACCTTCATGCCCAAACCCTTTAGTCACCTGACCGGAAATGGTGCCCACGTCCACATGAGCCTCTGGCAGGGCGAAACCAACGTCTTCGCGGATGACAGTGATGAGATGGGCTTGTCGGTCCTGGGGTATGAATTTATGGCGGGATTGATGGCCCATGCTCGTGGTTTGACGGCGCTTTGCAACCCAACGATCAATTCTTACCGTCGATTGGGGGCCGCAACCACAACATCGGGAAGTACCTGGAGTCCTCGTTACATCTCCTACGGGGGCAACAATCGAACCCATCTGGTCCGCATCCCGGAAGGGGGGCGCTTTGAGTGTCGGCTGGCGGATGGCGCTACGAACCTGTACCTCTCGCAAGCGGGCTACCTGGCAGCGGGATTAAAAGGGATTCGGCAACACCTAACCGCAGGACAACGAATTGATGAGAATATGTTTGTCCGAGGGTCGGAGTTCACCAATTTGACGACGCTACCCACCAGCCTCCTGGAAGCCCTCCGCGCTTTGGAGCAGGATAGCCTCCTGATGGGAATGTTAGGGGAGCAAGCGGCGAAGACGTTTCTAGACTTCAAGTACCAGGAATGGGATGGACATAACTCAGAAGTGAGCAGTTGGGAATTGCAGCAATACATGAACTGTTAGGAGAGTTCTGAGAGGCTGGGATTTCTTACTGGCAGCGGATAGAAGCGGATGAAACGGATGCCCGATTGACAGTATTGACAGCGATACACGGGTTATCCATCTCATCCGTTTTTAATCGATGAGGCTTGTGTTTTTGATTGGGGCAGAAAGGAGAAAACTGGAACCAGCACGTGAACCTATATTTCTCTTTCTGTAAAGTATAAATTTCCAGTAAAGTATGACAGTCGCCAATTTCACTTGCAAGAAAACCATAAAACCTATGCCCCGCATGAAGTATAATCCCAGCAGCCTATTTGCCAGAGTTACGATCACCTTGCTTTTGGTGTCGATCGTCAGTGCGCTGCTTTTCAGTTGGTCCGAGGCTCTTAAAAAAGCACTTCTGGTGTTTTGGATCGTGGTTCCTCCCCTGTGGTTATGGTTTGAGTTCTGTTATTTATACGAGCGGGGCATTACACCGTTTCCCAACGATTTTGAAAAGTACAAGTATAGTCAGGAACTCTCTAAAAACCTGTGGATCGCGATTTCGGCAATCCTCTTGTTTATCTACTTTGGCAAGCTGCCAGGTTTAAACTAATCAGGAGTGTTCGCAGTTTCAACAACACACGAATGACCAGTTCAGTCAGGATAGGCAGACGCAATCCTCTGCCTACTCCTTAATTGGCTAAACGGAAACCTAACGGCATCCCAGGGAATCTCGCGTTTCAACACCCGTCATGGGATTAGTACCCTCAGCAGTTT
>JANRKG010000157.1:0-14398 GCA_033763635.1 Leptolyngbyaceae cyanobacterium bins.59
CAGATTTGTCTCGGTCAAGTTCGCCTGTTCTAAATTCGCCCCAATTAAATTGGCCCGACTCAGGTTGGCATAAGGTAAATTAGCCTTTTCCAGATCAGCATTAAAAAGATTTGCCTCCTCTAAATCTGCCCCACTTAGGTCTACCCCTCGTAAGTTGAGATACCGCAGGTCTGCGTTTCGGAGATTGCAGCGTTGACACTGGCGGGTCTGAATCAATTGTTGAACATGGGCAGGATCAGCCGCAACGGCAGAGGAAGTTAGCCCCAGAAGCAACAATAAGGGAAATAGCAAGGGAGATAACAAGGGAAAGGACAGGGTTTTGAGGTTCACAGGTGAGTTAGCAATCATTCGAGCCAGCAATCATCAAGTGATTTAGAACTTTTGACAGGGATTTAGAAAAAACGTTCCAATTTCTACCCCTACCATCGAAATTAACATCTCCTGCAAGAAATAGAACGCCCTTATCCTCTCTTCCCGCCGATATCGCAATCTCCTTTGCAGATCAAAACAGCTAAAGCCTCAGTTTCAGCCATTTTCCCTCTACCCTCCCCTGCCTTCCCCTGCCTCTCTCGATACTCTTACCCCAGATAGATAGTGTTGCTCGATAAAAGTTGTTACTGTGCTGATTAAGTTATTGCATTCATTTCGTTACATTTTAGACCTTTATTGTGCCCCTGCGTTATGAAGGGGCGGGCTTTTATTGACTTAATTTCTAGGAATCTATTATGCATGTTGCACTCTGGCCCGGAAGTGTTTATCCTTTAGGGTCTTATTGGGATGGGAAAGGGACGAACTTCGCGTTGTTTTCGGAGAACGCAACAAGCGTTCATTTGTGCCTGTTCGATCGCGATGATCAGGAAACTTGTCTTCCCTTAAAAGAAGTCAGTAACTTTGTGTGGCATGGCTATCTGCCGGGAATTGGCCCCGGTCAACGGTACGGGTATCGCGTTGATGGTCCCTATGAACCCCACCAGGGACATCGATTTAATCCCAAGAAATTACTCATTGATCCCTATGGGAAAGCGATCGATGGGGATGTAAAAAACGGTCCAGAACTCTTTGGGTATGACTGGAATTCCCCCGAAGCTGACCTTTCCTATTCGGACCTGGACAGTGCCCACTTAGTTCCCAAATCTGTTGTTGTCGATCAGCACTATGACTGGGAAGGGGATCACCTCCTGCGGACTCCCTGGCATGAAACCGTTATCTACGAAGTACACGTAAAAGGTTTCACCAAACTTCATCCTGATATTCCAGAGGAACTGCGGGGAACCTATGCAGGGATGGCGCATCCGGCAGCGATCGAACACCTGCAACGGCTAGGAGTTACCGCTGTGGAATTGATGCCTGTCCATCATTACCTCACCTATCCGGGGCACCTGGCGGATAAGGGTTTAAAGAATTACTGGGGCTACGACTCCATTAACTACTTTGCCCCCCATGCCTCCTATAGTTCCAACGGTATGTTAGGCGAGCAGGTGAATGAATTCAAAGACATGGTGAAAGCCTTACACCGTGCCGGAATTGAAGTTATTCTGGACGTGGTTTACAACCATACTGGGGAAGGGAACCACATGGGACCCACCATTTCCCTGAAAGGAATTGATAACTCCATTTATTACCGATTAGTGGAAGGAAACGAACGGTATTACATGGATTTTACAGGGTGCGGAAACTCCCTGTATGTGCGCCATCCCCAGGTATTGAAGCTCATTATGGATAGCTTGCGATACTGGGTTTCTGAGATGCATGTGGATGGATTCCGCTTTGACCTTGCCTCGGCTCTGGCACGGGAATTGTACGAAGTCAATAGCCTTGCAGCCTTCTTCGATATCATCCACCAAGACCCCACCCTGGCAGACGTAAAACTGATCGCTGAACCCTGGGATATTGGCGATGGGGGTTATCAAGTTGGGAACTTCCCCGTTCTCTGGTCTGAGTGGAATGGACGCTATCGAGATACGGTGCGGGACTTCTGGCGGGGAGAAGATAGTACCCTGGGAGAATTTGCCTACCGTCTTACGGGAAGTCCTGATTTGTATTTCCAAATGAACGGGCGGCGACCCAATGCCAGTATCAACTTCATTACTGCCCACGATGGTTTTACGTTGCATGACCTTGTGAGTTACAACGAAAAACATAACGAGGCGAATGGAGAAGAAAGTCGAGATGGGGAAAGTCACAACCGATCGTGGAACTGTGGAGCCGAGGGAGAAACCGACGACTCCGAAATCTTGCAACTGCGGGAACGGCAACAGCGGAACTTCCTGACGACCCTCATGCTATCTCAAGGAATTCCCATGTTATTAGGGGGCGATGAAATTGCCCGCACCCAAAAGGGAAATAACAACGGGTATTGTCAAGACAGTGAAATTTCCTGGTTTGACTGGGATTTACACAAGGAAAACGAAGATCTCGTCAATTTCTGTCGGGAACTGATTTATTTCCGCCGACAACATCCGGTCTTCCGTCGTCGTAAGTGGTTCCAGGGGCAAGCGATTCGGGGCGTGCCTGATATTGGCTGGTACAACCCTGATGGCAGTGAAATGACCCAGGAAGAGTGGGACGTGGGGTATGCAAAGTCCATTGCTGTCTTTTTGAATGGACAGAAAATTCCCAGTCCCGGTCCTCAAGGGCAAAAGGTGAGTGATGATAGCTTCATACTGTTCTTCAACGCCCATTACGAAACGCTGGAATTTGCCCTTCCAGAAGTTTTTCAAGAGAAAACCTGGAAGTTAGAAATCGATACCAAAGAACCCCGATTCATTACTGATGAGAAGTTCTATACCAAAGATCAAGCCATTCCCGTAACGGCCCGATCGTTGGTGGTTTTGAGACTACTTGAATGATGGCGGGAGGGTAAGGAGAAGGAGTAAAAGAAGCCTAAGCTCATCTCCTTCTCCTCCCATCCCCTTATCCCTTCACCTCCAAACCCTAGTCCAAATCAATTCCTATGAAACCTGGCGCACATTACTTAGGAAACGATCGCTGCGAATTCACCGTTTGGGCACCCCAGGCCGAAACAGTTGCCGTCAAGATTGGGAAGTCTGACGATCGCCTCCTTCCCATGCAACCTCAGGAAGAAGGTTACTGGAGCGTCACTGCGGATAGGGTCTCTCCGGGCACTTACTATTCTTTTCAACTGAATGGTGATCAGACCTATCCCGATCCAGCTTCTCGCTTCCAACCAGAAGGGGTGCATGGGCCTTCTCAGGTGATTGATCCAGCCTTTGCCTGGACCGATGCTGACTGGGCAAGCATTCCCCTAGCCGATTGGATTCTCTACGAGTTGCATGTGGGAACTTTCACCCCAGAGGGAACCTTTGAGGCGATTATCGATCGCCTTTCCTACCTGAAAGAATTGGGCGTGAATGTGATCGAACTGATGCCCATCGGTCAATTTCCGGGCGATCGGTTCTCGGAGGGCAATCAAGCCTACCGCAACTGGGGCTACGATGGTGCGTACCTCTATGCGGTTCAAAATTCTTATGGAGGTGGGGAAGGGCTAAAACGCCTGGTCGATGCCTGCCACCAGAAAGGAATAGCGGTGGTCCTGGATGTGGTCTATAACCACTTGGGGCCAGAAGGGAACTACATCAGTTGCTTTGGGCCGTTCTTCACTGATGCCTATAAAACTCCCTGGGGAAGTGCAATTAACTTTGACGATCGCCACTCTTACCCAGTCCGTCAGTTTTTTGTGGAGAACGTTCTGTATTGGCTGCAAGAATATCACCTGGATGGATTGCGATTAGATGCAATTCACGCGATTTATGACTTGGGAGCGTATCACATCCTGGCGGAGATAGCCGATCGCGTCTCGAAGGAATTCCAGGGCCGCTGGAAACCGCTTCTGATTGCTGAGAGTGACTTGAATGACCCCAGAGTGATTCGAGGCTGCGATCGGGGAGGCTATGGGATGGATGCTCAGTGGTGCGATGATTTCCACCATGCGCTCCATAGTCTGCTCACAGAAGAATGCATTGGGTATTACACGGACTTTGGAAAATGTGAACATCTAGCAAAGGCATACCGAGATAGTTTTGTCTACGATTGGCAACTGGCCCCCCATCGAAATCGCTTTCATGGAGCCTCTGCTGTGGATTGTCCCCCAACCCAATTTGTGGTCTGTACCCAAAATCACGATCAGGTGGGAAATCGCATGTTGGGGGAGCGACTTTCCCATCTCACATCTTTTGAGGCTCTAAAACTGGCGGCGGGGGCGTTGTTGCTCTCTCCCTTCATTCCCATGTTGTTCATGGGAGAGGAGTATGGGGAAGAAGCACCGTTCTTGTACTTTGTCAGTCACGGAGACCCCGATTTAATTCAAGCAGTTCGGGAAGGGCGCAAGGCAGAATTTGCCGCGTTTCACTGCCAGAATGACGGACAGAGCAGCCCTCCTGATCCTGAATCACCCGATACTTTCCTGAAATCTAAACTGAATTGGAACCTGCCCCAATCTGGCAAACATCAAGTTCTCTGGTCGTTTTACCAACACCTGATTCAGTTGCGACGGACATTACCTGCCTTGCTGACACGCGATCGTCAATGCCTGGATACGGTAGTCCGGGAGTCGGAAAAGGTCGTGGGGTTACACCGCTGGAATAGCCATCATGAATTGTTCTGTGTCATGAACTTCAATCAACAGCCTGTGACCCTTGCCTCCCTTCTCCCAGAGGGAAACTGGCATCGCATTCTGGATTCTGCTGAAGAGAAGTGGATGGGATCTGGTTCTTCCTTGCCTGAAGAAGTTTCTACGGGAACAGAACTGCTCCTTCAACCTCAAAGCTTTGTCGTTTATGAACGTTCTATCTGAGTGAATGATTGATTATGCGAGTTCCCACAGCGACCTACCGAATCCAGTTTAATAGCGGCTTTCGCTTTGAAGATGCTGCTAATATCGTTTCCTACCTGGCTGAATTGGGAATTTCCGATCTCTATGCCTCTCCGATTTTTCAGGCAAGAATCGGCAGTTCTCACGGGTACGATGTGGTGAATCCCAACCAACTAAATTCCGAGTTGGGAACTCCAGAAGATTTTGAAACGCTGATGGGGAAAATTCAATCTCACCAGATGGGATGGCTGCAAGATATTGTTCCCAACCACATGGCCTATGACAGCCAGAATCAATGGCTGATGGATGTGATGGAGAATGGGCCAGATTCCAACTATGTAACCTATTTCGATATTGCCTGGAATTCCCCTTTTGGGAACAGTCAGGAACCCATTCTAGCGCCCATGCTGGGGAACTTTTATGGGGATTCCTTAGAAAAAGGGGAAATTCAAGTTAAGTATGATGAGAGTGGTTTGAGCGTCAACTATTACAGCCTCAAATTACCGCTCAAATTGGAATCCTACGCCACCTTCTTGACCCAGCACTTGGGTAGAGTTGCCCGGACCTTAGGCCGCAAACATCCCGACTTTATTAAAATTCTGGGAATTCTCTACGTTGTGAAGAACTTGTCCTCTGAGGTAGTGAGTCATCAACGCCAGGATCAGAGTGATTTTGTAAAAGGCTTGCTATGGGAGCTTTACACGAGTAATCCAGAAATTCAAACGTTTATTGACGACAATATTAAACTCTTTAATGGAGAACCGGGAAATCCAGATAGTTTTAACTTGCTCGATCGCCTCCTTTCAGAACAGTTCTATCGGCTCTCTTACTGGAAAGTTGGGGCTGAAGACATTAACTATCGACGGTTTTTTACCGTAAATGAGTTGATTTCAGTCAAAGTTGAAGAACTCAAAGTTTTTCAAACAACCCATGACATGATTTGCCGCTTCGTTCAGGAAGGGAAGTTTACAGGGTTGCGGATTGACCACATTGACGGGCTATATAATCCCACCGAATATCTCCATCGCCTCCGGGAAAAGGTTGGGGATACTTACATTACGGTTGAGAAGATTTTGCAACCAGGGGAAAACCTGCCGGACTCCTGGCCCACTCAGGGAACCTCTGGCTATGACTACTTGAATTACCTGAATGGGGTGTTTTGTAAAACAGAGAACTGTGAACCCTTTGACACCCTCTATCAAGAATTTACAGGATCAGAACTTCCCTTCGATGAAGTGGTTGCCCAGAAAAAACACCTGATTCTGGATAAGAACCTGGCGGGAGATATCGATAATCTGGCAACCCTGGCGAAGAAAATTTCTGAGAAGTATCGGTATGGAAATGACTTCACCCTGAATGGTCTTAAGCGAGCGCTCGCAGAGGTTTTGACTCGCTTCCCCGTTTACCGAACTTACGCCGATGAATCTGGAATTTCCGCTGCCGATCGCACCTTTGTTGAAGAAGTCATTCGGGATGCGAAGGAGACAGTTCCTCTGTTATTGAACGAACTCAATTTTCTAGAAAAGTTGTTGTTGTTGGATTACGATGCATCTCTAACTTCCACTGAAAAGGCGCAGTGGCTTTACTTTGTGATGCGGGTACAGCAGTATACGGGGCCACTCATGGCAAAAGGGGTGGAAGATACTGCGTTCTATGTCTATAACCGTTTAATTTCCTTGAATGAAGTGGGGGGGAATCCAGAACATTTTGGAATTTCGGCTCAGGAATTTCATGAATTCAATCGAGTGCGACAAGAGCGCTGGTTTTCTGCCATGAGTGCCACGTCTACCCATGACACGAAGCGCGGAGAAGATACTCGCGCCCGAATGAATGTGTTGTCCGAGTTGCCGGAGGAATGGCGACAACAGGTGCAATCCTGGAGCAAAATGAATCGCCGCTACAAGGTCAAGTTTCGCGGACAGTTGTTACCCGATCGCAACGATGAATACGCTATTTATCAAACCCTGGTCGGTGCTTTTCCCTTCCACTCCGAAGAGTTTCCTGAATTTGTCGATCGGGTCAAAGACTATGTAATCAAAGCAATTCGGGAATCTAAAGTCTATACGGCCTGGTTACGGCCCAATCCCGATTATGAGAAAGCTTGCACTGATTTTGTGGACGCAATTCTCAGTTCTCCTGAAGAAAACCCATTTCTGCAATCTCTGCAACCGTTCCAACAAAAAATTGCTTTTTATGGCATCTTCAATTCTCTGTCCCAGGTGTTGTTAAAGGCAGCATCCCCCGGTGTGCCCGACTTTTACCAGGGCACAGAACTCTGGGATTTTAGCCTGGTGGACCCAGATAACCGTCGCCCTGTTAATTTTGAGCGTCGTCAGGCTTGTCTCCATTCGCTCAAGGAACGAGTGCAGCAGGATATTTCAGGGTTGGTGAATGAATTGCTGGCCCACAAGGAAGATGCTCGGTTGAAGCTATTCCTGACAATGCAACTGCTAAAAGCCAGAACCCAATACTTACAAGTGTTTCAAGAGGGAGCTTACATTCTCCTGGAAATGACTGGAGAATTTCAGGATCACCTGATTGCTTTTGCTAGAAAAACGAATGAGACAACGGCTCTGGTGATCGCCCCACGATTCTTGACGAGCCTGGTACAACCGGGAGAACTGCCCCTTGGCTCCCAGGTTTGGCAGGATACGGGGATTAAATTGCCTGGTGATTTTCCCGTCTCCTGGCAAGATGCGATCGTGCATCAATCTGTCGCGGCTCAGGATGGGGTGCTGCCAGTGGGTGAGGTGTTACAGAAGTTTCCGGTGGCTTTGTTGATCAACAATTAGCCAGGAGTCTTCAAAGAACCGATTCCGCGATTTTCCAGGCATCTCGCTAACACCTGTCGCAACTGATCGGCATCAAAGGGTTTTGTGAGGTATTCCGTCGCCCCTGCCAACCGTCCCTGTACTTTGTCATAGGCACGATCGCGGGCCGTCAACATGATGATGCACAGGGTTTGGAAGCGGGGGATACTGCGGATGGTGCGGCAAAAATCCAGCCCATCAATCCCTGGCATGCTGACATCCAGCAAAATGGCATCGACAGGTTCTTGATTCAGAATCGCCAGGGCATCCACCGCGTTACTGGATAGGAGTACCTGGTAGTGATCAACCAAGGCTCTTTTAATGAGTTCTTGCATGACACTACTATCATCGACAGACAACACAGTGGGCGTTTCAGTAGACATCGTTCCTAGCAGGAGATTGCGATCGATCCTCCCCTCCTTACCCTCACTTTAGGGGAGAATACGGTCTCCTTCCTTCCGTAATCTCCCTAGACCCTGCCTTGAAGTTCACAAAAATTCCTGATAATTACGCGATCGGGTGAGGCATAAATTTACAGAGCAGATAAAAATGGTTTAATTTCTGGAACGCAGTTCCTTTCAATGACCTCCCTCTAATGATAGAAAGGGGATCGATGCCCGAAAGAGTATTGTGGTCCAGATTACTCTCACCTCCAGAGGAAATACATGATTCAAGCGTATACAGCCAAGTCAGCAGGCGAAGCTTTAGAACTGATGGAGTACGATCCCGGCCCATTAAAAGAGGAAGAAGTCGAGATTACCGTTGAATACTGTGGTATCTGCCATAGTGATCTGAGCATGCTGAAGAATGACTGGGGCCTCACTCAATATCCCTTTGTGCCCGGTCATGAGGTGGTGGGCACGATTCGTGCGATCGGCGATCGGGTGACAACCCTGAAAGTGGGTCAACGGGTGGGGTTAGGCTGGTTCTCCCATTCCTGTATGCACTGTGAGTGGTGTATGTCTGGGGATCATAACCTGTGTTTGACGGCAGAACAGACGATCGTGGGGCGACATGGGGGCTTTGCCGATCAGGTCCGTGCCCATCAGGAATGGGTGACTCCCCTGCCAGAAACCGTAGACCCTTCTAAGGTAGGACCGCTATTTTGTGGCGGGGTGACGGTTTTTAATCCGATCGTTCAATTTGATGTCAAGCCGACCGATCGTGTTGGGGTCATCGGCATTGGGGGACTGGGACATCTGGCCCTGAAGTTTCTCCATGCCTGGGGGTGCGATGTCACGGCTTTTTCCACAAATCCCAGTAAGGAAGCAGAAGCGCGAGAATTAGGAGCCAATCATTTCATCAATTCTAAAGATGCTGCTGCTCTGGAAGCCGCTGCTAATTCCTTTGACTTTATTATTTCCACCGTCAACGCAGATCTGGATTGGGGCAGCTACATTGCCGCCCTGCGACCGAAAGGCCGATTGCACTTTGTTGGGGTGGTGCCCAGTGCAATTCAAGCGCAAGCGTTTCCCATTATCATTGGTCAAAAGTCGGTATCGGGCAGTCCTCTGGGAAGCCCAGCGACGGTTTCCCGAATGCTTGAATTTTCTGCCCGTCATGGAATCGAGCCGATCACGGAGATGTTTGACTTTAAAGACGTAAACGCAGCGCTGAAACATTTAGAGGATGGCAAAGCACGATATCGGATTGTATTGAAACACTAATCAACCTCTTTCAATCCTGTATCGGTGGGGGCATTACAATGCCCCTAAGCCTCCTGCATCACTCGCATACGGGGAGCCACCAGCGGCAGCACAATCACAAATTCCGCTCCCTGGCCTGGTTCGGAAATGCAAGTTACGGAACCATTGTGTTTCTCTGTCACAATCTGATAGCTGATGGACATTCCCAATCCAGTTCCTTTCCCAACGGCTTTGGTTGTAAAGAATGGGTCGAACAATCGCCGTTTGACTTCCTCTGGCATTCCCGGCCCGTTGTCGATGATGCGAATGACAGCCTGTTTTTCAACGACCTCAGTTCGAACTGTAATTCGGCTGGGATTTGCTGCATTTTCCGCTGCCGATCGCTTCCCATCCCGTTCCTCTAATGCATCGATCGCATTCGTGAAGATGTTCATGAACACCTGATTGAGTTGTCCAGCGTAGCATTCCACCGGGGGTAGATTGCCGTATTCCTGAATCACTTGAATAGCAGGGCGATCGGGCTTTGCCTTCAACCGATTTTGCAGAATCATCAAAGTGCTGTTAATTCCTTCATGGATATCGACGGTTTTGATATCTGCTTCATCGAGGCGGGAGAAGTTGCGGAGGGATTGCACAATTTCACGAATGCGATCGGCCCCCACTTGCATGGAACGAAGCAACTTGGGCAGGTCTTCACATAAGAATTCCAGGTCAATTTCTTCTGCTTTGTCTTCAATCGTTGGCCCCGGTTGGGGATATTGGCGATCGTATAGCGCCAGCAGATCTAGAAGATCTTGAGTGTATTGGTGGGCATGGATCAGGTTGCCATGAATAAAGTTCACAGGATTGTTGATTTCATGGGCAACGCCCGCGACCAATTGCCCCAGACTCGACATTTTTTCGGCCTGTACCAGTTGGGATTGGGTTTGTTGCACATCTTCGAGGGCTTCCTGAAGTGCCTGGGTGCGCTCCTGTACGCGATTTTCTAAGGTTTGGCGACTGACTTCTAATTCGTGGGTGTAGTCTGCCACATTGCGGATCAGGGTATTGAAGGCGATCGCTAATGTTCCAATCTCATCACGGGTCATCACAGGGGCTTGCAGGGTAAAGTTAGATTCCCGTGTAACCCGATTGGCAACCCGTGTCACGGCTTCAATGGGGCGGGCAATGGCGCGACTGGTTAGAACTGCGAGAAATGTCGCTATTAGAACGGTTCCGCCCATTGCCACCACGATGATCCGGAAGCGTAATACTTCTGACACCTCAACCTGACGAGTTGCCTCTAACCTCTGAGCTTGAGCCGTTTTGAGAATTCGGTTGAGTTCCTCAGTGAGGCGTTCATACTTCACTTCCAGGGCAATAAAAGACTCTTCTCGTAATGCAGTTAAAAGAACCTGTTGCGCTTTGAAAATTTCCTGTTGTTGCACGGTCCCAGGAGTCATTTTCTGCCAAATCCCTTGGGTCCATTCCTTATAGGCGCGGGTATTCGCCTGATAGTCTTGCTTAAATCGCTTTAATTCTGAGGCTGGAATGACAAGGGAATTCGAGTTTTCGGCAATAAAGGTATTCATTTCATCCGAAAGCGTTCCGAGGCGATTCACATGCCCTAAAAACTGGGAACGCTCCAGTTCAAACCAGATGGAGTCTCCTAGAATCATCATGAGCCGCTGGGGATGGGCGCGAATCGCCAGAGTTTCCCGTGCCAGATCGCTGACCAGTTGTTCCTGACGATAAGCAATCTCCAGTTGCTCTTGCGCTTTTTCCTGGTGATAGTTGCTCACCAACATACTCAGAGTGGCTCCTGTCACCGCTAGCCCGATCGCCAGGGAGTAGCCGTAGATAATTTTTTTGGCAATCCCCAATCGCCCACTCCAGGGATGGAGCAGCGGACCCAGAACGGCGGATAGTCGCCCTCTGAGAGGAACGGGTAGAGATTGCTGCATATTTCTCGATCCATCATTTGGTTGTTGATTAGATGGCTGATTCACCTACTGCACCTCCTATCTGCTCATCCCTGGAGGAAAGCCCCCTGCCCGATCGCCTGGTAGACTTCGCGAATGAGGTTGTAGTCTTGATCCTGGACCTCAACCATCTTGGCTCCTTGAAATTTCTCGCCATCGGCGGGGGCAATCGCTTCTAGGATTTGGGCCTGGTTGTCAAAGATGCGCCGCTGTATGTCTGATACTAAAGCTGCATCCAGCTTACTATTTAACACAAAGGGATCAGAGGGAAGGGTGGGTCCTTTGACGAGCATTGGCAACGCCTGTTCCGTCAACTTCTCTTCTTCTAGAAACTTCTCATAACGTTTGAAGGAACCGCCCCAGGCATCAACCCCGCCATTCTTGAGGGCTGGGAGTCCTTTCTTGCCCATCATCTCGATCGTCACGTCTTTTTTCGGATCTAATCCCGCCTCAATTAAAAGTTTTAAGGGGCCGAGATATCCACTGGTGGAACCGACTTCCCAGAGGGCGATCGTCTTTCCCTTCAAATCCTTTACCGTTTTAATACCACTTTCAGCCCGCGTCACAATGACTGGATAGTAGTCCCGGCGTTCAATAGCGGCGATGGGAATGACATTCGTTCGGGAACGCATCACTACATACTCGGAGGGTCCGGTGAAGACCAGATCTACTTGATCCTGCTGGAGGGCAGCAACGACTGCAATATAGCTATCGACAGGAAAAAACTCGACTGGGGTTTCTAAAATCTTGGTCAATACCCCACGAAGAGATTCATAGTCCTTCTGAAGATCCGCCATTCCTTTGGCATCAGAAACGGCAAACCGCAACTTGGGCAATTTGGAAACAACAGGACTGGGGGCAGGATTGGGGGATTGGGTGGTGGCTGTACAGGCTGAAAGGGTAAACAGAGCCGAGTAAAAGCAGAAGTTGCGCCGCTTCATAGGTTATGATAAGATTAAGGGCTTTACTCTATCCGTAGAAATCCTACCAGTCCCTACAGTGGCTTACGTCTGTAGTTCTACGCAGCTATTTAGCTGGGCAAAGAGAAACTTCAGTGTAAATCAAGAAGAATCGAGCAGAGTGCCGGGAAAATCCCAAATCCTGGCTTTCTCCTTGAAACGGTATGCTACGTAACTTTTATCTTAAATTTTCTTGATATTCTTGAATCCGTCCTGCTAAATCTGTCTTCAGGGTTAAGGATTAAAAAGGTTTCCAAAGAATAATTGCTGTATACTGTATACAATCTTACGGGGTGGCAGGTCTTGCCAGGATAAGCCGCATGTACGACCTGAAAGTAATCATCATCGGAGCTGGGATTGGGGGTCTGACCGCAGGAATTGCACTGCAACAGGCGGGCTATCAAGTTGAGATTTACGATCGCATCCGAGAAATGCGTCCGGTTGGGGCCGGGATTTCTCTCTGGTCGAACGGGGTAAAGGTTCTCAACCGTTTGGGTTTGGGAAAGCAGATTGCCCACGTTGGCGGTCACATGAACTGGATGGAGTACCGCACCCTGGATGGGAATTTGCTAAATCAGATTCCCCTCTTTCCCTTGATTGACGCAGTGGGTCAGCGTCCCTACCCGGTGGCTCGGCGGGATCTACAAAATTTGCTGGTAAATGCTTTTACAGGGAAAATTCATCTCGACCATACCTGTATTGGGGTAGAGCAGGATGAAACGGGGGTAACGGCCCTGTTTGAGAATGGGCATCGGGCCAGAGGGGATCTGCTGATTGCTGCGGACGGCGTTCGTTCTAACCTGCGAACCTATGTGTTAGGAAAAGAATTTGCTCCCCACTATGCGGGGTACATTAACTGGAATGGGTTAGTCACTGCCGAGGTGGACCTGGCTCCCCCGGATACCTGGGTGATTTATGTCGGAGAACACAAACGGGCTGCCCTCATGCCTGTCGCCGGAGAGCGATACTACTTCTTTTTTGATGTTCCCCTGCCGGTCGATAGTCCTCACGTCCCGCCGGAACAGTACCAGTCCGAACTCAAGGAGTACTTTACGGGGTGGGCCAAACCTGTACAGTTATTGATCGATCGCATCGATCCCTTTGCCACGGCCCGTCCCCGCATTCATGATGTGGGTCCGATCGAACGCATGGTGCGCGGTCGGGTGGCTCTGTTAGGGGATGCGGCCCATGCCACCTGTCCCGACCTGGGCCAGGGCGGGGCACAGGCGATGGAAGATGGATGGGTGCTGATGAATTGCTTACTCAGTACAAATATCAGTGTGGAAGATGCGCTTCAGCGCTACGAGCGGGAACGGAAGGACCGTACAGATATGGTCGTTCAGAAGGCTCGCAAACGGGCCGAGATGATTCACGGGAAAGACCCGGTTGTGACTCAACGCTGGTACGAGCAGTTGGGGAAAGAACCTCCCAGTTCAGTCACGGATTCGATCGCCACTGTCATCTTAGGAGGGCCGCTTCGTTGAGGGTTGCGATTGCTACGCTGAACCAGATGGATCAGGATGAGTTCGTGGGTGTGTTGGGGGAGATCTTTGAACAAACGCCTTCGATCGCCCGTGAGGTCTGGTTCCAGCGTCCCTTTCAGGATGGGGATGACCTGCACAAAAAAATGGCTCAGATTGTTCAAAACTTTGAGGCTCCGGCCCAACTTGCCCTCATTCGTGCCCACCCAGATTTAGGCAGTCGGCTCAAGATGGCGGAAGCTTCAGTGAAAGAACAGGCGGGGGTTGGTCTGGATCGGTTGAGTGCCGAAGAGTATGACCAGTTTCAGAGCCTCAATCAGGCTTACAAAGATAAATTTGCCTTTCCTTTTATTATTGCCGTCCGTAACCATACAAAGGCCAGTATTCTAGAAGCGTTTCACCGTCGCTTGCAAAATGGGCTGGAAACAGAACAGCAACAGGCGATCGTTGAAATTATTCAAATTGCCCGATTTCGTTTAATGGACCTCCTCAAACCATGACTGCTGCCTATCCTCGTGACTTGATCGGCTACGGACGCACCCCTCCCCATCCCCAATGGCCCGGAGATGCCCAGATCGCCGTTCAGTTTGTGATTAACTACGAAGAAGGCGGAGAGAACTGTATCCTGCACGGAGATGCAGCTTCGGAAGCCTTTCTCTCGGAAATTGTGGGGGCTGCTCCCTTTCCGGGAATGCGCCACATGAATATGG
>JANRKG010000158.1:0-9545 GCA_033763635.1 Leptolyngbyaceae cyanobacterium bins.59
ATGGTGAGTTCAAAGGGGCTAACGCCTGACAGGGTGGCTGGAAGTCTCAGTCAATTCATTGAAGTAACGGGCGATAAGCTCGATTACCTGGGCGCATTTCTGGACGTTTCCACCAACTACTATGAACATACCGGAACCCAAACCCTGGCTCGGCGTTTGATCGAACGGGCTGTTGCGGAAATCTAAAGGTTCCCATCCTTGATTTTTGCGTAGGATATTCCCAATTATGTTTCATGGTTGGGAATCATTTGAGTTCCTAAAACTCTACCTGGCAAGAATCATTACGGTATTACAGGGGAATTTTTTGGATGGGTTTAGCAGACGATCGGCAGTATGCTCCGGCAACGGAACGGAACCGGGAACCGATTCTAGCGGTATTGCAACGGGTGCTTCCCCCAGAGGGGACTGTGTTGGAGATTGCCAGTGGGACTGGGGAACATGCCGTGTTTTTTGCGCCTCGGCTGCACCCCCGTCTCTGGCAACCCAGCGACCCAAATCCGATCGCCCATCGCAGTATTGCCGCCTGGAAAGACCAATATCCTGCTGAGAATTTGCAACCTCCCATCCTTCTAGATGTCAGTCAGGATGTTTGGCCCGTGGAAACGGGGGAAGTGACTTTGGTGGCTCCCATTCGGGCGATCGTGAACATTAACATGATTCACATTTCCCCCTGGCAGACCTGTCTGGGGTTAATGGCAGGGGCAAAGCGGATTTTGCCACCGGAAGGAATTTTGTATCTATATGGTCCTTTTAAGCAGGGAGGCCAGCATACGGCCCCCAGCAATGAGCAGTTTGATGAAATGCTGCAATCGCAAAATCCGGAATGGGGAGTGCGAGATCTGGAGGAGGTGATTGCGGTGGCAGCAGAGCAGGGTCTTCAGTGGCGGGAGACGATCGCCATGCCTGCAAATAATTTGTCGGTTGTCTGGGAACGGGTGATGGGGAGTGGAGAATAAGGACAAACAGGGGAACTTTCTCCTAACGGCCTGAACGAACCGTTTGCCAGATCCACTGCGGGATTTGGGTCACTTGTTGCCAGAGTTGTTGAGGCCCGATACCAAACGAGAGTTGCAGAATCAGCAAGAGAATCGCGATCGAGATGGCTGTCGTCACCGTCGTTTTGACAACATTAATGAGCCAGCTAAACACTAATCCGGAAACGATGAGTGCCGCGATTAAAATGACCAATTGCAGCATCATAGAAGCACCCTTCTCTGGTTCCAATCCAACCTAAATCTACTTGCTTGAACCCTATCCTTTAGGAGAAGCAGAGAGCAAACCCCAACTTATCCCAGTCGAAGGGAAGGGAAGGTTTACAGGTGAAAACAACCTTTTGTAAATATTTTCCCTGTGCCTTCTGCCCTCTGCCTACTTGAAAGAGATGGAGGAAAACTGCCTCAGTTGAATCTGGGGATCTTCCATCCAGGTTTGCCACAGGGTTGAAAGGGAAGCATCCCGAGGTCTTTCTCGCCGCAATTGAATTAGGGTTGCAATCGCCTCATACCAGACCCCATTTTCAATATATAAGGCAGGAATATCAGAGGGTCTGGCCCGTTGTAAAGCAGTCATGAGTGCTGGAGAGGCTTCAACCCGCTGAATCACTCCACTGGCAACCGGATAACTATCGTTCTCCGATGAGCAGGTCACTCTAACCCGCCAAATATACGCCTTACCAGGACTCAAAGGGGGTAAACCAGTCAAAGAGGGGAGCGTGAGACTCATCCAACCCGATGTATCTGCCACTTCAAAAGCCGCCTGGTAAATGGGCCTTCTCACATTTTCCTCTTGCAGCGTAAACTCTACTCTGCGTTCACTGACATCTTTGGTGAAAGGAGGCATGTGCCACACAAAGGTCGGATAGGCTGAAACGGTTTCACCATAACCTGTTTGAGGCACCAGGGCCGTGAGGGTTCTCAACAATCTGACCGATTGGGTGCCTTGACGATCGACGACCGTTTCAGGATTCAGGCAGGGTTGACGGCTTCCGGCAGATTCACGTCGCCCTGGAATCCCTCGCCCCGTTGGCAAGGAAAACTTTTTCGCAAGGGCCAGGGTTGGGAACCCACAAACCCAGAGACCCAGGATGACGGCAACCGAACCTGTCACCCAGCGAAGCCCTTTTGTCCGACGCATACGATACCCTCTCATCAGGATGAATTCAAGCAGAAATGAATTGGTTAGTGGGTAGAAGGCACCTGCCCCAGTGTTCTATGAAGGCACTTGAGATCTGCCCTTCTGGCATGGGGTCTGGTCGGATCAACCCAATGTAGCAGCATCAGGGATGATTGGCGGAACTGATGTTCGCCTTTTCGGGGCGGCAGCAATCTACAAGGGGTTCGCGGGCTAGCTTACGAAAATCAACAGCCTCCAGCAAATTCTCCCAGGTCGTTGCGAGTTGAATATCATTAGGGCTTTTCCGCCGTAACTCCGCAAGGGTCGCCAGAGCCTCGTGCCAGATTCCTGCTCCAGCATAGATTTCGGGAAGCATTCGAGGAGATGCCTTACTAATTCGTGTCACCAACTCTCGGCTCGGCACAATTCGTTCAACATATCCCTCAATAAAATCCTCTGCCGATCGATCTTCCAGATCACAGACCACATTGACTGTCCAGCGGTAAACCTTGCCAATTTCTAGGGGGCGAACCAGCGTTTTATTGTCCGCCTGTTTTTCCGGGAGGGTAAAACTCATCACCCCTGCTTTCCCAGTAACAGGGAGAAAAGTCCGATAGAGAGGCTTCCTCTGCTCATCTACCAGGACAAATTCTAAGGTATTCGCATACCCTTGCTTGAAAGCAGGTTGATACCAGAAAAAAGTTGGGTAGTTAGAGAGGGTTTGCCCAATGCTGCGATCGGGCGCAGGGGTTAAAGCCGCGAGGGTTTTGTAACTTCCAGGAAAGTTGTTCGCAGGTAAGTTGGGGATCAGTTGGCTTTCAATACATTTGCCACGAGTCCCAGCAGGTTCTCTCCGTCCCGGCAAACCTCGACCGGAAGGGGGATTAAACACCTTACGGGCCAGAGCTAAATTGGGCAGACTGCAAATATAAAGCGTCAATGAGATAGCAAGGGAAGTTGTGAGAATGTGGCTTCGGGACTTCCTGCGAGACATATTTCTTAAATCCTTGTCGCAATTTTCAAATAATGAAGTACACCGGACAGAGAAGTTCTTTACCAATTGTCTAGGGTAGGTGACCATTTACACTAACCCTAACTCAGTTCACCTTGAAACTGAGGGGAACACATTTCGTTCACACCCTACATCTGCTGCTATCGGGACAACCGGGGCTGTTGAGCCGTCGGTTGACAACAATCAATCAGAGGTTCTTTCGAATAATCTGCCATGTTGACAGATTCCAAAAGGTCTGCCCAGTTCTTCTGGAGAGTTGGATTTCGGGGATCACTCCGACGGAGGGTTGACAGGGAAGCCAGCGTTTCAGGCCACATCCCAGCACCTGCATAGATCTCAGGATGTTTTGTAGCATCTGACTGATTCAGTTGCTTTCGCAATTCATCGGCGAAAGGAACGCGGCTAATTAAACCACGAACATAGAGATCACCATTGGGCTTACCAGGATTACATTTTAGAGCAAAGTCCCAAATGTAAACTTTTCCAACCTGTAAGGGAGGAAGTTTTGTCCCTTTCGGGAGGCTCACACTAATCACCCCTGGCTTACCAGTCAACTTCAAAGTCGTACTGTAAATGACATCATAATTCTCGTCTGCCAAAGCAAACTCAGCCGTTTTTGCAATGGTTTCCGGAACATAGAAGAAAAAGGTGGGATAGTCAGAAACGGTAATTTGTCGATTCTGCTCAGGAACCAGGGCAATCAACGGCTTCGCCTTAGGAGCAACACAAACCAAAGTATCACGAGAACCCGCAGGCTCCCGTCGCCCAGGTAGACCCCGACGGGGTAGTTTCAGAGCCTCGGCTACCAGGGGTGCGCCACAGACCCAAATACCCAGGGACAGGGACAGAGCAACTTTAACAACAGAAAAAGGAGAATGGTGACGGCGCATAGGAGCGATTTCAGAGTGAGGACGGAGCCAGTGAATCACTTACGTTTGTAGAACTGATTACAATTATGCACTGCCAGATTTCGGATTCAACTCGCTTCCCCTATCGTCTGTTCTTGGCTCAAAATGTTCCCCTGCGTTGCACTGGCTTGGGAGTTAATTCTATCCTGACCAGGAGCATAATCGAGAACACGATAGACTTCTACTAGTTGATTCTTCCCCTTCAAAGACAATGGGCCCCAAGGCTCGACCTGAAACTGCTCTTGAACATGAACCAGGGTTTCACGGGCGATTAGAATACGGCATAACCCAGTGTGACGCTCCTTCTCAAAACTTTCAAGCCGAGAAGCCGTGTTGACACTATCTCCAATAATGCCGTATTCTAAGCGCTCCTTTCCTCCCAAACTCCCAGCAACGATCGGCCCCGTAAAAATGCCAACCCGAATCTGAATAAAGGGCAGGTTCCGTTTTTCCCAATCCTGATTGAGGGTTTTCAAATGTTCCCCCATTGCCAGGGCACAGGCGACTGCCCGTTGAGCATCCGCAGCAATTTCTTCGCTGTTCATCCGGGGTACAGGCACCCCAAACACCGCAATCAGGCCATCTCCTGTAAATTTATTGACGATCCCCAAATGGGCCTGAACCTCACGAGTCATGACCGAAAGGTATTCATTCAGCCAGGCCAGCAAATCCTCTGGCTGCATCTGTTCGGAGATGGTACTGAAGTCCTTGATGTCCGTGAATAACATGGTCGCGACCAACTTTTGTCCCGGCAGTTTGCCGTCTCCCATCAATCGATCGCGGGAATTCCAAAGGGCCGCTGCAATTTCAGGCGAGGTATTTTGGCCTAGCAGGGTCATCGTCATTTGCTGTTGCCGTTGCGCCCGTTGCGCCCGATAGGTCACAATCCCAATCCCAGTGAACAGCAAGCTGACGGATGGAGCGGCGACTGGAACCCACCCCCCTTTGAGAAATAAGCCGTATCCACTGCCCATCACCCCTAGCAAACTGATCACAAAAACGCTACCCAACGCGAGGGGGTGCCGCAGATACCAGGCCAACACACCACCTATGAAAGCCCAACTACCAATCCAGAGAATTTCTAACCCCTCAGACCAGAACCAGAATAAAGAACGCTCCCCCAGCACTGCATCCAGAACTTGGCTCAGCATTTGGGCATGAACTTCCACCCCCGGCATTTTGGGGTCATCTTTAATCACAGGGCTATAAGGGGTACTAAAAAAGTCTTTCGAAGTGGGCGCAATACTACCAATCAGAACAATTTTGTCTCGAATCAAACTAGAGGAAACGCGGCCTTGAAGAAGTTGAGAGAGACTCACACGGGTTGCAATCTGCCCCCGTGTTCGATAGTTCAGAAGGATTTGATAGCCCCCTGCGTCATTCTGCTGATAAGCTCCCGAATCCCTTTCCAGGGGTTTAAATACTGCCTTTCCCCAGCGAATGGCAGCAGAGCCTTCCGCTTCATTGATAGGGGTAATATTTTTTTCAGCCAGATACAGGAGGGCCAACTGAAACGCAAAAGATTGGAGGGTTGTCGTGGGGGTATCGGCAAAAAGTAAATTGCGCCGAACCAGTCCATCGGGGTCTGTCACCACATCGTTAAACCCCACCTGATCCGGGGAAATGCTAGGAGGGGGGGGGATCGTAGGATCATATTTCGACCCTCCTATTTTAGTAATGGCAATAATATTAGGCGCTTTCAACTGTTCAGCGAGTTGGGCTTGTCCGGGTTCTTGAGGAAAATCCCGAAAAATGTCTAACCCAATGGCGATCGGTTTATGGGTCTGAAGCTTGCGAAACGCATCTGCCATGACCTGATCCGAGAGGGGATACCCGTAGCGCTTGTGATCCTCCTCTGTGATCGCCACAATTAACAAACGGGGATCAGGACCATGATCCTGCCGCGTTTGAATCATGCGGTTAAAAGCCATCAATTCAATGGGTTGTATCAACCCTAACCAGCGGACTCCCAACACTAAGCCCGTCACCACAGCACTACTCAGAGCAATCGCCTTTGGCCCTGACCAATCAATATTTGCTTCCCGTAGCCGACGAAGAACCTTAAAAGCCACAGATCCCCAGAGTGCAATGTAGTGATGAATCTAGTAATTGATGGTAGAAAGCACCAATGACCCTTATTACATTCTCTCAGGAACCCGCTCCGGACAGGCTAGCAGGCAGAGAGGCCGATTGAAGAATTCGTCAACCCCCTCAGGAGGAGGTTCAAAGTAATACTCTGAACGAATAATATTTTGAATCTTATTCTCATTATGTCATCTTGGGGAGGTGAGGGGTAATACCCCCCAGACACCATTTTGAAGATTACCGAGTCAAGGAGCTTCAGTAATCGTACGGCGAACCAGGATAACCGTACAGCGACATTGACGGACGATCGCCTCTGGAATATTGCCTTTCAATGCCTGTTGCAGCATTTTTTCACGAGAAGCCCCCAGCACAATGACATCACATTGATTTTTGGCTGACAGATCGACGATCGCCTCTGATACTGAGTTGGCACAAACCGCTGTAGAAATCACAGAAGATTCTAATCGTCCTTCCAGATACCGAGTCGCCTCATTCAAAGGTTCGAGATTGGGTTCGGGGTCAGACGGCTGATGCACCTGACACAGGCGCACCTCAGGATCAGTCGCCAGGGACATCAGGGCTGGCAGAAACTGAATGGCGTATTGGGCATTGGGACCACCCGCCAGAGGCACCAACCAACGATTCAGCGATCGATGGGCCTGAAATTTAACAACCATCACATCACAGGCGGCCTGTCGGATGAGGGTATCTACCGTTCCCCCAAAAATCCGTCCAGGAGTGCGAGGGCCACCCTTCCAGCCCATAATCACCAAATCGATATGACGTTCTTTGATGGTTTCCAGGATGGGCTGAGACACTTCATGGGCCACCCGAATCTGAGTATGCACTGGAATACGTTGCTTTTGGCCCATCAACCGGACCTGATCCAGCAAACGCTGACTGGTTGCCGTCTGCACAGGAGTCTCGGCAGGAGAACGGGTTCGAGGCACCAGGATCACCTGTAAGCACTCAATTTCATAGTGACGATCCCGTGCGATCGCCAACGCCAACTTAAAAAGAGACATCGCTGTTTGCGGATTACTCAAAGGCAGTAACAATCGCCCCCGTCCCGTTGCGGGATCACGGGTCTGAAAAACCAGATAGGAGGGAGCGGGTTGGGGTCCGGGGGAGTTGGGCTGTCCACTTAACTGATCAGACTCCGCTCGAATAATATCTGCCCGCGTAATAATTCCGATCAGCTTGCAACCCTCCGTAACAGGCAACCGACTAATTTTGAAACGATTCAACAGGTACAGTACATGGCTCAGGGAATCTTCAGGCCTGACTGTTACAGGTTGAGGAGTCGCAATCTCATGCAAGCGGGCCTCTCCTGGAAGTTGCAACATCGCCAGATCACTCTGGGTCACAATCCCCGTTAACTTGCCATCATCTACCACCGGAAACCCCCGATGGTGGGAGCGAGAGAACGCCTGTTTGACCTCCTCCAGGGTCATCTGGCTGGTTAACGTCTCCACCCGCCGTTGCATGATATCAGCAGCCTTCAAGTCCGACAGTTTTCCCGTTAAAGGGGCTTCAGGTTCCAGGTGAATCCCATTCCAGGCCAAAAGATGCTGGTAGATTGATCCACTAAACATCGTTTCAGCCACCAGGTAGGCCGTCACGGACCCAATCATCAACGGAAGAACCAGATTAAAGTCAGTTGTGATCTCAAAAACAATCACGATCGCCGTAATGGGGCCTCGTGTCACTGCACTAAAAAACGCTCCCATCCCTGTCAACGCATAGGTACTCGTTGTACCAATGGTCAGGAAATTGAACATTGATTCATTTGTAAAGCTGTGCAGGTATTGAATGTAGGTACTGACCAGATAGCCCAGAGCAGAACCCAGGATCAGAGATGGAGCAAATAGCCCACCGGGACACCCGGAACCATAGGCAAGGAGCGTCAACCCGAACTTAACCACAAAGGCGATCGCGGTTAAGGCCAACCCAGCTTCCCCCGTCACCAGGAAATCTTGTAGTGCAGCGCTATCTCTTAATAGATCAGGCAGAACAGAAACCACTAACCCAGATGAACATCCCGCCAACCCAATTCTTAGAGGTAGCCCCAATCGAGTTGCAAGACGACGGTTCACAGCCAGACTGATGAGAATACTTCGATTAAAGAGCGCTCCCAGCAACCCTGCGAGGATACCTAATAAAAGGAACCAAGGAATTTCTGTGAGGGACAGACTACTGCGGGAGTGGCCCAGGCTTAGATTCAAATCCTGTCCCCCCAGTAAGCGCGAGACGACCGCCCCAATAAAAGAAGCCAGGATGGCAGAACCGAGAGTAATCCCGGAAAAATCTTGCAGCAACTCTTCGACCACAAATAGCACACCTGCGATCGGAGCATTAAACCCCGCTGCCAACCCCGCCGCTGCTCCCGCTGCAATCAACTGACGGCGGTATCCCGGAGAAGTTGGAATCCACTGGCTCAGTTGGGAGGCCAGGGCTGCTCCTACCTGCACAGTTGGACCCTGACGACCCAGGCTTAAGCCCGATCCCAGGGCAATCATGGTGGTTACCAGCTTGACCAGAGCAACTCGTAAATTGAGGGCGATCGGCACCTGCCCTAACGCCGCCTTGACTTGAGGAATCCCACTTCCTGCCGCCTCTGGAGCTAACCGCTCGATTAAAAATCCGGTGAGCATCCCCCCCACAAGCCCAACCGCCGGAAGGATTAACCAGGCGGGCAATGCATGGGAAATATAAATACGCCATCCACCTAACCACCCAGTCCCCTGTTTGAGCAGCACCCCTGCTAGACCTGCAACCAATCCGATAAGACAGGATTCATAGATTGCCAGGTGTTTAGGACGCAAGAACCGATAGAAGCGCGGCGGAATTTTTAAGCGCCACATGTCCCTTTCACTAATGACAGACTTCTCTACCCCACATCGTATGTCAATCGGGGAGCAGAAGGATCTGCCCAGATAACCAGAAACAGCCCCCACAGATCCCCTAGAAAACCATAGAAAAGCCCCTGAGCGTCTTGCCTTGTTTCGACCTCAGGGGCTTTCCTATGTTCACTCCTCACACTTTGCTATTCAAGTAGATTTGAGGAGAAAGTTAGGAAGATGAAGTGACAGTTTTGGGAGTGGCACTCAGGGAATCGGGAGTCGTGATGAGTGGCCCCGACTCCCTGCACCTACGGGACTAAGCGGGATTAAGCAGGATGGAAATAGAAAGCAGCCCCCAGGATCGTGTAGGTTGCCAGGAGAAGAACTCCTTCTAACCAGTTCGATCGCCCGTCCAGGCTAATTAAATTGGCAACGGTCACAGCGATTGCAACAGCGACCACCTCAAAAGGATTAAAGTTCAGGTCCATCGGCTGTCCAATAAATTGACCAACCAGGACTAGAACTGGAGCAACCAGCAGGGCAACCAGCAGACTAGACCCCATTGCCACTGAAACGGACAAATCC
>JANRKG010000159.1:0-7529 GCA_033763635.1 Leptolyngbyaceae cyanobacterium bins.59
CCCTGAGCAATCAGAGGTTGACAGGCATAAGCCGTCACACCGAATTTGCGGACCCGATCGATTTTAGGGTCTGGAAAATTTTGAATATCCGCGTACACAATTTGACAGCGTTGTTGCGCGACGATGCCAGAAATTGTTTCATCCATTGCAAGACAGGCAATTTCCTGAGCATCAATATCAGAAACACCTCCATAGGATCTCAAGGACAACGTTTGCTGTTGTTCATTGGAAACATAGTTGAAGTAAAGATCTAACCCAATTGAATCTTTGAGCTTATGAAAAACGGTTTTAACTAAATCAAGGGGTTGGGTGGTAGAAAGTAAATCACGAGTGGTTTCATACAAGAGACGAATATGATCGCTATACTCTTGTAAATCTATTTCTGTACGTTTTCGGTTACTAATATCTTTAAATAGAAGCGCAACTTTATGATCTCTGGGTCGTTCAATGGGAAACGCATAAACCTCAAACCAGCGACCCATGACTTCAGATCCATTTTCAAAACGAATCGGTTTGCCTGTTAATGCAACGGTGCCGTAAATCTCAAACCAATGCTCTTCTAAATTGGGAAGAAGTTGGCGTGCGGTTTTACCCACAGCGTCCTTCAGACCTGTTTGATTTTCAAAGGCAGGGTTGATTTCCAAAAACCGATAATCGATCGGCTTCTTATTCTCATCGAACAGCATTTGGAGGATGCAAAAGCCGTCTTCCATTGTTTCAAAGAGGGTGCGATAGCGCTCCTCCGATCGCCGCAACGCTTCTTCAATTTGTTTGCGCTCTGTAATATCCAGGGCGACCAGAATAGCGTGGGTTGGGGTTGCCACTTCTCCCGATCGATCAAAAAAGATCTGTTTCCGAACGGTCAGCCATTTTACATTGCCATTGGGCAAAACGATCCGGTGATCCTGAGCAAACCAACCGGGACCAGCGGGATCAATTACTTGTTGAATGATGTGAAAAAGTTCATCGCGATCGTCAGGGTGAAAAGTGGCGTGAATTCTTTCCCGTGACACCGCTAGTTGATCTGTCGGCAACCCAAACAAAGCAGCCGCTTCAGGGGATAAATCTACCCGATTTGCAGAATAATCAACTCTGGCAAGGGCAAATCCTGCCACCTGCATCCCCAGGCGTAGCTCCTCCTCGGACTCCCGGAGATCTTGTTCAGCTTGTTTGCGATCGGTAATGTCAATCACGGAGCCAATGTAGCCCTGGTACTGCCCATCCGCAGCAAACCAGGGACTCGCAGCATCGATTGCCCAACGGTACTCCCCATCCTGACGACGTAACCGATATTCAAGCCGAAAGGGTTCAGAATGGGAATTGGCATTCAGGAATGTTTCTATCGCAATCTCAAAATCTTCTGGATGGACCGCATCTAGCCAACCGAGGCCCAATCCTGTTGCCTCCGTTTGTCCCGTGAAGTCATACCAGCTTTGACTGAGGTACGTGCAGTATCCTGTAGCATCCGTCACCCAAATCATGACTGGAGCATTGTCTGCCATATTTCGGAATTGTGCTTCGCTTTGGCGCAGCGCTTCCTCAATTTTGATCCGCTCCGTGATTTCTTCACAAACGGTATTGATGCCAATCACCCGATCGCCATCTTTCAACGGTAAAAAACTTTCCATCCAAACCCGTTCGACTCCAGGTTGAGCGGGCGTTTCCCCCCGAATCTCCACATTGAGCAGCGGTTCTCCTGTGGTTAGGATCGGACGTAGCAAGGCTTCAGCCGTATCCGCCATACTGGGAAGTAATTCTCGTACTGTGCGTCCAAGATGCTCCTCAATGGTCAATCCATTGATGTCTGCAAGTTGTTGATTAATGCGGATAAATCGCAAATCAGTATCGAGAACATTTAAGCCGATCGGAGCCGATTGATAAATGGTTTCAATTTCTGCCAGTTGCCGTTGCAGAGTCTCCCGATTGGCTTTCAACTCTGCTTCCAATCGCTCCCGTTCTGTAATATCGACCGTCATACCAATGAGCCGGATGAGTTTTCCCTCCGCATCAAACAGTGCCCGTCCACTTTCCTCTAAGGTTACGATCTCACCATCAGGACGCACAACCCGATAAGTAGTCTTGTAGGTATTGTTTTCGGGAGACAGGAGTTGTAATCCGGCAACAAAGCGATCGCGATCTTCGGGATGAATTCGCTGAAAAAAATTCACCCCCGTATCCTGTTCAATAGCTTCTTCTGTTAACCCCAAAATTGAACCACAATGGGTCGATCGTTTGACAATATCAGTCGTGGGTTCCCATTCAAAGGTAAACATCTGGGCAACTTCCATTGCCAACTGATTGCGTTCCTCGCTCTCTCGGAGGGCCGCATTGAGTTGCTCTAGCTGCACCGTGCGTTCGGCAACCCGTTGTTCAAGTTCCTGGTTCACCCGTTGCAGCGTTGCTAACTGCAAGTGTTCTGCCTGTTCTCGCAGGGTAACTTTCAGGCTGGGAGAATTGCATTTCTGGGACATCTCGATCGCAGAATTTTGTACCTGGTATTGTCCTGTAATATCCGCAAAGGTTGTTAACACTCCATAGGGTTAGGAATTCTCTTCTAGCAAAGGTTCTGTGTTAATAAGCAACCAGATCAATTCTCCGTTCGGCTGATATAACCCCATCACCACATCAGTACAGCATTGCCCTGTTTGCAGGGCGATTGTTGTGGGATGGGTTTCACTGGGAAAAGGAGAACCATCTGCATGAATCGTTTGCCAGGGAGGAAGCACCCGATTCCACTCCCGCAGTTGCGCTAACGTTACCCCCAAAATTCTTTGAGCCGTTGTGTTACAGGCCTGAATCGTACCGTCCGCCAATTGCAACACAGTTCCACTCTCACGGGGTCGGGGTGACACGGGAAAAGAGGTAGCGCAGTCATTCATAAAGAATATGAAAGCAGGATCTTCAGGGGGCAACCGAATCGGGGATGTTACTAACTTAACAACTACTCAGCAAAGCAGATTAGGCCGAAAATGCAAGCAAATGCCAGGAAACACTTAAGTATTCCCGAAAATAGGGCTATCTTACAGCCTCTTTTACGTCACTTAACACTAACATATCCCTCCCAATCACAAGACTCTTAGACCTATCGTGTACTGACTGTGCATCCGTCTAAAGTAATACATTAATTTAGAAAAATAATCTGTCTTCCGGTAGAAAAAAAGGATTGCATAGAGGTTGGGGGTTCGAATGTTACCCCGACAAGTTTTATTCTGATGTTCTAGAAACCGTGCTTCGACTTCGTTCAGCAATCACTTAGGTACTTTGGGACTCGTGTTGAGTGCAGCCCCGCGCCAGACTCAATGATGAGAGAGCTAGTTGCCACGTTAACCAACAAAACAACTCCCTTCGTCGGAATAAGCATTAGGGCAGAAGTTGAATCCTCCAGGTTGCTTTGTAATGAACAGACAGTGAAAACCTGAGACCTTCATTCGACCACAACGGGAGACATGCAATGAGTAGTGGTCATGCAAGTCATAAAGGAGCCAGGGTTAAACAACGTCAATCGCTGAAGTCGTCCTAGAGTTGGGTCCAGGTGGTGCCAATTTCTCTGTCTTTGAATTAATCAAGAGAATGAAATTTCCATGAATCTGCTTGAAGAAGTTTCTGCCAAATTGGAACGAATGCAAAACACCCTACAACAAGCAGAGGTTGCAGGGATTCGCCTACGGGGAACCGATTGGTTTGCCTGGGCAACCGCAGGGGCTTCCAATACTGTGTTGTTGGCGGCGGAAACCGGAGTCGCTGAAGTCTTAGTAACGCGATCGGGTGCCTGGATTATCACAGACGAAATTGAGGCACAGCGGCTCAAGGACGAACAACTCCTGAGTGCTGCCGAGGAGTCTCCTTACAAACTCTTTGTTTACCCCTGGGCGCAAAGTTCCGATCGCGAATCTTTTGTGCGGGAAGCAACCAATGGCGGAAAAGTGTTGAGCGATCGGCCTTCAAATACATCCCTCGAATTTTCCTTACCTGCATCCTTCATCTATCAACGTCAGGTGTTACTGCCCAGCGAATTAGAACGCTATCGCCAGGTCGGGCAACTCGCCAGTGAAGCAATGACCGAAGTATTAACGCAGGCACAACCTACCTGGACGGAATACCAACTGGCCGGAGCAGGGGCAGAAGCGATGTGGGCACGGGGATTACATCCTGTTTTGACGTTGGCTTCTGGCGATCGTCGGTTGCCCCTGTATCGCCATCCCCTGCCTACCGAAGAGCCTTTAGGACGACGGGCCATGCTGGTATTTTGTGCGCGGGGGCAGGGATTAATTGTGAGCTTGACCCGCTTTGTGTATTTCGATCGCTTATCGAGTGAAGACCAAAAACTTCACCAAACGATCGCGGAAGTTGAAGCCGTTGCCCTCAATCACTCCCGGCCAGGAACGTCCCTCAATGCGGTTTACCAGGCTTTAGCAACCGCCTATGAACAGCGGGGGTATCCCTCTGCAATTCGAGAACACCACCAGGGAGGCACAGCGGGCTATGGGGCACGAGAAATCGTTGCCACCCCTGATACAAAGGGATTGCTTGCTACCAATATGGTCGTCGCCTGGAACCCCAGTATTCCGGGGGCCAAGATCGAAGACACCTTTGCTTTGACCTCCGATCCCAGTCTCGAAAATTTAAGTTGTGACCCTCAATTTCCCCATCTTGAAATCGAAGGTCGGCTTCGACCTGTTCCTCTGGAGCGTTGATCATGGACTACATCCAAATATTTAATGCAGCCCCCCAAGTTGAAGCAAGTGCCCCCGGGCGGGTAAATTTGTTGGGAGAACACACGGACTATAACGATGGATTTGTGTTACCCACCGCCATTCCCCAACACACGACGGTAGCGATCGGCCCCAGCCCTAACGATCGCTACCACTTTTATTCTGCGGAATTAGAAGAATGGGTGGATGTAGGCCCTGCTGAAGCTGTCCCTAAAGGGTTTGCTCGGTATGTAGACGGTTGCATTCGCGTTTTAGAAAAGGCAGGACACAAAGTTCCTCCCATCAATGTTTTCATTACTTCTTCCGTCCCGATGGGGGCTGGATTATCCAGCAGTGCAGCGTTAGAAGTCGCCATGTTGCGAGGATTGCGATCGTTTCTCAACCTCGATCTGAACGATGTACAAATTGCAAAATTAGGGCAACAGGCTGAAATTCAATATGCTGGCGTGAGTTGTGGCATTCTCGATCAAATGGCATCCAGCCTCGCGGATACGGAACATTTATTATTTCTGGATACTCGCAATCTCGACTGCCAAATCCTACCCTTCCCCCAGGGTTCAGAGATTGTGGTGATTGATAGTGGAGTAGCGCGATCGTTGGCAAGCAGTGGCTACAACCTGCGACGGGCAGAATGTGAGGAAGCGGCCCATCAATTGGGAGTTAAGGCGTTACGGGATATCAGCGACCCCCAGGAAGCCGAGAAATTACCAGATCCCCTCTGCAAACGTGCCCGTCATGTGATCACAGAAAATAATCGAGTCTTGAAGAGCCTCACTGGGATTTCAGCCGAATCCTTTGGGGAACTCATGAATGCATCCCACACGAGTCTGCGAGAGGATTACGAAGTTTCAGTTCCATCCCTTGATCACTTAGTCGATCTGCTGCAAAACACCCCCCATGTATTTGGCGCACGATTAACCGGGGCAGGCTTTGGTGGTGCCTGTGTCGCACTGGTGGCTGCGGGAGCAGGAAAAACGATCGCAGAAAAAGTTCTCAAGCAATACCAGGATGCGGGAAATCAGGGTCGTATTTTGATTGGGTCATGGATCATGGGTGATTGACCTATGACCCATTCGCCCCTAACCAATTAATACCGTAGGACATCCACCGACAATTTTATTGGGAGGTCCGACGGCTTCCACGATCGTGTTTCCCATTGTGCAAGCGGGCAAGCCGTTGATGAGAACAGTGGGGCTACCATCGATGACGACACCGGGGCCATGAGGCGGCAGGGGTAACGGAGTCATACATTTGTGCATATCTGCCCCCATTGCGCTGGCGGCGATCGTAGTTCCCATTGATGTCGCAACCGTTGATTTCGTTAGTTCTTCTGCGGCTTTGGCAGCGGGCGCACCGGGAGTTCCGGCAGCGGCTAAGGTAGCGGCCTCTGCTGTTTTGATGGCGATGTCTGCGGCTTGTTTAGCTGCCTGAATCCCAGCCGCAGCGGCAGCGGGAACTCCACGCCAAGCAGGTAACCCCCCAATCAACACATTTGGACTGCCAGGGCTTCCGGTCAACAGGGCAGGAAGCGGGTGGGCAACGGCATCTGTGACGCGGGCGGCTGGTTTTCCCATCATTCCTCCTAATTTAATCGAATTGTCAGTCCTTTAACAGTCACCATTCCGGTCGCTTGAATGTCCAGGTTTGTTGTGGCTTTCAGGGTCATACTTCCCACTGATTCCAGGGAAACACTTCGGCTGACATCATTCAAGTTCAATTGATGCCCTCCGCTCGACTTCATTTGAATCGATCGCCCCTGATCATCCAATACAATCACATGCCCACCACTGGTTCGAATTTCAATCTTTTTTTCACTGTCGTTGAGATAAACCTGATGCCCATAGACTGACTTAATTAAAATTCCTTTCTTACTACTTCCCTGATCTGCTTCCACAAATTGCATGTGGTGGCCTGTGCGAGTTTTAATTGTTCTCAAACGCACCCCACTTCCATCAACAGACTGATCCACAGGGGTAGGGGGGGCATCCTTCCCGTTCCATAGTCCACCAATCACGAAGGGGCGATGGATATCCCCATGTTCAAAGCCTACCAGGACTTCATCATCAATTTCTGGGAGACAGTCAAAGCCCCGCGATTTCCCGGCACCGATCGCCACCACCCGCGCCCAGTCACTTTCATGTTCCTCCGTCAGGGTTGGAAACTTCACCCGTACCCGTCCCAACTTGTCTGGATCTTGGTTATTTGTGACAATGCCAATCAGCAGGGTTTGTCCGGGTTGCAGACGAGTCGCAGGGGAGAGCAAGGAAAGTAAATCTCCACCCCGCAAGCCGCGAATACTGAAGGCCGTGAGGTAAACGCCATCATGATACGTGTGGTGAGTTTCCGTGACGTAATATTTACCGCTATACTTTCCCATTTTTTCCAGGGTGACCACTCGCCCCGGACGAATGCCAGGATTTCCCTGGGCTTGGGCATCGGCTTGCACGAATTCGTCACTTAACTCATGAAAGAGAGCCTGGGCAATTTTGTCAGCCTCCTGTTGAGTGGCGATCGGCTGGTCTACAACGACTAACTTGGGACTTCCCGGTTTTCCCTGAAAAGCAGAACTTGTTTTTTTGCCCTGTCCATACTCGGTTTCAGTCAGGATGCTGGCATTGTTTTTATTGGCAACAATGGAACGCTTTTGTTTCAAATCCCAACCCCGAACTTCCACTTCACTCACCTGTTCCGCGCTAGTGACACGCACTTGAAAGCTCGTTAAATCCTTCAGCCACTCTAGCCGTAAAGAACCTTCCTGTTTAGGCTTGCGAAAATGTAATTTATCATCCTGCACAAACAACTCAAACCCATTGCGGG
>JANRKG010000160.1:0-3219 GCA_033763635.1 Leptolyngbyaceae cyanobacterium bins.59
GCCATCGGCTGCAAAGGAAGACCCCATCGTGAACAGCCCTGTCACCTGTACTTGCTTATTGGCCAGTTGTGCATCAAAGGGACCTGTTTGGGTGAAAGTTTGGGCGATCGCCCCATACTCAGGTCGTCCTGCACGATCGAATAACACCTGATTCAAGGGTTTAATTTGATCCAGATTTTGATTAATGTCTGGGGAACGAAACACAGGTCTTCCCGGATCAAATCCCCAGACTAAGATGGTACGGCTCTGCAAGGTTTCTGGATTACGCCACTGGGCCGAGGCAATGTAGAGGGGGCTTACGGAGACAACTCCCGGAACACCTGCTGCTTGATACAGGCGCTCCCGAGGAGAACTGCGAACAGCAAACAGGGTTTGAAATTGGGGATTAGCAATTACCAGATCTGCATCGAGTTCCCGATAGGGTTTAGTAGCTGCCTCGAATAGGGCTCCTTGAAAGCCCATTTGCACGAACATGAGAATATCTGCAAAGGCAATTCCGGCGATTGCAACCGCCAATCGGGCTTTTTGCTTGGTCAGTAGCAGCCAAGCTAACGGTGTTTTTTTCGTGAGGTATTTCATCCCTGTTCTCCCGGTTCAACCAATCCCTGTTGGAGGGCAACCACTGCCGCCTGGATGCGATGCTCGACTCCAAGTTTGTCAAAGATACTTCGAACGTGGGTCTTAACAGTGTTAGGGCTGAGATACAATTGGCGGGCAATTTCCGGATTACTGGCTCCCTCCAGGATTAACTTCAGAACTTCCCGTTCACGATTGGACAGAGGTCTGAATTGGGAGGGGGAGGCAACGGTAGCGTAGGGCATAGAGTTCTCTAGAAGGGATGGGGACTTATACCGAACATTCGTTATTGTTTAAGGCAGGCAAAAATCAAGGTTGGATGGCAACCTGAACTTGCATATTTGTGAGTTGGGCAACCTGACGACTAGCCGTGGGGGTAAGGGCAATACGAACTTCTACCACGCGACGATCGAGGTTTTCTCCGGGTTGGTTGCTGAAGGTATTTTGGCGGCTCACCTGCAAGCCCACCTGGGAAACGGTCCCCTGCAATTGCCCCAAGAAAGCCTGCCCTGTGACGATCGCTTGCTGCCCAGGACGGATGTTGCCAATATCAGATTGATACACTTCGGCAACCACTTCCATGCGTTCCGTTTGTCCCAGGTCTGCGATGCCGTTATCGCTTAGTTTCTCACCAGGGCGGGTGTGAATTTTGAGAATTTGTCCTGCAATAGGGGCACGGACATAGGCCTGCTCCAAATTTGTCTGAGCTTGAGCAAGAGCAGCAACGGCCCGATCAACCTCCGTTTGCGCCACTTGCACATCCACAGGACGCACTTCCGCAATGCGATCGAGGGTTGCCCTGGCTTCCCGCAGTTGTGCTTGCAGGGTTTCGAGGGTCCGGATTTGGTTTTGCTGAGCTTCCCGCAATTCAGCTTGGGCAGTGGTTGCAGCAAGGCGGCGACTGTCCAGGAGGGATTGGGAAACAGCCCCTTCCCGGTACAACTGTTGGTAGCGGCTGTATTCAACCTGGGCATTTTGAGCCTCGGCTGCTAACCGGGCCAGGGTTGCCGCTTGCACTCCTCGTGCTCCGTTAATTTCAGCCTGAAGGCGAATGATTGCCGCTTGTTGGGCCTGCACTTCTCCACCTTTAGCTCCAGCCCGAACCTGGGCTAGCCGTGCCTGGGCGGAACGCACCTGTTCTTGGGCCTCTCGGACTCCATCCTGAAGCCGATCCCGGGAACCTAATATGGAAATGACTTGCCCCACCTTTACCCGATCGCCTTCCTTCACCCGCAGTTCCAGAAGACGGTCCCCATCCAGGGTCATAGGGGCTGCCAGTTGAACAACTTCGGTAGCCGGTTCCAGTCGCCCTAAGGCTGTGATGGTGCGAGTTTTAGGCTCCGTTTCCGTAGACCGAGCAGTACTCTCCTTGGCATTGTTGACTGCTGTAATTCCATAGAGTGTCATACCTCCCGTGACAACCGTTGCTGCCAGCAAAAAACCGATTAAACGGCGGTTGGAGGGCCATGTTGTGCTTTGCATTAGGGGTCCTCCTGGGATATCGATCCCTGTTCGGGATGCTGGTCTAAATAGAGTTTCAGCATGGTCAGTAGTAGTTGGGTTTGTTGTGTAAATGAAACTTCTTCCGGGTTAAACATGCGGTGTAATAACAGCCCATCGATAAAGCAGCCGAGGAGTTCAATTAAGTTAGGGTCTTTGATTCCAACCAATTCTTTTACCTCTTGCTCATGCTCTTTCCAGACTTTGGAAAAGAGGGAGAAACCATCTCCCCCATCCCGCTTTTGTTGCTGGTAAAACTCCACCCAAATCAGGTTTTGCTTAATACAGTAGTCTTCGCTTTTAGAAACAAATTGAAAGACGGCGGCAATGCGATCAAGGGTTGATGCCTTGTGTTGAATTTCGATCGTCGCGTTGCGGATGTCCTGTAACACCATTTCCCTGACCATCTGTTCAAACAAGACCTCCTTGCTTGGGAAGTAATGGTAGAGCGTTCCGGTAGACACCTTTAAACCCTGAGCAATTTGCCGCATTGTAAGGGCGGCATACCCTTTTTCAGCAAACAAGTCAAAGCATTGGCTTAATAACTCCTTGCGATACTGATCGTGGTCAATAATTTTGGGCATGGGACGAAAGTAAGCGACGATCTCAGGGAATCACACTCCGCCCAAACGAGCAAGCTGCGACTCCTTATACCAGATCCCTTAATCAGTTCCTGGAAATCAGCGCCTTCAAGTCAAAGGAGAGGATTAAGGAGACGATTCAGGGAACAATCATCGGCAATAGAATCTTTTTATATCGAACGTATGTTATATATTAAACACAAAATTTCTGGTTTGTAAAGACTATTTACATCATGTCTAGTTGGTAGTGGCGGGAGAAACCAGATTTGAGGAATTCCACTGTGATCGCATCACGAAGATGTAGGCACAGTCTTCGCTGGAAGTAAAAATTCTTTGCAACTGCGTGGCAATTTAATAATTGCTGGGAAGTCTGGATTTACTCAGCAAGGCTCTATAATGCTGTCCTGGCATGTCAACGGCGAAACTGAAGTCCGTTATCGACGCGAGATTATCTATGGCACTCGTGGCAGGGTGCGTTACTGGCAGTTGACCACCGACCCAGAAACGTTGCCGGACAATTCAACTGTGTTTGTGATGAGCAATGCGCCCGCAATCAAGCTCA
>JANRKG010000161.1:0-8096 GCA_033763635.1 Leptolyngbyaceae cyanobacterium bins.59
CCAAAATCCTCCAACACGATCGCGAGTGTATTCTGGTAGGGGAGAATCTCATAGGCTTTCACCACTCCTGCCAACGCTAGACGATAGATGATTTCATATTCCTGCCAATATCGCGCTAACGCTTCCGGTGTAGGATAGTCGGACCTGAGAACTTTGAGAATCACAGGCAGAGCGTCTGTCTCTCGATATCCGCGATAAATCAGGGAATTGCTGCTCCCGTAAATTTCGCATTTAACTTGATAGCCGGGGATGTTTAGCATGGGGGGAGTGGAAGTGAGTTAATGAATGATTACAAGGCCGAAAAAGCTATCATTTGCTGCTCGTCAATCCGCCCCACTTGGTAGAGCGTTTTTGTGATCTCGGAGAGCGTTAACACGGAATGGGCACAGTATCCATTAGCTCCCAGGCGATCCTTAACCCCATGCCCATGATCGAGAAATACGACGATATCCTGCACCTTTAACCCAACGGATTGCAGTTTCGCCGCCCCTTCCATGGCACTATTTCCACTGATCAAGATGTCATCCACCACCACGATCGTTTCACCGGGCTGGAAGTTGCCTTCCACCACTCGTCGGGTGCCATGTGCCTTCACTTCCTTACGGGGAAAGATCATGGGGTAGTTCAGACGGAGAGACAGCCCCGTTGCAGTTGGCAAAGAGCCGTAAGGAATTCCTGCAATGCGATCGAACGTTAACCCTTGCAGAATCTCACTATAGGCATTGAGAACCTGATGGAACAGTTGGGGATTAGAAATGATTTTGCGGAGGTCGATGTAATAGGGAAAGACCGCACCGGATGCCTGTACGAATTCCCCAAAAAGAATACACCCCACATCATACAGTTGCAAAATCAAATCCAGATGGGGATGGGTGTTGGTTGCAACCACATCCGAGATCCACAAATCACAGGCCGATCGCGCCTCCATGCGTTGACTGCGAATCTGGTTGATTTCCATCCGCAACGATCGCACCGCATCCCCCAAAGTGTCTTGACTGAGCCAATCCTGGGGTACGGGAATCAATAATCCACTCCCTTCGATGTTCAAGCCCGCCTTCAGAATGGCATTGAGGTTAATTCCCTCCTGCCAGATGCTTCGACATAGAATCAGCCGTTCGGGGGCGATCGTCCGTATCCGGGCTAACACCTCTGGTTCAGTTGTCCCCACCTCCAACCCGACCTGTTCCGCTGTGCCCCAGTTTTTTGCTTCCTCCGCAACACGCAGATAAAGGGGGGTCTCTGGATTGGGATATTGCTGAAGGGCAGCCGCAGCAGGATTCGAGGTGCAACACAGGACAAAAACGCTCTTACCGGGATAGACCAGAAAAGGAGCGACCTGATCTTGCCCAGGGTAAGGACTGAGGGTGACAGCATCGGCTTGCCAGGTGTCAAAGACCAGATGGGCGAAGAGACTGCTGGTATTCAGATCACTATGTTTTGCATCTAAAATGACGGGAATCTGCGGGGGAATGCATTTCAGAATATGCTGTAACAATTCTAACCCAGGGGCACCGAGCGCTTGATAAAACCCTAAAGTGGGTTTGTAAGCGCAGACAAAATCAGCCGTCTGCTCGATCACCCATTCCAACCAATTTCGTAAGCCCGTAAGCATTCCATCTTCCTGAAGTCGATACCGATCGGGCATCATTTCCGGGTTTGGATCAAGCCCCACAAATAAGAGGCTCTCATGGTGAGCAATCGTCGTTTCTAGTTTTTCTAAAAAGGCCATTAGAATTCGCTGTCTACCTGGGTCATTAAATGTAGACCAATATAGCAGGAGGTTGAGAGAAGGCAGCGGGCAGCGGGCAAAAGGGAAATGATTACGGGAAACAAAGCATGAAAATAGCCGCCGTGTGGATCAGAAAATTGACAACGGTAAGAACTAATACATATTTTTACAATTAGTTACAGGATCTATTTCTTAAGGATGAGGGATATCAAAATTTACTTCCTTCGGTAGGTGGTTTAGCTCTACCAAAGGACTTAAGTTAGCTTAGATCCTCCATACGTTGCTGAAGGCTTTTCGGCTTCTCTGCTGAATTGCAAGAATATCTATGCTCCAAAATAGTCATTTTCCCCTACTGCCAAACCTTCTTCCGCTCCTTGCTTTTGGAGTTGTTTTTTTAGGGTTATTGCGAATGAGGAATTCCAAGTGTGCCTTCGTAGAGAGCGCTTTAGGGAAGGCAAATGAGCGATTTCACCTGGCAATGGCAGCGATTAATGCACTGGTCTATGACTGGGATCTCGTGCAGGATCGGGTCGAACGCAGTGAAGGAACAAGTACCCTGTTTGGGTTTCCCTCAGAGGCGATCGGCACCCAAAGTGATTGGTGGATGAGCCGCATTCATCCCGACGATGTTGAAGCGGCCCTACAATTGTTTCAAACGGCCCTTCAGCAAGAGGACCGCTATACTCTGGAGTATCGCATTCTCCATCAACAAGGTCATTATCTCGATGTCTCTGATCAGGGATTGATTTTGCGAGATGGAACGGGGCAAGCGGTGCGGGTTGTTGGCAGCGTAACGGATATTACGGAACGCAAACGGGCAGAAAATGCTTTGAGGCAGAGTGAAGCAACCGCACGGGCCAGGGCGGCTGAATTGGAAGCGTTTATGGAAGCAGTTCCGGCTGGAGTTTGGATTGCCCATGATCCCCAATGTCATCATGTCACCCCCAATCGGGCTGCTTATGAAATGATGCGACGATCGCCTAATTCGGTGATGACCGCTACCCCCGCCGATGGCACCTATCCCTTTCAGTTCAAGATTCAGCAAAATGGTCAGGATATGGCTCCCGAAAATCTGCCGATGCAACAGGCAGGCCGCACGGGAGACTCTACTTCAGGTGAATTTGAGTTTGTTTTTCATGATGGTGATGTTTGTTCCCTCTATGGCAAAGCGGTTCCCGTTCGGCATGAGTCTGGAGAAATTCGCGGGGTGATTGGTGCATTTCTAGACATCACCTCTCGGAAACAGGCAGAAGCCGCCCTGCAAGAACGGGAGGAACAGTTACAACTAGCCCTGCGGGGCGCAAGGCAGGGAATTTGGGACTGGAATCTACAAACCCAGCGTTTAACGTGGGACGATCGCTGCAAAGAAGTCTTTGGTTTGCCCTCCCATTTTTCGGTGACTTACGAGTGGCATATTCAGGCACTCCATCCAGACGATCGCCAGCGGGTCATTTCGGCTGCCACCCATGCATTGGAACATGGCAGTGAATTTGAGGAAGAGTATCGGACTGTCTGGTTAGATGGCACCGTTCGATGGGTGTTGGCACGGGGACAATGTTTCCGCAATGCAGCCGGGGAATTGTACCGGATGGCGGGGACGGTGGCGGATATTAGCGATCGGAAACAGACAGAAGCGGCTTTACAAGAAAGTGAGCACATGTTTCGCACCCTGGCAAACACAATGCCCCAACTCTTCTGGGTCATCCGCCCGGATGGCTATCATGAATATTGCAATCAGCGATGGCACGATTACACGGGATTGACGATCGAACAAGCGCATGGGGATGGTTGGTATCGCACGATTCATCCCGATGATCTACCCGGCACCCTCAAAGCCTTTCAAACGGCTGCCACAACAGGCACGATCCTGGTGGCAGAGAATCGGCTATATCGAGCCAGGGATGGGGAATATCGCTGGCATCTGGCCCAGGCTTTTCCGTTCCGAGATCAACAGGGGCAGGTTGTGAAATGGTTTGGGTCTTCAACTGACATCCATGATCAAAAAGTATTGATTGAAGAACGGGCACAGGCACTGGAGCGAGAACGGGCTGCCCGTATTGAATTGGAACGGGTCAACCGGATGAAAGATGAGTTCCTGGCGGTTGTTTCCCATGAGTTACGATCGCCCCTGAATGCGATTCTGGGATGGTCTCGGCTGCTTCGTACTCGGACCTTTGACCCCCAGAAAACGGAACAAGCACTGGCTTCGATCGAACGAAATGCCCAGGCACAGACCCAACTCATTGAAGATCTGCTCGACATTTCCCGTATTATTCGGGGCAAAATTCGGCTGAATCTACGTCCAACCCATCTCATTCCCTGTATTCAAGCCGCCCTGGATACGATTCACCCTGCAACCACTGCCAAATCCATTACCCTCTCACTTCACACCGATCTGGAAACGGGATTAGTATCAGGTGATCCAGAACGATTGCAGCAGATTGTTTGGAACTTACTCTCCAATGCACTCAAATTCACACCTCCCGAAGGAAAGATTGATGTGCGCGTGGCAGCGATTCAGCAAATGGTTCACATTCAAGTGATAGATTCCGGTAAGGGCATTGCTCCCGATTTTTTGCCCTATGTTTTTGAGCGGTTTCGCCAGGAAGACGCAACTACCACTCGCACTTATGGCGGCCTGGGATTAGGGTTGGCGATCGTCCGTAATTTAGTTGAGTTACATGGCGGCACGATTCAGGTTGAGAGTGCTGGGGAGGGGCAGGGTGCAACCTTCACCGTTCAACTCCCTTTACTCTCTTCGATGCGGCAGGAGGTTCCGATTCCTTATCCAGGGTTCCATCGTCAAACGATCGTTGATCCCTCCTTCGATCTCTCTGGCATTACAGTCTTAATTGTCGATGACGAACAGGATACGCGCGAGTTTTTGCAAACTGTTCTAGAGCAATATGGGGCAAAGGTTTCCAGTGCTGCATCTACGATTGAAGCCTGGGAATTATTACAAACCCATCAACCGGATGTGTTGTTAAGTGATATTGGGATGCCTCAGGAAGATGGCTTTACCCTGATTCGTCATATTCGCTCTCTACCACCGGATCAGGGTGGGCAGATTCCTGCGGCAGCGTTGACTGCTTACGCGAGAGAAGGGGATCGGCTGCAAGTCCTGGCAGCGGGATTTCACGTGCATCTCCCGAAGCCAATCGAACCCATTCAACTGCTGACGGTTATCATGAGACTGCTGGAGAACAACAAGAATTGACGCTGCTTACCTCTTCAACCGAGTTTGGCAGAGCCTTAGTGCAGAAAGGCTTTCAGGCAACCTGAAAAGTGTATGGCAAAAGTCAGGAAGGCAATCTTTTGAGATGGATTGTAAGGAGATGAAATGGAATCACTGAAGCAAATTTCCTTTCAAAATGTTGCTGATAATTTACCTGTCATGGTTTGGGTCTCAGATCTGGATGGGGATGCAATCTGGTGCAATCAACAATGGTGCCGATTTACAGGCCAAACTCTGGAAGAAGCATTGGGGCGAGGTTGGTTAACGGCACTTCACCCCGATGATGCGATCGGCATTGAGCAAATGTATGGGATAGCCCTACAAAATCAGGAAGCGATACAGGCAGAGTACCGCTTGCGACGAGAAGATGGTGAATATCGTTGGGTTTTTGATTCAGCCGTTCCCTGGTTGGACGATCAGGGGAGTTATTTGGGCTACATTGGCTCCATCGTTGACATTACCGATCGCAAGCGCATTGAAGACGATCGCAAACAGGCAGAAGCGGAACAGGCACGATTGCTGCAAGAATTGGAAGCGGAGCGGGCGCGGTTTGAAGCAGTTTTGCGGCAAATGCCAGAAGGCGTACTGATCGCTGACGCAGCTTCGGGAAATCTGATTCTTGCCAATGAGCAGGCCAATCACATTCTCCAACACCGATTTGATCTGAACTTTGAACTGCAAGCGTATGACCAGATCGTTCCCTTCCATGCCTATCACCGAAATGGTGAGGTATATGCACCCGAAGACTATCCCTTAGTGCGTTCCCTCCAAACCGGGGAGGTTGTGGTCCATGAGGAAATGGAGATTCACCATGCCAATGGAAAACGGATTGTGATTGATGCCAGTTCCTCACCCATCTTGAATGATCAGGGAGACATTACCTCAGCGGTTGTTTTAATTCAAGACATTACGGAGCGTAAACAGGTTGAGACGGCTCTACGCCAGAGTGAAACGATTCTAAAATCGTTTTTCGCCAGTTCTCCGATCGGCATGGTGTTTTTCGATCGCAATTTTCGCTATGTCTATGCCAATGACGCACTCGCAGCCATCAATGGGATTCCCTTGAGCGAACATTTGGGAAGAACGATCCGGGAAGTTTTACCCCAATGGGCACCGATCGTGGAACCCATTTTTCGGCAGGTCATGGACACTCAACTTCCTTTATTGAGCCAGGAAGTTGTAGGGGCGACCTATCCAAGGGATTTTGTGCGCCACTGTCTGGTCAATTTTTTCCCGGTTTGCCTTCCCGATGGGGAAGTGATTGGTCTGGGGGTGACAGACCTGGATATCACGGAGCGTAGACAGGCGGAAGAGGCACTGCGTCAAAGCGAAGAACGGCTGCGACTGGCGATGGAAGGGGCGCAGATGGGCACCTGGGATGTTGATTTGATTACCGGAAAAGCGATCTGGTCAAACTACCATTTCACAATGTTGGGGTATCAACCGACTCCGACTGGAGAAGCGTCTGAAATCCTCTGGTTCGATCGCATCCATCCCGAAGACAGAGAGCGCGTTGCCCAGGAATGGCAACAGTCCCGACAGGAACGCCGATTTTATCGGGCTGAGTATCGAGTCATGCGAGCCGATAACGGACACATTGCCTGGTTAGCTGCATTGGGAAGTTTTACCTATGACCAGAGTGGGGTCGCAGTGCGTTCCATTGGGGTTCTGTTTGACATTAGCGATCGAAAGCAAACGGAAATGGCGTTACTTGCCCAGGAAGAGCGTTACCGTTACATTCTGAAAGCCGTAGATATTTCGATCTGGGAAGAGGATTTTTCTGAAGTCAAAGCGGCGATCGATCAACTCAAAGCAACGGGGGTTCAAGATTTTCGCCAGTATTTCACTGACCATCCCGAATTTGTACAACAGGCGGTGGGAATGGTTCGGCTCCAGGATGTGAATCAAGCCTCCCTACAACTGTTTGGGGCACAAAGCAAAGCAGAACTTTTAAACTCCCTCCAGCAGATCTTTACCCCTGAAACCCAGGATGTCTTTGTGGAAGAATTGTTAGCGATTGCCGCTGAGGAAACTCGTTTTGCAGCGGAAACCGTTGTGCAAACTTTACAAGGTGAGCTTTTGCATGTCTGGTGTAGTCTCTCATTTCCGCCTCCCTCGGAACCCTATGAGCGAGTGATTGTTTCCCTGCTGGATATCAGCGATCGTAAACAAGCTGAAGCCGCTTTGCAACAAAATGAGCAGCGCTATCGGTGTTTGGCAGAATCGATTCCCCAATTAGTTTGGACGGCGAATGTACAGGGAATTTTGTTGGATGTGAATCAGCGATGGACAACGTATACGGGCTTGACCCTGGCCCAGGTCCAACTGCAAGGCTGGGAAGCGGTGGTTCATCCAGAGGATCTTGCCCCCCTCACTGAACAATGGGCACTCGCCCAACAGAATGGTACTCAGTATCAGGCGGAGGGACGAATGCGACGGGTGGATGGGGTCTACCGCTGGCATTTGCACCAGGCAATCCCCATGAAGGATGATCAGGGGCAGGTGATTCAGTGGTTTGGAACTGCGACGGATATTGAAGAGCAAAAACAACTGGAGTATCAGCGAATTCACCTCTTGCAACAGGAGCAGACAGCCCGTGAATCTGCTGAAAAAGCGAACCGCATTAAAGATGAGTTTTTAGCGGTTCTTTCCCATGAATTACGATCGCCCCTCAATCCCATTCTGGGTTGGGCAAGATTACTCCAAACCCGTAAATTTAGCGAAGCAGGAACCCAGAAAGCATTAGAAACCATTGAACGGAATGCAAAATTGCAAACTCAGTTGATTGATGATTTATTGGATGTTTCCCGCATTTTGCGCGGAAAAATGCTGTTAAATACTTCGGAGGTCAACTTAGAATATGTCATTGATGCAGCCATTGAAACAACCCGACTGGCTGCCGAGGCCAAGAATATTCTGGTTCAGAAAGCGATCGTCGGCGACGTTGGCCTGATTTCAGGAGATGCAGGTCGTCTTCAACAGGTCATGTGGAATTTGCTGTCTAATGCAGTTAAATTCACTCCCAATGGTGGTTTCATTGAAATTCGATTAGAGCAAGTGAACACCCATGCTCAAATTCAGGTAAGAGATACGGGCAAAGGAATTACGCCCGCGTTTCTTCCCCATGTGTTC
>JANRKG010000162.1:0-5483 GCA_033763635.1 Leptolyngbyaceae cyanobacterium bins.59
CTGACGACTCTACAGGATGACCATGTGGACATCAAAGGGCAGAAAATCCGGTTTCAATTTCGGGGCAAGAGTGGGGTTGAACACGATATTGAAGTGAACGATCGCCGTCTGGCAAAAATCGTCAAGCGCTGTCAGGATCTCCCTGGTCAGGATCTGTTTCAATATCTGGATGATCAGGGTCAGCACCAGACGATCGGTTCCGGGGATGTGAATGACTACCTGAGAGAGATTGCCGAGCAGGATTTCACAGCGAAGGACTTCCGAACCTGGGCAGGAACCCTCCTGGCAGCGCTAGAACTGGAAGCGATGGGGTGCCCCACCTCGGATACTCAGACTAAAAAACACATCGTCCAGGCGATCAAAAACGTCGCGCAACACCTGGGAAACCGCCCTGCCACCTGTCGCAAATACTATATTCACCCAGCCGTTTTAGATGCCTGTACGGATGCGTCCCTGTATCAAGTGATGGCAGAACGGAATCGATTACACAAGGTCGATAATCCCTACGGCCTTCGACCTGAAGAACGGGCAGTCGTTGCAATCTTAGAGGAACAACTCAAGCAACAAGTGATTTGTCAGCAGGAAAAGCTGGCTGGCTGAGGGTAGAAGCATTCTCACGAAAGGTCTTTCCTGCTTGAGAATGCTTCTACCGATCGGGGCACTTCTACCTTACAAAACTCGGATAAAGGTTCCGCGAATCCAACCGACACTTCCAGACTTTGGAAACTTCACCCGATACCAGACAAATCCATCGGCCCCAGAAGCCTGTTCGAGAATTTCTACCCGATCCCCTACGACTCCATATCCCATAATGCGAGAGGTCGTACTGGTTGACTCCCGCAAATTGATCTGAGCCTTCACATCATCTGCCCGCAAGATGCCCTCTTTCTTAACTGTTATCTCTCTGACAAAAGAGCCGCGAATCCAACCGACTGCACTAGAGCCAACAAACTTAACTCGATACCAGACAAATCCATCCGAGCCATTTGTTTGCTCTAGAATCTGCACCTTATCCCCAACCAATCCATATCCCAGTAATGGGGAAGTTGCACTGGACGATTGCCGAAGATTGATCTGTGCTTTGGGATCATCCGCCCGCAAGACTCCATCCCGTGCCAAGACTGGAGCGATCGTCCCCAGCAACAGAATTCCGACGGTCGCAACACTTAACCCCATTTGTTGAGTCCAAGTCCGAGTAAACATTTTGTAGCCCATAGCATCCTCCTGGCGAAGTATTTCTCTATTTATTCTGTTTTCCATTCGAGAGTTACTACAAAATTGCAACCTGAATTCACAGATTTTCTTAAAAGTCCTTTGCGGAGTTCCTTTTCAAGGATTGATGCAAATCTTCACTGCTAGAAAACAGTGTGATACAGATGTTCGAATGTATTATCATTTTTATAAATAAAACCTCAAAATGAAAATTATTAAGTGTTCAATTTTAAGAGCAGCGTTGTAGAGATATAGTCTTATTACTAGCCTGGGCCAGCTATTCTCAGAAATTGCCGATGAAGCGTTTAACGCGATCGCTCGCGGGTTTTAAGCGAGTGCCCCTCCAAGCCGTACTCGTTGTACCTTTTGTGGTGCAGATCTTTGCAGTGGTTGGGTTGACGGGCTGGCTATCTCTGAAGAATGGCCAGGCAGCGGTTAATGATGTAGCAGCCCAATTGCGGCAAGAAACGACAGCACGGATTCAGCAAAAGCTGACAGCGTATCTCGAAACGCCCCATCTGATCAATCAAATTAATGCCGATGCTCTGCGTCTAGGGCAATTAGACCTGAAAAATACAGCGCTTTTAGAACGGCACTTCTGGCATCAGATGCAATTATTCCCATCCGTGACTTCAGTTTTCTTAGGAACGGAAATGGGGGACTTTGTAGCGGTGGGGCTACCTGGCGATGGCAAGGTTCTGAAGATTGGAGTCGTCAATCGAGAGACAGGGAATCGCTTTCATGTGTATGGCATTAATGCTCAGGGTCAACGAACTCGATTGGAAGAGGCAGGCCCACCCTACGATCCGCGCCAGCGTCCCTGGTATCAGTCAGCAGCGAAGACCCAACAACCAACCTGGAGCGAAATTTACACCGATTTTGCCGATCCGCGCCTGACCTTGACCGCAGGCCAGCCTTTTTACGATCCGGCAGGAAGACTGAAGGGAGTTCTGGCAACGGATTTACTGCTATCCCAGGTGGGGGACTTTCTCCGGAGTCTTAAAATTGGGCGATCGGGCCAGACCTTTATCATGGAGCGATCGGGTTTCTTGGTAGCGGGTTCCACAATGGAACAGCCTTTTCTGGTGAAAGGAAACCAGGCGGAGCGGATCGAGGCCGTCCACAGCACCAGTCCCCTGATCCAGGCCAGTGCCCGTTACCTGCGATCGGCTTTTGGCGACCTGCGCCAGATTGACCGCACCCAACAATTGAGTTTTGACCTCGATCGCCAGAAACAATTCCTTCAGGTCACTCCCCTCCGGGATGGACGCGGGTTGGATTGGCTGATCGTCGTGGTGGTGCCCGAAACGGACTTCATGGAGCGGATTCAAGCAAACAATGAGATAACTGCTCTGCTCTGTCTGGCCTCCCTGATCGTGGCTTCGGTGGCAGGGTTTCTCACCTCTCGCTGGATTACTCGCCCCATTCTACGCCTGAGTGAAGCCGCTCGTCTTTTTTCAGAGGAACAGCAAGAACAGATTGTGTCCGTTAATCGGAGGGATGAACTGGGACAACTGGCCCGCACTTTCAATGAGATGCAGATGGCGATCGCCCGTGAACGTCGCCTCTTTATTGGAGGTCCAGTCGTAGTATTCCGCTGGTCTACGGAGCGCAACTGGGCGGTGGAATATGTTTCGCCCAACGTCACTCAGTTTGGATATCGCCCAGAGGATTTTACCAGTGGGCAGGTTTCCTATGCCAGCATTATCCATCCAGGAGATATCGCCCGCATTGCGGCTGAATTAGCAACCTATGAAGCCGATCGCGTCATCTCCTTTGAACAGGACTATCGCATTTTTCGAGCCGATGGAACGGTGCGTTGGGTCTACGACTACACAGTCCCGGTTCGCAACAGCCAGGGGAAGGTGATCAGCCATGAAGGATATATTCTTGACATTACAGAACGAAAACAAGCAGAAGAAGCCCTCCGCCAGAGTGAAGCCACAAATCGCGCCCTGATTGCGGCAATCCCAGACCTCCTGATTCGAGCCACCGGAGATGGGACGTACCTGGATATTGCCGGGTCCGATCGGGTTGCGCTTCAGAATGGGGGACGTTTTGCCGTTGGTAGCAATGTGCGCGATTCCCTACCCCTGAATCAGGCTGAGTTACGCATGCAGAAGATTTACCAGGCGTTGCAGACAGGCGAGATGCAGGTTTATGAGCAGCAGTTTACAGAGGGCGATCGTACCCGATTTGAAGAAGTGCGGGTGATTGTGATCCGGGATAATGAGGTCTTAATCATGGTTCGGGATATCACCGAACGCAAGGAGGCGGAAGTTCAGATTCGGGCCTCAGCGGAACGCGATCGTCTCCTGGCAGAGGTGGCAACCCGGATTCGTAATTCCCTGAACCTCAATCAAATTTTCAATACTACTGTCGTCGAGATTCATCAGCTATTACAGGTGGATCGCGTCTACATTGGCTATATGGACGGGCTGCGCGGTCAAGTCGTAGCAGAATCTGTCGATCCAGACTGTCCTTCTGTGATTGGTTTTACCCCCAGCGATGAATTATTGCAGGAGTTGGAAAGCCTGTTTCAGGGAGGAGGGGTGCAGGTTATCAATGACATTTGGGAAGCGAACCTCTCTCCAATCAGAGCCAAAGCCTTTGCGGAACACCAAACCCGCTCTAGTTTGAGTGCGCCGATTCTGGTCAACGATCGCTTCTATGGGTTGCTGGTGGCCCAAACCTGCAAAAATCCGCGCAACTGGCAACCCTTTGAAATTGAACTCATTGAGCGACTGTCGATTCAAGTGACGATCGCCGTTCAACAGGCCCAACTATTCCAGCAAATTCAAACTTTGAATGTTGGATTAGAACGGCAGGTGGAAGAGCGCACTGCCCAATTGCGGCAGAAGATGGAAGAGCTACAGGATCTCTACCAACGCCAGGATGAGTTTCTCCATGCGGTTTCCCATGATCTTCGCACGCCCCTCATGGGAATGTTGATGGTCCTTCGCAATTTGCAAAATCAAGCCGATGCCTCCGTGCCTGTTTCCCGCAACATCCTGGACCGGATGATTCAGAGTTGCGATCGGCAGTTGAATCTGATTAATTCCATCCTGGAAACTCACTACGGAGACGTGAAAGGAATTTCTCTACAGTGTGAGTGGGTGCATCTGGAGCATCTCATTCAGTCGATCGCAGCCGATATTGAATCCCTGCTGCACAAAAACCAGGCGACCCTCACTTGCAAAATCGCCCCTGGTCTACCCCTGATTGTGGCTGATCCCCTCCAACTTCGGCGAGTATTTGAAAACCTGTTGAGCAATGCCCTGAATCACAATCCCCCTGGTTTGCACCTGACCATGCAGGCTCAAGTTGAAAACAGCATGGTTTACTGCGTGGTGGCAGATGATGGAGTTGGCATGAGCCAGGAGCAATCGGCCCAGTTGTTTGAACGGTACGTCCGGGGAAGCCGAGTCCGTTCTACCGGGGTTGGCTTAGGGTTATATCTGTGTCGTCAGATTATTACGGCTCATGGTGGCGAGATTGGTATCCAAAGTCCCCCCGGAAAAGGAGCAACTTTCTGGTTCACGTTGCCGATCGTCCCCTCTTCGCGAACGATCGTTGAGAATCAGACCACTCCGGAACTGTGTTAGCGGTCAAAGAATTTAAGCGATTTGGCGCAAGACCCCAACGGTAGGCCAATGCAATACTAAAGAAGCATCAATCAATTGCACGCTTATCCCGGTAGCTTAGCGGCCTGCCGGGAATTTTTTATGGAACTGTTAAAATATCCGTGAATGAATCTTTTCCCATAGTCAGGAGAGAAAGATGGCGGATGTTATAACCCCGGAAATTAGCGATCGTATTTGCAAGCACATGAACGAAGATCATGCAGATGCGGTCTTACTGTATGCCAAAGCATTGGGTGGGGTAACGGATGCTGCCAAAGCAACCCTGCTGGCGATCGACCCGGAAGGCATGGATTTGGTGGCGCGATCGGATGCTGGCACAGAAGCCCCTGTTCGCATTGCGTTCGACCATACCTTACAAGACTCTGAAGACGCGCATCAAACGCTGATTGCAATGGTTAAACAGGCTAGAACGAAGAATGGGTGATGGGTAATCGGTGATGGGTAAGTGGCTCATGCATCATCTCTAAAGTCATCTTGAAAACTGATCTATCACCCATTACCCATTCCCCTCCAAAACCGTCCCAATCAAACAAGCTCCAATCAAGACTACGCCCGCTAAATTGGCATCTTGCAACTCAGCGCAAAGAAGATTGGCACCCGTTAGATTCGCTCCTGCCAGGTTTGCGC
>JANRKG010000163.1:0-19227 GCA_033763635.1 Leptolyngbyaceae cyanobacterium bins.59
GTGCGATCGGGCTTGCTCAAGTGGCTGGGGCGCTGAGTAGGGTGTGGGTGAGTTGAATAGCGGTTTCCGGGCGATCAGCGACCCAAATTTCATCCGGTGAAAGAGATTGGAAAAACCGTTGTCCTTCCTCGCTCCAGTTCAAGAGGATCACAGGCTTCTGGTTTTTGAGTGCCAGCGCCACCTCAGACACGGTTCCGGTTCCCATTCCACAGGCAATGACAACCTGGCTGGAAAGAACATTGAGGTTGTTGCGACCATTGCCCAAATCGGTATAAATGGGAATGTCTACTGCTGTGGAAACGGCGATCGGGCGATCGGTGGGCAAAATTCCCACCGTGAGTCCCCCGGCATCCCTGGCTCCTCGACAGGCGGCATCCATCACCCCCACGTTACGGCCTCCCGTTAACAGAACCCATCCCGTTTGAGCGATGAGTTGGCCTAGTTCATAGGCCAATTGGGTATCCAGAGAGGTTGCCCCTTCCCCTGGTCCCATCACTCCGATGATAATTTTGCCCATCCCTTCACCCCTATTGTCCTCCCCCCTCCCATCCTATGCCCCCGACCCTGCCTGCTGTTTCGGTCATTGTCCCGGTTTATAACGGGGAAATTGATATTCCCGATCTGGTGAAATGCTTTCTAGCCCAGACCTATCCAGCCGATCGCGTGGAATATTTGATTGTGAACAATGCCAGTAGCGATCGAACGGCAGAACTGCTGGAACAGGCCACTCAGGAAGCAGCGGATCAGGGCATTACGTTAAAGGGATTGCTGGAAGATCAGATCCAGAGTTCCTATGCGGCCCGAAATCGGGGAATTCGGATGGCCCAGGCTCCCATTTTGGCTTTCACCGATGCGGATTGCCGTCCTCGTCCAGATTGGCTTCTGAATCTGGTTCAGCCCTTCGCGAAGCCTGAGGTGGGGTTGGTGGCGGGGGAAATTGTGGCTCTGCCCGGAGAAACGCTGCTGGAACGACACGCCGATCGCGACGAAACATTATCCCAGAAACATACCCTGGCCCATCCTTTCTGTCCTTACGGGCAAACGGCAAACTTGGCAGTGCGGCGGCAGGCATTTGAGCAGGTCGGATTATTTCGCCCCTACCTGACGACTGGGGGTGATGCGGATTTTTGTTGGCGGGTGCTGCGGGAGACAGATTGGCAGATCGAGTTTGCAAAGGAAGCGATCGTCCAGCATCGCCATCGGGCCACCTGGAAAGATCTGATGGCTCAGTGGCGGAGATATGGGCGATCGAATCGTTTTCTGCATGACTTACATGGAGTGGATTTGCGGCCTGAGTTCTCGGTGCGGGACTATGGGTATCGCTGGAGCCGCTGGCTTATCAAAGAAGTTCCTGTCAAAACCTTAAAGCTTGTGGCAGGACGGGGAACCCTGGTGGATTTAGTGAGTACGCCGATCGGGTTGTTTTGTGCGGGGGCGCGATCGGAGGGGCAGCGTACCGCCCAATTGCCCGATGCGGCCCGTGAGATCGATCGCTTGCCGTAGGAGAAGAGACAAGAAATTTTGCGTCCCTCCCGATTTAACAGCCATTTCCCAGCATCAAAATGGTTCCTGTCAATTAGGGATAACCGTCATTTTCCGGTTGTATCATCGGAAAAAATTTTGAATTGATATTCGCTAAATTTAAAAAAACACAGGAAATAGAGCGATGGCAGGACAGCTACTACTGGTCGATGACGAACCCGGATTGCGAGATGCGGTGCAAGCTTATCTGGAAGATAGCGGCTTTACGGTCATCACGGCCAGTAATGCAAAGGATGGGTTGGAGTTATTGCAACAACATTCCCCAGACTTGCTGATCACCGATGTGATGATGCCCCAGGTGGACGGCTATCAGTTTTTGAAGCAAGTCCGGGAAAATCCTCGCTTCAAGTCTCTGCCCGTTGTGTTCCTGACTGCACGCGGGATGACCTCCGATCGCATTCAGGGTTACAAAGCCGGAGTAGATGCCTATCTGCCCAAGCCCTTTGACCCCGATGAGTTAGTGGCGATCGTCGAGAATTTGGTAGGCCGACGGGTAGAGGCAACCCCTGTTGTGGGTGAAGGGGGAGAAGTGCTGGACATGGCAGAAATGGCCCGTCAGATCGCAGAAATTCGCGCAATGCTCTTTCAAAAAACCCCTGTGGCTAAAACCCCGACCGACGTTCAAATTGACTTCACCCCCCGTGAACAAAGCGTTTTGGATCTGGTGGCAAAGGGTTTAATGAATAAGGAAATTGCCCGCCAATTAGAGACGAGTGTTCGCAATATTGAAAAGTACGTGAGTCGTTTGTTTAGCAAAACTGGCACGAATAGCCGCACAGAGCTAGTCCGGTATGCGCTAGAGCATGGCTTGACTCAATAGCATTTGTCCTATCTACCCTGGTATAGAGGGAAACTTTTTGCAGTTTTAATATGCTAAGAGGCCCAGAATGGAATGTTGGGGGATTGGCATGAAAAAAGCAAAGAAGAAACACAAAAAACTGTCTAGAGAGCAGGATGGAGCAGGGGGGCTTGGGTCCAACCTGAAGAACGCTGGAACAGTATTGGCAGCGGCCCTGATTGGGGAAATTGTAGAAGCAACGGTGGAACGGTTGTTGCAAAGAATGGTTCCTTCGGTCTCTTCTTCTAAAGATAAGGACGATCGCAACGTCACCTCCCAGGCGGATGCTTCCCATCAAGATGAGGACCAACCTGCTTCGGCTGATTCTCCAAATTTAGCTGCCAATCTGGGCCATCTTCCCCGACTCCAAAATCCAATTAAAACAGTCAAGTCGGCGGTTCGTGGGGCAGTTCCCCATGTGATTGATTCAGTCAAAGCCTCGGCTCAAAGTGCGATCGAACCGCTGATTGAACCCCTGGTCGATCGTCTGGAGACTGTGATGACCCAACCGCGCCTGGAAGGAGCCGTGGGACAGGCGATCGATGGGATCGCAACACTCTCTAAAACCATAACAGAGCCAGATAGCTCTAAAACTTCATCCCATTCTTCTAAGAAGGGCAAGAAGAAGGGCAAGAAAAAGGGTAAGTCGTCTCAAGGAGTTGGATGAGGAAATTGCTCACTTCTTGTGGGTCTGCGATCAACTTTGTGATGTCCCACGATCGTCACTTCTGTTGCTTGCAGCAATCCGCCCTTCGTCAAATCCTGCTACCTCTGCCAGGGTGTAGAGGGGCCGCCCCTTCACCTCTTCGTAAATCCGCCCGATATATTCTCCCAGAATGCCGATGCTCACTAGTTGCACCGCTCCCAGGAAGAAGATAGCACCGACGATCGTGGCATAGCCCACCAGGGGAGAAGCAGGGGTAAAGAAACGCCAGTAGATGACCAGAATAAGCATGATCAGGCAAAGCAGAGCGGAGAAAAGACCCACGTAGGTTGCCAAGCGCAGGGGTACTTTCGAGAAGGAAACCAGACCATTGATCGCCAGCGCCAGAGATTTCTGAAAGGTATATTTCACATCCCCAGCAAAGCGAGGATCGCGTTCGAACTTGACAGCGGTTTGCCGAAACCCAATCCACGATCGCAAGCCACGAATGTAACGGTTGCGTTCTGGCATCGCATTCAGGACATCAACGACTCTGCGATCGAGGAGGCAAAAATCGCCCGTGTCAGTGGGAATGTCTACATCGGCTAACTGTTTTAGAATGCGATAAAAGACATAGGCCGTAAAACGCTTAAACCAACCCTCCCGTTTGCGCTGGGTCCGTTGGGCATAGACCACCTGATACCCTTCCCGCCATTTCTGGATCAGTTCGGGAATGAGTTCAGGGGGATCTTGTAGGTCCGCATCCATAATGACCACCCCCTGTCCCCGTGCAAAGTTTAGCCCCGCTGTGACGGCAATCTGATGTCCAAAGTTACGGGCCAAGCTGAGGTAACAAATACGCGAATCCTGCTTATGGAGTTCCCTCAGAAGTTTGAGGGAATGATCGCAGCTCCCATCATTAATCAAAATCAATTCTGCTGGCCCATCCAGGGTTGCCATCATGGCTGTAAGACGACGGTATAGTTCGGACAGAGAATCTTCTTCGTTATAGATAGGGATGACGATCGAATATTGGGGTGGCATCGACAAAATACCCGCTTCAGGCTTGGGTGAATGCTTCGGATATCCATCATGCCGCAAATCCATGCTTCCTTAACGGCTATCGTCCCAGTAAATTTGGAATTCCCTGACAGCCTCCCGGAACGGTGCTCCGTGTTTTAGAGCCACCCCAGGCACAGACGTAATAACGCTGATCCTCTGTCATATCCTGAACAGCCGTAAAATCCGCATTCTCTACCACGGCCCCTGTAAAAGCGCCCGTTTTATAATTTGGTGGATCGGTGCGGTTGCGGGGGCTGGCTTCTGTCGCTTTGCCATAGAAGAAGCGGGTTGCCGTGAGGTCCGCCCCCCGGAACCGTGCCTCGTAAAGAATGGTACGACTTAAGTTTGCTTTGACCAGATCGCAACCACTCAGATCTGCCCGGATCAGATTGGCCTCGCTCAGGTCCGTCCAGCGCAAATCTGTCCCCGCCAGATCTGCCCCTGCTAGCATGACCCCCAGATCAATTACCCGAATGCCCTGCACCCGATCTTCCTCATAGCCTCCCGCCCCATCCAGAATGGCTCTACCCAACCGCCGATCGCGCCGTAGCGGAGTCAACAGTTTAGCCCGTGATAAGAACCGAATAATTTTTGCTTTTCCTTCCGCATTCACACTGCTGAGAATCGCCGCCGTTCGTCCCTCAGCGATCGATCGCTCCTGGGGCCAATCTTCCAGCAAGCCTTCCTCATCCAGCACCAGATCAGAAACGCCCTGGAAGTAGGTGTCGATCGTCTGCTGTTGAGTAATGGTGTTTTGCTGAATCGTAAGGTCTTTGGAGATCACATATTGTCTCCAGGCAATATACACTGCCAGAATTGCGATAAAAATCTGACCCAGCGCCCCAAAGACCTCCCCTAACGCCCCGACCGCATCCCAATTGAAGGTAAGGTTGGCCCAATCCACAATCCGGCGGTTGAGACCGCTGACCTGCATGAACCCAAGCAACGCAACCACCAGGCCAATACTGCCAATCACCGCTGCCTGATCGTCATCCGAGATGATTTCAACCAGAGCCGATCGCAGCAAAGGCCAGACCAACCGCAGGGAAGCCAGAAGCGCGACGGTAGCCCCTGCAATCTGAAGCCATGCACTCCCATTGATCAGTCCTACGACCGTCACTCCGACCGAGACCAGGGTAATTAAGACAGGACTGGTTGCCAGGAACAGGGGCTTATCCTGGGGGGGAATGTAGCGTCGAGAAGAAGGGGCTTGAGGGTCCAGCGGCGAAACCGCCAGCGTTGCGGAGTGGGTCACTGGACTGTTGCTGTTTTCCCCAGAAGAGGGCCGTGTCTCTGCCGAGATGGGCGGTACGATCGCCCCATTCGGAGGCGCGATGTTCCCATCGGGTGGATTCTCAATTTCCAAGCGGGAGTTAGGACGGGACGGATCGGGATTGAAGGTCATGTGTAAGCGTCCATTGGCAGACAGGAGCAGACCAGATTGCGATCTCCATAGGCGTTATCAATCCGCCCCACAGCAGGCCAGAACTTATTCTCACGGGTCCAGAGGGTTGGGTAAGCAGCCTGGGTGCGGGAGTAGGGATGGTTCCATTCATCCGCCATCAGGTCTGCGGGGGTATGGGGGGCACGTTTCAGTAAATTGTCTTGTGGATCAACTTGACCCGATTCGATCGCGCGAATTTCTTCCCGAATGGCAATCAGGGCATCGCAGAATCGATCCAGTTCTTGCTTCGACTCACTTTCCGTCGGTTCCACCATAATCGTTCCTGGGACAGGCCAGGACACGGTAGGGGGATGGAAGCCATAGTCAATTAAGCGCTTGGCGATATCATCCACTTCAATCCCTGCGGTCTTCTTAAACTGGCGCAGATCGAGAATACACTCGTGGGCCACCCAACCATTCTGCCCCTTGTAGAGAACCGAATAGTGCCCCTCTAAGCGCTTCGCAATGTAATTGGCGTTCAAAATTGCGACTTCTGTGGCGCGTGTCAGCCCATCTGGCCCCATCAAAGCAATGTACATCCAGGAGATTGGGAGAATACTACCACTGCCCCAGGGGGCCGCTGAAACGGCTCCTACAGCCTTTTCTCCGCCCACTTTGACCAGGGAGTGCCCCGGCAGGAATGGTACGAGATGGGATTGAACCCCGATCGGACCCATTCCGGGACCGCCGCCACCGTGAGGAATACAGAAGGTTTTGTGCAGGTTCAAGTGACATACATCAGCCCCAATGTCTCCCGGACGACACAGCCCTACCTGGGCGTTCATGTTGGCCCCGTCCATGTAGACCTGACCGCCGTATTGGTGGACGATCGCACAAATTTCCTGAATCGCCTCTTCAAAAACCCCATGAGTTGAGGGATAGGTCACCATCAGAGCCGACAGATTGTGTTGGTGAGCCTCTGCCTTGGCCTTGAGGTCTGACACATCAATGTTGCCCTGGTCATCACAAGCGACGGGGATAACCTGCATTCCTGCCATCACTGCACTGGCAGGATTAGTCCCGTGAGCAGACTGGGGAATCAGGCACACCGTCCGGTGGCTTTCCCCACGACTTTCATGGTACTGACGAATTACCAGCAACCCCGCATACTCCCCCTGAGAACCTGCATTCGGTTGTAGGGAGATTCCGGCAAACCCAGTGATTTCAGACAGCCAGGTTTCCAGGTTTTTAAATAGGATTTGGTAGCCCCTGGTTTGCTCCAATGGTGCGAAGGGGTGAATCTGACCAAACTCAGGCCAGGTAATGGGGATCATCTCAGAAGTTGCGTTTAACTTCATGGTGCAGGAGCCAAGGGGGATCATGGCTGTCGTCAGGGACAGATCCTTAGCTTGCAGCCGATGGATGTACCGCAGTAACTCCGTTTCCGAGTGATAGGTATTGAAAACAGGGTGGGTGAGGAATGGGGAAGTGCGCTTGAGAGCATCGGGAACGGGAGAGGTCGCTTGTAGGGATTCCAGTTTGAAGGTCAGGGAACCCTCCGCAAAGACCTCCAGCAGGTTCACTAAATCTTGCTCAGAGGTGGTTTCATCCAGGGAGAGGCCGATCGCCCCCTCGCCTATTTGCCGCAAATTAATTCCCCGCGCCACAGCCCGACTCAAAATTTCAGTGGCATTACCTTTAGGGAGAGAAACAGTCAGGGTATCGAAGAAGGCATCCGGTCCTACCGAGTAGCCCAATTGCTTTAAACCTGCTGCCAAAAGGGTCGTCTGATGATGCACCCGCGCCCCGATCTGGGTCAACCCCTGGGGACCATGATACACCGCGTACATGCTGGCAATCACCGCTAGAAGAACTTGGGCCGTACAGATATTGCTGGTGGCTTTGTCTCGCCGGATATGTTGTTCACGGGTTTGCAGGGCCAATCTCAAAGCCACATGCCCATGCACATCTTTGGAAACGCCCACCAGTCGGCCCGGAAGTTGGCGCTTGTAAGTTTCACGGGTGGCAAAATACGCTGCATGGGGTCCCCCGTAGCCTAAAGGTACTCCAAACCGTTGAGTGGTCCCAACGGCGATATCCGCCCCAAATTCTCCCGGAGGCTTTAGAAGGGTCAGGCTCAGGAGATCCGCTGCTACCGTCACCAGTGCCCCCGCTGCATGGGCACGATTGATAAAGTCTTGATAATCAAAAATCACCCCGTCACCCGTCGGGTACTGGAGCAGCACCCCAAATACCGATTCCTCAAACTGGAAGGTTCGATGATCCCCGACGATGACGTTAATGCCCAGAGGAATGGCACGGGTGCGGATGACCTCAATAGTTTGAGGCAGACAGGCTTCAGACACCCAAAATGTTTTGCTGTGGGTCTTCGTCAACCCGTAACTCATGGTCATGGCTTCCGCCGCCGCTGTCCCCTCATCCAACAGGGAAGCGTTGGCAATCTCCAGCCCTGTCAGGTCCATTACCATCGTCTGGAAGTTCAGCAGAGCTTCCAAACGCCCCTGAGCAATTTCAGGCTGGTAGGGCGTGTATTGGGTGTACCACCCCGGATTTTCCAGAATATTACGCTGAATAACCGCAGGGGTGAAGCAATTGTAATACCCCAAACCTATGAACGATCGCAACACCTGATTTTTAGAGGCGATCGTCTTCAAATCCTGAAGCAATTCAGCTTCGCCCCGTCCTGCCTCCAACTTCAGAGGCTGCTTCATGCGAATTGCAGGAGGCACCGTTTGATCAATCAGGGTCTCCAAACTCTCAACGTTCAGCGCTGCCAGCATTTGCTGAATCTCTACCGTCTGAGGACCGATGTGTCGGCTCACAAAGGGGGCTAATCCCGCCAGGGCATCGTTATCAGATTTGGAGGCTGGTGGGAGGAAACCCTGGTCGCAGCCAGGATGGCTTCCTTTCGAAGCACCTGTGATCGCTCCATTGGAAGCACTAGAACTAGAAGCACTAGAGCCAGAAATGTCTAATGAACTGAAGGTGGAGTAGGCAGGAGACTCTGACATAGAAGACAAGAAGATAGGCGGAGGTTTCTGACTATTTTGCAACATTTGGCAACAAAACGTCAGAAGCAAACCAATTCTTTATAAAGAAAAGATTAACTATTCTCCTTCGACCTGGGCGCGGTAAGCATTCGCAGACATGGCATCCTCTAATTCTCCGGCATCGTTGATGCGAATTTTCAGGAGCCAACCTTCTCCATAGGGGTCTTCGCCAATTTGTTCGGGGTTGTCTAGCGCTGTGGTGTTGCGATCGACCACCGTTCCTGTCACGGGGGAGTACAAATCCTCAACCGCCTTTACAGATTCAATGTTGCCAAAGGTTTCCCCCTTGGTGACGGCATCCCCCAGTTCTGGCAACTCCACAAACACAATGTCGCCCAGTTGATCGACGGCAAAGGCACTAATGCCGATCGTAGCGATGTCTCCATCCAGGCGGGCGTATTCGTGGGAATCCATGTACTTGAGATCTTCGGGATATTCCAGAGCCATGATTTTTCCTTTGCAAGCATGCAGAGTCCAAAATACAGGATACAGGAGTCAGGAGTCAGGAGAGTGAGATTGAGAACCTGATGCTTCCCTGGATTGTCTAACATCAAAGAGTGTTATTCGTGCTCAGTTCAATGGCAGTTAGGACGCAATTCTTATGCAACAGAACCTTAGCCGCTTCATGCTGACCGTGAGTGGAGCAGTCGCCTTACTCACGATCGCCAGTTGCTCTTTGCTTCAGGCTTCTCCCGGTGGGGTCGATCGAACTCAGTCTGCCAGCAGTCCATCGTCTCCCAACCCAACGTTAACGCAAGCATCCCCTGCCAGCCCCCCCAAAGCGACTTCCCCAAAGTTTCGGAAGGTGACAGTCCTGAAGGGGCTAGAGCATCCCTGGGGGATGGCTTGGATGCCCGATGGCACGATGTTGATTACAGAACGACCGGGACGGGTCCGAATGGTTCGAAACGGCGTGCTGGACCCTACTCCGATCGCCGGAGTGCCTCCGGTGCTGGCAGAAGGACAGGGCGGGTTGTTGGATGTTGCGCTCCATCCTCGCTTTGCCCAAAATCGCCTGGTGTATCTCACCTACGCTCACGGCACCCGCGACGCAAACCGAACTCGCGTGGCACGGGCCAGATTAGACGGCAAAGCCCTGCGCGACCTGAAAGTTATCTTTGAAGTGTCTCAAGTAAAGTCGGGTCAGCAGCACTTCGGCTCGCGGCTTCTCTGGATGCCGGATGGAACGTTGTTAGTTTCCATTGGAGATGGAGGCAATCCTCCTGTTCAATTGAATGGGGATCTCATTCGCAAACAGGCCCAGAATTTGAAAAGCCATCTGGGTAAAATTATTCGCCTGAATGACGATGGCTCTGTCCCCCGTAACAATCCCTTTGCGAACAATCCCAATGCCGTTCCCGTTATTTGGAGTTACGGTCATCGCAATATTCAAGGGATGGCCTTCGACCCTGGGACAAAACGGGTATGGATTACGGAGCATGGCGCGAGGGGGGGCGATGAAATGAACTTAGTGGAAGCAGGGCGTAACTATGGCTGGCCCATTGTCACCTACAGCCGTGAATATTTTGGCCCTGAAATCACCCAGGAACGATCGCGCCCTGGGATGGTTAGCCCCCGATTCGTCTGGACTCCGGCAACTGCACCTTCTGGGTTAACCGTCTATCGAGGCGATCGGTTTCCGCAATGGAAAGGACATCTTTTTGCCGGAGGGTTAGTTTCACGGGATGTGCGTCGCATTGAAGTCGATCAGACGGGTAAGGTGGTGAATCAGGAGGTGATTGAAATCGGGCAACGGGTACGGGATGTGCGCCAGGGACCGGATGGCCTGTTGTATATCCTGACAGATCAGTCGGATGGAGAATTGATCCGCCTGGAGCCTGGTTGAGAAGTTAAGGAAAGCAGAGGCAGAAGGCAGAGGGCAGAAGGGAAATGTTTACCGATGGGTTACCCTTCGGCTCCGCTCAGGGTACATTTTCGACTGGTTCACGACAAGAATGCTGGTTGAGCGCAGCCGAAACCAGCAGAAATTCGTTTTCCCAAAGTCCCCTTACCAAATTGGGGCACTTGCTAGCAGGGTTGCCAATTCCTGCCCTGGGATCGGTCGAGAGAAGAAAAAACCTTGACCGTACTCACACTGCAACAAGCGAAGTTGGGCCAGTTGTTGGGCTGTCTCGACTCCTTCGGCCACCACTTCCATCCCCAAATTCCAGGCCAGACTCACGATCGCTCTCACAATCACCAGTTGTTCCGCATCCTGGTCAATCTGGCTAATAAAGGAGCGATCGATCTTGACCAAATCAATTGGAAACCGATGTAGGTAAGCCAGGGAAGAGTAGCCAGTTCCGAAGTCGTCTAGAGACAGTTGCACGCCTAAATCCTTCAAATCCCGCAAGCTTCGGGCGGCTGCCCCAGGATTCTGCATAATGGCACTCTCTGTAATTTCCAACCTGAGGCAATCTGGAGCCAGTTGGCTTTCCTCTAAAATTTTCTTGACCTGACCAACCAGATTAGGTTGTACAAATTGTTTGGCAGAAAGATTAACACTCACGGTGCGCGGAGCATGGGATTTTAGCTGTTGCTGCAACTGATATAACTTCTGGCAAGATTGCTGTAATACCCACTGTCCTAAAGGAACGATCAACCCGGTTTCCTCGGCTAGGGGAATAAATTCTGAGGGATGTATCCACCCTTTTTGAGGATGGTGCCAGCGAATCAAACTCTCAAATCCACTAATCGTTCCGGTACTTAAGGAAATAATCGGTTGGTAGTGAACTTGAAGTTCCTGGAGTTGGGTGGGTGGGGTATCAAGTCGCGTCAAGGCCCACCGCAGGTCCGTTTCCAGTTGTAACAGAGTTACCATCTGGTCATACATGGTGGTGTCAAACACTGCGTAACAGGCTTTTCCCCGTTCCTTGGCCCGATACATCGCTGTGTCCGCATCCCTCAGGAGATCGTCCGGATTCACATAGCCGCTAGCACTCAACGCAATCCCAATACTGGCACTGGTAAATACTTCATGCCCTTCCAGATTAAAGGGAACTGCCAGCAGTTGGGAGATACGATCTGCGATCTGGGTAGCATCACTGATACTTTGAATGCTATCCAGCAAAATGGTAAATTCATCGCCTCCCAACCGAGCAACCGTATCCCCCGGACGAAGACAGGCACACAGACGACGGGCGGTTTCAATCAGCATTTGGTCGCCGAGCAGATGGCCCAAACTGTCATTCACGACCTTAAAGCGATCCAAATCTAGAAATAAGACAGCAAACTGATATTCGGAATTTCGCCGAGTACGAGCGACAGCCTGACGGAGGCGATCGGTAAAGAGGCTTCGATTGGGAAGTCCGGTCAGGGCATCGTGCAAGGCATCATACACCAGCCGATCTTCAACCCGCTTCCGTTCCGTAATGTCTACAAATTGGGTAATGCAATGAAGTGGCTTTCCCTGGTTATCCTGTACCAGCGTCACTTGCAGCAGAAAATGGACAGGCCCTTTATCGCGAGATAGATAATTTTTTTCAATTTGGTAGTTCGAGAATTCCCCCGACAACAGTTTTTGGGTCATGCTATGGTCTATCCCTTCCCCATCAGGGACGGATAGGCTGGCGATCGTCCGCTGTTTTAACTCGGCAGCAGAAAAGCCCAGAGTATCACAAAGCGCCTGGTTCACTTCTAAAAATTGCCCTTCTGGAGTCGTAAGGGCCATGCCAATCGGAGCCAGGTTGAAAGTCAGGCGAAATTGCTCTTCACTCTTCCGCAAGGCTTCTTCTGTTTGTTTCCGGGCTGTGATGTCCGTTTGAATGCCCACAAAGTGGGTTAAAAATCCCTCCTGATCAAACACGGGAGAGATGGATAATTCATTCCAGAAAGGCTTCCCGTCCTTTCGGATGTTTTGCAGAACAATATGGCATTCTTGGTGTTCTTGGATGGCATCACGCAAGATTTGTAAATCTGGTTGATTTCGTTGGCCCCCTTGCAGGAAACGACTATTGCGACCCAGAGAATCACTAGCCGTATAACCCGTAATCACTTCAAAGGCTGGGTTCACGTACACAATGGGATTATCTGCCTGCGTTGCATCAGTGATAACAATGCCATTACTACTAGCGGCAATCACCCGTTCCATCACCCGAAGCCGTGCTTCCGATCGCTGGCGCTCCATCGCCTGGGTCAGCATATTACTGATGATTTGCAAGAAACAGAGGTCTTCCTGGGTAAAAATACGCGATCGGGTGGTGTAAGCTCCCAGCACTCCCAGGGATTCCTCTGGGCTACATAGGTTGATGCTGACCCCACTCACAATTCGGTGATTGTGCAGCAGGGGAGGCCCACTAAACCGCACATCCACCCGCAGGTCTTCTACAATCACAGGCTCACAACTAAACAGGGCGTGTCCCAGTTGGGAGGTCGATTGGGTGCCTGTCATGGCATACCCCACGAGTCCCCGTTGCCACCCATACCCAAACTGCAAAATTAAAGACTTGTGATTAGGGAGCAGTTTCCAAACCCCGCAGTATTCCAGATCCAGGGTTTTGGCAATCAAGAGCATCGATTCTTGAATCAGCACCGATGGGTCTACCCCCGTCAATGCCCGTCGCCCTAATTGAACGATCGCCGTTTGCTGACGCGCCAGTGCTTGCAATCTAGCTTGCATAGGTGAAGCAGCATCCTGATAAAGACACTGTTGGCAAGGAGAAATGCCGTCAAGGGCGGAGACCATCGCCTAACCCCCCGATTCCAGTAAGTTGATGAATGCTTCTGATTGGCTGACCAGCATCCTTACCCTCACTCCCACTCCTTTTTCTGACTTGAGAAGATTTCGTTTCAATGTGATTCCTTCCTTCGCAAGCCAGAATGACTTAGAGCGATTTGAGGCATAGCAACCAACTCATGAGCTACTATTAATATTCTCTTAATTAAGAGTTTACTTTGGAAAAGTTGTTACTTTTTTTACCAAAAAAGCCTTCTTAGAACGGCAACTAAAAACTGTTATTTTGTGACATTTACGGAAGACATTTTAGGGATTTCCCTGTCGGGATCGCACGAAATCATAAGTCATTAGTTTTCAGGCTTGAAGTTTCCATCTCTGAAAATAGCGATGATTGATGCATCAATAAAATTTAGAAAATCAAGAAAAATGGATACCCAAAGAAAAATTAAGGCATCTGTTTAAAGATTCGGTTTTGAATTCAGTATTATTCCCTATTTTTTCGATGTAAATAATGATGTTGATTACACCTAATTTTTTCTTAAAAGGTTAATTTCTTCAAACCCATTCTTCGATAAAGACAATTGAATCAGGTGATTGGGATCACGGGAAAAGTGGGCCGTTGTCGCATCGTTCGTTACGTTTTTGACATACCCTGAAGGTACTAACCAGAAAATTGGCCTCCTTCTTCACAAAAATGATGCCAGTGCTGGTGTCCCTATGGTCTGTGTTCCAGTCTTGGTGTTCAATGCCCTATGTTTCAGAATTCAGTGCTTCAGAATTCAGTGCTCCGGATCGCGCAAGTCTCCGACATCCATTTCTTTGCCAGTGAGAAGGCCGAGTTATTGGGCCTGACGACTGATCACTCTTTTCGGGCAGTTTTGAATAGGCTAGAGCAAATTCGATCAGAGATTGATTTGGTTCTGCTAACAGGAGACTTATCCCAAGACGGCTCTCAAGCATCCTACGAGCGCTTACAGAGCTTGATTCGCCCCCTACAACTACCGACTTACTGGCTACCGGGAAATCATGATATTCCCCTTGTGATGCAACAGGTTTTGACCAAGGCTCCCGTTTTCAGTGAAAAGTCATTTCAAGCAGGTTCCTGGCACTTTGTTCTCTTGAATTCCCATGCCCCTGGTCACGTTTACGGAAAACTATCCCCTGATCACCTAGCGTGGCTGGACGAGCAACTTCAGCAAGTTCCCGATCGTCCTACTCTACTGGCTTTGCACCATCCCCCTTTCCTGGTGGATTCCAACTGGCTGGATACCAGCACCCTCCAAAATTCCCCCGATCTCTTTGCGATCGTCGATCGCCATCCTCAAGTCAAACTCGTTTTGTTCGGGCACATCCATCAGGAATTTCACCGTCAGCGATCGGGTGTTGACTACTTAGGTGTGCCTTCTACCTCCATCCAGTTTGAACCCCAAAGTACCCGCTTTTCCCTGGATTCCTGCGCCCCAGGCTTCCGTCTCCTCACTCTCTACTCCGATGGCACCTGGGGCACGCAAGTAGAACGGGTGGCCTACAAATGTGTTTTAGATCTGGCTGCAAAGGGGTACTAATTCCAGTCCGTCATCTTACCCATTCGCCCCAACTTGCACAGCCCTCTTCTGGCGAGCTTTCAACTCCAGGTAAACAAGCAGAGCATTAATATCGGCTGGATTGACCCCACCAATCCGAGCCGCTTGCCCGATCGTTAAAGGCCGGACCTTCGACAACTTTTCCCGCGCTTCTTTCGAAAGAGTTGCGATCGCATCGTAATCCATATCCGGCGCAAGCTTCCGATGCTCGTGACGGCTAATCTGGTCGATCTGATACTGTTGCCGTTGCAAATATCCAGCGTACTTAATATCAATCTCAGCCCCTTCCCATTCCGCCTGGATCAAATTCGGATTGCCTAATCCATAGCGATTGAGGTCAACATAGTGGAATCCAGGACGACGTAACAGGTCTGCTAAACTTAAAGCACCCTTGATCGCTTGTTGCGTATCCGCCACAATCTGCTGTCCGATCGGCTCATGTTCCTTCACACGGGTTTCATGCAACCGTTCTTTCTCCGCTGTGATGTTGGCTTGCTTGCGCGTGAACAACTCCCATTGGCGATCGGCAATCAGCCCCACCTCACGCCCCAGAGGAGTCAACCGCTGATCCGCATTGTCCGATCGCAACAACAACCGATACTCCGATCGGGAGGTCAGCATTCGGTAAGGTTCCCGCAGATCCTTTGTACACAAGTCATCGATCAGTGTTCCAATATAACTTCCTTCACGGGGGAGAATGATCATCTCCTGCCCTCGCACGTATCGGCTGGCATTGATTCCCGCCACAATCCCCTGAGCGGCTGCTTCCTCATACCCTGTGGTGCCATTGACCTGTCCAGCACAGAATAACCCTTCGATCTTTTTGGTCATCAGGGTGGGATAACACTGGGTTGCTGGCAGGTAGTCATATTCAACGGCGTAGGCAGGGCGCAGCATGACGCAGTTTTCCAGACCGGGAAGCGATCGTAACATCCGGAGTTGTAGCGTCTCCGGTAGCCCTGTGGAAAAACCCTGGATATAGAGATCCGGAATATCTCGGCCTTCCGGCTCAATAAATATCTGGTGGCTGTCCTTATCCGCAAACCGCACAATCTTGTCTTCAATGCTAGGACAGTAGCGCGGACCCTTGGCATCAACCCAGCCTCCGTATACGGGCGAGAGGTGCAAGTTTTCCCGGATCAGTCGGTGGGTTTCCGGAGTGGTGCGGGTGAGGTAGCAATTCATCTGTTCCCGCTCAACCCATGCCGTTGGGTCGAAGCTGAACCAACGGACCTCCGGATCGGGGGGTTGCACTTCGAGGTTGGTGTAGTCTACCGATCGCCGATCGACACGGGCTGGAGTTCCCGTCTTGAGCCGTCCTGTCTCAAATCCCAAACGATTCAGGGTTTCGGTCAAGCCCACCGCTGCGAACTCGCCAGCCCGACCCGCCGCCATCGACTTGTTCCCAACCCAGATGATTCCGCCCAGGAAAGTTCCTGTAGTCAGAATCACCGCCTTGCACTGAAATGCAACGCCAAAATAGGTCTGGATTCCGAGAATTTCCTCATTCGGCCCCAGCACCAGATCCGTCGCCATCCCTTCCCGGATAACCAGATTCTCCTGATTCTCCACAATGCCTTTCATGACGGCTGCGTATTCCCGCTTATCCGTCTGTGCCCGCAATGCCCACACTGCCGGACCCCGTGAGGAGTTGAGCACCCGCTTTTGCAAGTAGGTGCGATCGGCCATCTTCCCAATCTCACCCCCCAGGGCATCCACTTCATGCACCAGTTGGGACTTTGCAGGCGCACCGACTGAGGGATTACAAGGTTGCCATGCGATTTTGTCCAGATTCAAGGTCAGCAGCAAGGTCCGGCACCCTAACCGAGCCGTTGCCAGAGCCGCTTCACAACCGGAATGTCCGGCCCCGACGACTACGACATCGAACGCATCTTGAAAGTCCACTGGGGATTGCACTGTCATTGTTGAGTCTGATAAACCAATCACATCCCTTATTCTAGCGGCTTCTCTGGATGGATCAGGTTTGTGGTTGCATCCCTCAAAGACATTCAGATATTGATAAAAACTGGTGTAAAACTTTTAAGCTGCGACTTCTACATAAGTCGATACTGTTGTGGCGTGGGGGACTTCAAGCCCTTCTAATTGCAGTCCTTCCACATGGAACTCGATCGCTTCCCGCATATTCGATTCTAGTTCCTCAAGGGTTGCCCCTGTAGAAATACATCCTGGTAGGTCCGGGGAATAAGCGGAGTAACCCGTATCTGTTTGCTCAATGACTACAAGGTATTTCATCATTTCAGCCCTGCTTGCTTCAGAATGCTATTCAGAGTACCTGGAGCTAAATCATCGCTCAGCTTTCCTGGGACTGTTACTAAACCTGCTTTTTCAGGATGTTTATACTGTCGATGACTCCCCTTGGTGCGTTCTAAATACCAGCCATCCTCTTGAATAAGCTCAATAACCTGTCCAACTTTCAGGGTATATCTAGACACAAGTAACCTCCAGATCATCTGTACGCCTTCAAGCGTATCTGGAAGCTTTAAAATAGTCAATATTTCCCGATTCTATTGCTCACTGTAATCAAGATATCATGGGTAAATTGCGAAAGCAAGTAAAAAAGTAATTTACGTATATGTTGTTTTCTATGACCATGAGGTGCAGGTAAGAGGTTTAAGTACCTTATTAAGTTGGAAAAGGCTGTAAATATAATTTATCTACTGTTTGAGACACATTACTCCTCCAACAGTTGTTTCAATTCCTTGATGTTGGAAGCGAATTTTAGTTCACCTCTTTGCTGCTCAAGTTGGGCCGCTCTGAAGTTGTCATATATCTCATCACGGTGTTCCTCTCGGAGATATTGTTGCAGCAACAGTTGAATTTCATGCTTTTCATCTGTAGAAAGGCTTTTAATCGCTTCAACGACATCACTAAAGATCATCAGTTGCAAAACCTCACTGTATTTATGCATTCAATCTAGCATGGGGCTTATTTCCCTCTCTGCAAAATCCCAACCTCCGATTAGGATAGGAAAAAGACTGCCCACGCTCGTTTTGGCTCCTGCACCATGACTACTCCGATCGCCGTTCTGCTGGTTGAAGATTCCCCCGTCGTGCTCACAATTCTCAAGCGGGTCCTAGAAGATTCTCCAGATATTACTGTGGTGGGAACGGCTCGGAATGGACAGGAAGCCCTGGACCTTATTCCCCAATTGCAACCCAAAGTCATTTGTACCGACTACCACATGCCCCAGATGGATGGGTTAGAGTTCATTGAGCGGGTGATGGCGCAATTTCCCCGACCGATCCTGGTGATCAGTGCATCCGTCCATCCCCAGGAAGACAAAACTAACGTCTTCCGCCTCCTGAAGGCTGGGGCTGTTGATGTTTTTCCCAAACCCACAGCGATCGGCAATGCAGGGTACGATGCCCTGAAACAAGATCTGGTCAACAAAATCAAAATTCTTTCCGGCGTTACGGTCTTCACCCGCCACCCTTCCCAGCCCAACAATCGCTCGGCTCCCCGCATCTCCACTCCTATCCCCCCATCTCCTACCTCCCAGTCCTCTACTCCCAAATCAAGTCCCACTCCCCAATCTGGAACATCCCCTCTCCCACCCCTCGCACCTCGTTCCTTCGCTGGCAAAACCATTAAGGCGATCGTCGTCGGTACATCCACCGGAGGCCCCCAGGCTCTCTATTCCCTGCTGACCCAATTGCCTGCTACTCTGCCCGTTCCTGTCATCTGCGTACAACATATTAGTGAAGGGTTTTTACAGGGTTTGGTGAATTGGTTAGCGGTTGAGTGTCGCCTTTCCGTCAAGATTGCTCAACCCGGAGAAATTCCTTTACCGGGAACGGTTTACTTTGCTCCCGAAGGGACTCATCTGGAGTTTTCTCCCCAAGGCCATTTCGTCTGTCAGAACACGTCTCCGGTCGATGGTCATCGCCCTTCTGCCACTGCCCTTTTTAAGTCCGCCAGTAAAACCTACGGAGCTAACCTGATGGGGATTCTCCTAACTGGAATGGGGCGGGATGGGGCCGCAGGGATGCAGGATATTGCGCTGACGGGAGGAATTACGATCGCCCAGGATGAGCAGAGTTGTACTGTCTTTGGGATGCCGAAGGAGGCGATCGCCCTGGGAGCGGTTCGCTATGTCCTGGCAATTCAAGAAATTCCAGGGATGGTTGTCAAAATATTAAGCGGCAAAGAATGGACATAAAAAGAGGCCCATGTGCATTGCTGCGGGCCTCTTCACCACTCTTGATCAAAGATGTCAGGCTTATTATTCCCACATTTATTGCAGTTTCCTCTCCAGGGATGTAACGAAATGAACGCGAGCAAACATACGTGTTTACACGAGTTTCCCAAAGGGAGGGTTTCGAGAATCCCGTAAAACAACGATCCCCTGCTAAGGGTTTTCTACGGAGAATGGGTTCAACTCTGATAAAGGTGTCCCACGATGTTGGCT
>JANRKG010000164.1:0-14286 GCA_033763635.1 Leptolyngbyaceae cyanobacterium bins.59
GAATCTGGACTTGTGTATACACGGTAGCCCGCTCTGGGAGAGGGGTTTGGGGTGAGGGCGATCAACTTTTGTCAGTCAACCAGGTCTCATTCTTGTTAACAGATTCCGGACTGTCGCTCGGTGTGGCAAAATGCCTTGGGGTGCCTGTTGATTAAGGGAGCAGATTAGGAATTTTTTCTGTAGAGGATGGTAACGTTAATGTGGCTGGAGACGACATTACTCCCCCTGACCCAAGGCGTTGTTGTTCCACCCGTTGTTGTACAAGTTGCTTCTGAATTTGCTTTTTCCCCTCCTGCGCAAGGGAGTTTTGAGGGTCAATTTTGAGGGCCATCACAAAACGAGCAAGAGCTTCCGGTAACTGTTTTGTATCGAACAAGATCATGCCCTGCTCTGCTAGCAACGTTGCATCCGATGGACTCAGGCCGATCGCCTGGTTATAGGCATTGAAGGCCTCGCCATACTGTTTGAGATGGGTCAGAACTTGCCCTTTATTTCGCCACACCTCCGGAAGTTTAGGATTGAGACTGAGGGCACGATCGTAGGCTAAAAGAGCATCTTGAAATTGCTTGATCTGTCTCTCGGCGTTGCCCAGAGCAATCCAGAGGGAGACGTTGTTCGGCTCTAATTCAGTTGCCCTGATAAAAACTTCTGTGGCCTCTGGATAACGCTTGAGGGCAGTTAAGGCAACGCCACTGTTATACCAGGCGGGAACTGATTTGGGATTGAGAAGCGTTGCTGCTCTGGCAGACTGCCACGCCGCACTATAACGCCCAACTTGCCAGAGGGCAACACTGCGGTTCACCCAGATTTCCACCCGCAGATCCGTGTCATCGAGGGGAAATTCTCCCTGCAAGGCTCGATCGTAAGCCATGAGTGCCTCTGGATAACGTTCCAGAGAACTCAATACCCTGCCCTGGTTAAAGTCAAGTTGAGCCGAATTGGGCTTAAGTTGAATCGCTTTTTCCAGGGCTGCAAGGGACGCTTCATAGCGTTTTTGATGCCACAGGATAACCCCCCGATTGCTCCAGGTATCGGCATCTTCTCGGTTCAACAGCAGGGCGCGATCGAGGGAAGCCAGCGCTTCCTCCCACTTGCCCTGTCCCGCCAGGGCAACCCCTCGCTGATTCCAGGCGAAGGCTGCGTCGGTTTCCCAGTTTCCATCCCCCTGAAGTGCTAACTCACAGGCCGCAAAAGCATCCCCGAATTGCCCCATTTGATTCAGAACTCGGCAACGATTCACCTGGGCGCGGGAAGCGGTTGGTCCGAATTTCACGGCCCAATCCTGGGCTGTTAGGGCGGGTGAATATTGACCTAATGTTGCCAACGTAACGCCCTGTAAGGTCCAGGCAAGGGCTTCATTCGGGTTCAGCAGGACGGCTTGCTTGTAGGCTTCCAGAGCCACCGTATAACGATCCATCCGTTTCTGTTTAATACATGCCTCGATCTCTCTAGAGAAGAATTTCTGCTCACGAAAAGCCTGCTCACATTCCGCAGCCACGATCGTAAATGCTCCTAACTGGTGCAGCGCATATCCCTGCTCCGTCCAGGTGCGGGCTGGGGTGTAGTCTCCCCAGTTTTGATTGACTTGAATCGCTTGCTCACAAGCAGCGATCGCCCCTTTGTAATCTCGTTTCTGGGACAGCACCGCACATCGTTCCGCCAGAATCCCAGAGGCGGCGGGTTGAAGCTGAAGCGACTGATCCAGTGCTGTGAGAGCGGGGTCTAACTGGCCTAAGGCTCGGAGCGCCAGCGCTTGATAAAACCAGGCGGTTGCTGGGGCGGTTGCGTCCCAATGACGATTCAGGGTAAGGGCTTGCTGGCAAGCGGTCAGGGCTAGATTGGGTTGCTTCAGTTGGGTCAGGGCAATACAGCGGGATAGGAGGGCCTGGGCCGAATCGGGCTGGAATTTCAGGGCTTCATCGGAGGCGGCGATCGCTTCCATCGGTTTCCCTAACTTAGAGAGCAGTTGGCTCCGACGCAGCCACAGGTCTGCGTTGTGCTGATGGAGCTTGATCGCTTCATCACAGGCCGATAATGCCTCGCTATATTTCTGCTGTCCCTGAAGGGTGGTGCAGAGAGTGGTCCAGCGCACCAAAGGCGGTTCGAGAACAGGGAGGGGCGGCGGGGCAGGCGGCACTTCCACAGGAGGGACGATCAGCGGCAGACGGGCTGCGCTGGGAGGCAGTGGGAGGAACAGGAAGGATAGGGTCAACCAACCGATTAAACGTTTCATGATATCTAGTTGAACCGGGGCGGGGCTTCTGTTGGGATCAGCCGATTGTCAGTCGGGAGGGGAATCAGGGACTCTGGAGCCGGAAGGTTGGCGGGGGCAGCCGCAGGGGATGGGGCAGACCCAGGTAAGACCAGGGGGATAGGGGGAACGGAGGAAGTGCCCGAAGAAGGAAAGCCGGAAGCAGAAGGAGATCCGGAAGGGGAAGCGGATGGGATCGGCGGAGCAGAATTGGGGGCAGGGCCAGGTGCGGCGATCGCCGGATCGAAGATTTGGAACTCGATCGCCCGACTGAGGGTTTTTCCACTCGCATTGGTAACGCGCAGGGTCAGGATGGCACTGCCCGGTTGCTGCACCAGGGGATAGGCGATCGTGCCTGTCAGCGGCACCGTCCCCGGTGTGGGCAGAAGCTCGGCCTTCGTATCGGTCCCTGGTTCCACTTTCCAGGTCAGTGTCACCATCCGGGTCGCCTGTCCCGGTACGATCGGCACCAGATACTTCGGTAACGCCTCCTGTCCATTGATTTGCACCGAGAGAATGCGGGGCGGTTTGGCTTCTACTTTGAGGAGGTCTGCTTTTTTCGTCTCCCCAGGTTCCGTAGGGGATAGGCGCGGCGTGACTGCTAGCTCAAAGGTGTAATCACCCGGACGGGAAACGACAACTGGCACGTTCTCACACATCAGTTCTTCTGCCAGAACGCAAAACGATCGCAGGGGTTCTGGAATCCCCTGACTGAAGTTAAATCGTTGCCGCTCACTGTTAATCGCTCCTTCAGAAGTACGGCTGAGAAGCTGAACTTCTTGAATTTGAGCCGGATTTGTAACTTTCCAACTTCTGAGAATGACCGTTTGTTCTCCTGGTAGAGAAGAATTCGACGAATTGTTGTTTTGCAATGCTGCTCTGATGCCACTGGGGAGGGTTTCAGGGGTTACAATTCGGGTTGTGAATTGGGCAATTTTGGGGGGTGGAAGGGGAGTCACAGTGACGGGATCTGTGGTTGCCGTGATAGGAGCGGGTTTGGCACGGCTCCATCGCCCTTGCGGTGGGGTCACTTGTAGTTCAAACACATACTTGCCGACCTGACGGGCATCGGTAGGGACGTTGCGACAGGTGAGCACTGTCGTTGCAGTGCAGAAGGGTTGTAGCGGGGAGGGAATTCCCTGGCGGAAATCGTAGACGATCGGCAAGCTAGAGACCGTTTTATCTTCCTGCGATCGTCCCAGGATCCGAATGCGATCGATCTGGCGTGGATTGCTGATTTGCCAGTTCAGTTGCACAGACTTGCCTTCTGCTTCCGGATAGGAAGGGGAAGCAGTAGAAAATTCCAGAATAGCGGGGGGAGCCGGGGGACGGAACAACGCCGACCAGATCAGGTAGACCAGGGTGGCGATCGATCCCATTCCTGCCAGCAACAACAGTAGAAATTGCCACCAGGGGCGGGCTTTCCAAACCAACGTTCCCTGAAGGGGTTCGGTGGGCAGGGGCAACTGTTGTGGATCTTCTAACATCACCTCAAAATTGCTCACCTTCCCCAGACCCAACCAGGGCCGCCGCCATCGGAGGGCAGGCTTGACCTGTAAGCCAACTTCAGTGGTTTGCTTGGCAGGAATCTGAATGGACTGGGGAGCGGGAAGGGATGGTGTGGAAAGTTGGGAGCTTTTTAGAAGTTTGTTTCCCGGTTCATGCCAGGTGTAGTGGTAGGTGCGATCGTCTTCTTCATCCAGGCTGCGAACATGCAGCAGCACCTCCCGCTGTGTGTTCCCTGTGTTATTGAGCAGCAGACGGTAAGCAGCGGGCTGGCGACGCACTTTACTGATCAGGGTTTGCAGGTCTGCCGTTAAACGATAGATGGGGGCAACTTGCAGATAGACCACATCCAGCAAGTTCAAATTGGGATGATTCGCAGAGTAAAGGCGAAGGGTCGGGTTGTAATTGCCCGCAGCAGTCTGGAGGGGCGGAGTCAGGTATAACAGAATTTCCCCTTTACTGTTGGGGTTCAGTCTTAACTCGCTGCCACCCGTGACCAATCCAGGGGCATCAATCCCTTCCGGGTAGCGAATCCTATACCATTCCTTGCTCAGGTCGGGACAAGCAAGCCGAAACCGATCCACCCGATCACTGCGGTTATGCACCTGCACCTGGACTTCCAGGGTTGCGCCCGGTTGAAGCAGGGTGGGATGGGTCGATCGGGTAGCGGGGATCAGACTAAAGGTGGGATCTTTTACCTGGACTGCGGTTTTTGTTGGGGGCAGAATTTGCAGGTGTTTGGTGAACTGAAGGGGAGTCTCTTCCGGGTAATGCTGGGGAGAATCGACCACCAGTTGATAGGTATAGGTTCCGGGCAGGGTTTGCACAGGCACCTGAAACCGAAAAATCACCTCGTTACTTTGTCCTGCTGCCAGGGCCAAGCGTTCTGATGGTGAGGCACACCATCGCCGCACCACCTGAGCGGTATCGTCAATATATACATCAAACAGAGCATTGCGATTGCCCCGGTTGAACACAGTGACACTAACCTCAAAGCTGCTGCCAGCGGGGGCACTATGATCTCCAGAGGGACTGAGAATCACCGCGATCGTCCGACCGAGGGACAGTTCTGGATCCGTTTCCTTATGCCCCGATCGCCGGGGGCGGCCTGAAGTCACGCCTGACCCCATCTGAAACCCTGCGGCCTCTTGCACAAACCCCTGCGTAATCAGGGATTGCATCAACAAACGGGTGCTTGCCAAATCCTGCCCCAAGTAGGTCGCGATGTCAGCCAATTGGGTTGCTTCCTGAGAGGCAAGCCAATTTAGCAAGTCCTGCTGTTCCTCTGGCAGCATATAGAGGTTGACTCCCTGTTCCGCAATTGCACGGTAGTAGAGGTCGATCGTGGCGGATTCAGAGAGGCTTTGTCGTTCCAGGATCATGGTCGTCTCCTTGGGAAGGCAGGGGGCAGAAGGAAGGCAAAGGTCAGAAGGAGGGAGGGAGTCAAGAACGGGATACGCTTATTGCACGGAGACTACTAGGGGGTTCTCACTGCATAATCTGCTTGATCGGGCTGATCGCACTGGGCTGTAGGTTGACGATCGATCTCTAAATATCGGACCAGGCGATCGTCGTTGCCACTTGTGACCGCTACCTTGCGTTGGGTTGTTTTAATATCGACGCTGTTGAATGGTTTGGCTTCGCGATCGACTTCAATTCCATCTAAGAAATCCGGCGATCGTCGTCCCTCGCGAGTCAAGGTCCACACCATCAGCCGCCCATCTGCACCCCCACTGGCTAGATAGCACCCAAAGCCACTGAGTGCAACGGAGCGCACGGGTTTACCGTCCTTCCCCCCCTGCCATTCATCCAGTAATTTGCAGGGACGATCGCCATTGAGACAGGAGCGCAGATCCCAGAGGGAGATGTATCCCTGATTGTCGGAGGTTGCTAACAGGTAAGGGCGATGTTCAGCCGTTGCGACACTTGTGAGATAGTCATCCTGCCCGCCTGGACGGGAATAGGGGACAGCTTGCGATTGATCCGTGACCCAGTTCCAGAGTTTGAGGCTGTTGTAGCGTCCCCCGATCGCCAACGTGTCTTCTTTGCCTTCTTGAATGCCCGTTAATGCCATCCCGTAAATGGCAAAATTCATATTTTTCTCGGTGACAGGCTGCTGCGGTTGGGGCAAACTGGCTTCTGTCTGATGCTGGCTCAGATCCCATTGCAGCACCCGTCCGCTGCCATGACCACTGAAGAGGTATCGGGAATCGCGCGTGAATTCCAGACCCCGCACCCGATCGCCCTTCTCATCACTGAAAATTGAGGGAGCCTGGTTGGACTGCACTCGCCAGAGTTGAATGTCGCCATTTTCTAGCCCCGCTGCAACCCAATCGTTGTCAATCGGACGGTAGCGCACCACCTGAATGGATTGCTTTGCCCGTCCAAAAACACCCACCTGTTGCTTAATTAAGGGATTGAGGAACCCGGCCGATCGCCATTGAATGAGAGTCTGGTCGTCAGACCCACTCACAATTTCTTCGGCAGTGCCATTGAACTGAACCGAATTCACTTTGTCCTGGTGGGTAAAGAGCGGATTACTCGGATTGAGCCAGGAGATTTTCCACAGCAAAAAGAGCAACAGAAATGTCAGTAAAATTTGCAGCCACAGGGGCAACACGGGTGATACTTGCAACTTCAAGACTGGGTTATCATTCCGCAGCGCAACGCGGGTATCGGAGACGATTCCTTTCACCTGGAACAGCAATGGCTTTGCCAATCCCCACCAGGGTCGTCGGGTGTTTGCAGTCAGAGCGATCGGTAGCTTTTCTCCGGGCATGAGCGTAGGGCGATCGGGAAACACCTGAAACACACAGAGCGCCTGATCTTCTCCCTGAATCTGAAGGGTAATGTCCTGTACAGCGTTACTTTCGTTCTTCACCAGGAATTGGTAGGTTGCTAGATCGGCCCACCACCGTCTGATGCCACTTCCTTTAGGCGGTAGGTGATGCTGAAGGGGATTGCAATCAAACTCCAAAAAGCCAACGGGTTGAATTTCCAGGCTGCCAGACACGCTGGAGGAGAGACCGTGTTGTTGGCTTGCTTCTACCGTAAACAGGTAACGACCGCTCTTGGTCTGGATCGTTTCCGGTAGTAGACAGGTAAAGACAATTTCCCCAGAGTCACCCGCCTCCAGCCGCAGCCGTTGTTCTGTGCCTCCCGTGAGCCAGCCTCCTGAAATTCCGATCAGGCTGAGGGTGACTTCTGTGAGGCGATAGCTGGGGTTATGAATTCGGACTGGAATATCAATTTGATCCAGGGGCGATGCCTGGAATTGTTTGACGGGTAATTCCAGCTTGAGGGGGATATCGGCCCCCGGTTCCAGGGTCAATCGTAGGAGTTTGCGATCTTCTCCCAGTTCCAAAGAAAAGGTACGAATGGTCAGGTTCATTACCCCTGCGAACCCTGGAATGGGAGTATCGGTAATAGTGACCTGAAACCGGGTCCGATCGCCCGGAGGGGTTTTGGTGGAAATTTCGGGGGCGATCTCGTACCAGTGACGACGGGGGGCGGATTCAGCACCCGGAGCCAGTAGCTCAAGCTGAAAGGTGGCAAATCGATCACTGTCATTCACGGCAATGACTTCGAACGATACGGAAGAACTACCCGGTTTCAAGTTCAGTTCTTTTTGAGAAATAGTGGTTGTAATGGAAGTTTTTGCCATTTTCATGCGTGCTACAGTCCGTCATTCACGGAAACTACTTAAACTTCAAATAAAGTTTTCATTTGTTTTTGAATCCAATCGAGAGGGTTTTGGTTGAAAGTCTCCTCCGTTTCTAAAAATCTTGCCTGTTTTAATAGATCTTTGCGTTGCTCCATTTCAGCCGTATAAATTTCAATCTTTTGAGCAATCTCAGAGGCAATTTTAGGGTTCTGTTGCAGGAAGATTTGAAATCCATTTTGTTCAATCACATACAACACGGAATCTTCTAATGCTTTCACTGTTGCGCTTCTGGGAGTTCCTAACAACAGAGAGAGTTCTCCAAAAAAGTTTCCTTCTGTGAGTTGCCTCAAATACTTTTGTAAATGCTCAATATAAACCTCAACCGAACCAGAAAGAATGATATAAAATGCATTTCCCATCTCATTCTCACGACAAATATATTCCCCTTCCTGCACTGTTTTTTGAGAACCCACTGCATAGAGTTGTTGGAGTTCGCTATCGTTCAATTGTTCAAAATAAGGCACAGTTCGCAGCAATTCTGGAAGCTCCAGATTTTGCCGTTCAGCAGTATTCCTGATTTGTCTGGATTTCCTCAACAATTGCTGAACATACAACTTCTCATTTGAAGTGCTTGCATTCATACTTTCCCGTGCCTGATTGCGTTCAGTTTGAATCTGCTGAAGCTGGCTCTGAAGAGACTTTTCTCGACTAAAAATAACGGTTGCCATTTCTTCTACAACCTGTGCCAACTTCCCAATTTCATCTGATCTCGTTAGGACGGATCGTAAACTGGCGGGATCGAATTGTTGACTCTGGATATCTTGTGCGGCTGTAACTAATTGTTGCAGAGGCTGAGTGACCCAGCGGGCTACCAGCACCCCTACCACAGCCGCCAGTCCGGTCAGGGTTAGCCCTAGCAGTAAACTGAATCGTGTCCTGGTATGAATTTGCTCCATAAAATCAGATTCTGGCACAACCACGATGAGTAACCAGTCGAGGCCGTACTCGTCCTGAATGGGTACAATCTCTACAATCTGTTTCTGTCCTTGATAATCAAAGGCGAGCGTACCAGACTTTGTTTGGCTTACCTCTCCAAACTGGCTCGATAAAAATTGGGCTGTTTTACGAATGATAGGATTCTGGCTATTTTGAGCAAATAATCGTCGTTGGGATGGACCACTTGTGTCAAGAATTGGCTCACGGGTAGAACTCGCAATCAAATTGCCCGATCGTTCAATAATAAAAACTTGACTGGCGGGGCTAATCGTCAGGCTTCGCAGATATTCGCTAATTTCAGCGAGGGAAAAGTCATAGGCCAGCACCCCTTTTAATTGTTGTTTCTCCTGATAAATGGGAACTACCGCCGTTACCAGTAGATCTTGCTGAGTTCCGGTATAGACTGGACTCCAGCTTGGCTTCCCTGCTTTGACGGCTGCCTGATACCAGGGGCGTTCACGGGGGTCATAAGCCGTTGATTCTAATTCATTGAGCCGTTTACCCTGTGCATCTAAACGATAGACCTTGCGTTGGGGAGCGGTTGTGTTGTCCCGGATTTTAACGATCGTTGTTCCATCCCTTCGCCTTTGGACACCAATAAAGTTCCCCTGCGTGTTGCCATAGAAAGAAAAGAAGGGTTGATCAAACTGCTGGGTCAAATGCCAGAAATAACGTTCCAATGCTGGAAAATTATCTGGATTGGCAGTCTGGCTACGACTGGCAACGGCAAGGGCTTGGTTGGTCGTTTGGGGTCGGTCCAGGTAATTGATAATCTGGTGTGCAAGCCGATGGCCCACCTTATCCGCCAACTGCTCCACTAAATCATTGACTGCATCCCGCCCGCCCTCGAAGGCGATCCACCCCGTTAGCCCAACCGTTGTCACCAGGGGGGCGACGATCAAAATAGGAAGTGCTTGGCGGATGGAGAGGGAGCGCATGGGTGGGTAATGGGTAATGGGTAATGGGTAATGAGAGTTTTATTCCCGATGTTGGGTTGCTTGTAATTGGGTCAGGTGCTTACGGCGATGGGCGAAGTGGAGGAGGTTCGCTCCCATTTCCTGTGCAGTGCGGATGGTTTCGCGGGGAAGGGGTAATTCGTCATCCATTCCCCAGGCATTCGAAAGTTCGCCAATCACCAGGAGTACGCCATCTCCGTACAAAATTTGAATGGGGCGTTGGTGAATGGAGGGAGGAGCCGCAAAAAGGAAGGGTTCGGTGCGCAGGGGATGGGTGCGATCGAGGTCTTCCCAACGGGTCAGGGTTGTTCCCATTTGTTGTGCCAGTTGGTAAAACACTTGTGCTCGATCGTTAATTCTTTCTTGCAAGGTGACACGGGTTTCTGCTAGCTCAGATTCTAGGGATTGCAATAAGCTGCTGAGTTCACCTGAAATCTGCTCTCCATCCCCCAAATTCGTAGATTTTAATCGCCCAATTTCCTGTCGCAGTTCCTGCTGCACGTTCAGTAACCCTTCGAGTTGGGTTCCTTTCACAGCGACTTCAATCAGCAACATCCCACCCGTTTCCAAATAAGTGCGGAGTCTTTCCAGTTCAGCATTAGAGAACGATCGGGAAGGGGGATCAGACATAGCAATCAGGTCATACGGTGCCAGGGCAGACGGATCGGATAACAGCACCCGATCGACCTTACCCCTGCCTTGCAGAACGGGACAGAAGTTGGGCAACGATCGCAACAGCCAGGACAGGTTACTGACCAGGGGGGAGGGAATGGGAGAGGCATCTGAAACCACTGAAACCCTGACTGTTGCTTGCGATCGGGTTTGGGCTGTTGCCCGATAGCGCAGGTCTAATTGGTTCTCTCCCGGTGCAAATACATTCGTTGCGGGCTGGAGGGTTTCGACATCCGGTTGCAGGAAAATACGGCACAGTTCAACTTCCAAATCATCCGGTGGGGTTTGGCGTTCCTCAATCCGGAAGGTTTCCTGTACCACTTCAACCTCGGATCGTCGTTCTAGTTGATCCGGATCAACATAGCTGATGGCGACATAGACCCAGATGGGGTGTCCCGGTAGGGGAGTGGCGGAAATGCGGAACTCGATCGGCTGCGGAACGACAATGGGATTGCCCAGGCGATCGATCGCGACACCGGGCTGAATCTGCAACCAGCGACCATCTCGGTACTGGGTGGGAATGTCCTCTGGCGCGGGAATGACACAGACTCCCAATCCAGACACAATTCCCGGTTCACTCAGGGATTGGAAATGAATGTTCTGACGTTTACGGTGGTAGGCATGGGCCATCCGCCAGCGATCGGCATTGATCAGCAGTCCATCCGTGACCTGGAGCCGTTCAAAGGGTTGGGGAGGGGAAAAGAGGGAGTGCATGGGACAAAGGAGGGAGGGGGGAAGGGACGAACATCAAAGGATTTAGAGTTCACCGATGAATAATTCATAGGTGCAGAAGGCGGGTTTTTCTTGCTCGATAATGTGACGAATCAAAGATTCATCGATCGAGCGATCGGGTTCAGGGCGAAGATGAACCAGGAAGTGATAGGGACGACCCCGACCCACCGCCGTGTCCAATCCCAGATAGGCAAATCCCAGGTTGAACGCTTTGTAAGAAGCCCCCTGAATGCAGATATGTTTCTCGGTTTCCGGTAAATCCTCGTCCAGGGGCAGGTCGGTATAGAGATGGAGAAATAATCGGAGTCCCTGCCGAGTGCCCCGCCAGCGGTAGATGTCCATCGCATTGCGGATCAGCCGTCGTTGCTGATCGGGACTCCAGCGGGCATCCAGATTCCAGCCTACCCAGTGGGCCAGGAAGGGCAGCAGGGCTTCCGGTGCAGTGAGGGGATCGAGGTTGGCCCACATCCCATTCAGAGATTGGACGATCGGGTCAAAGGCTTGTTCAAAAACCTTCAGCAAGCGTCCGATAAAGTCTACTTCCTGATACAGGGCTGGCAGGTATTGCAGGTAACGACTGCGGGGACGCACATATAAATTCAGGGCAGTGCCATCCAGAGATTGCCGTCCTGTTTCCACTTCTCGGAAGTTCACCAGTACATCATTCTGGAAGTTGAGGGTGAGTTGTTCCCCCTGGCGCAACACCTGGGGGTTCTCAAAGAAATCGGCGGGAACCCGAAATTGAATCACGGCCTCCATCCGTTGCCCTGGGGCCAGTTCCCGTCCTTCCATGCCAATGTCATACCAGGCCAGGGGACATTCTCCCTCCAATCGCAGGTCGATCGCCAACGGTTGCTCTCCCAGGTTTTGCATCTGCACCACAAACTGGGCAGATTCCCCTGGATGCAGCACCAGGTTTTGCCCACCCGTGTCCAAATCCACAGGCATCACCGCTTCACTGATCCGCGAAGGGAAAAATTGCAGTCGCAGCAGTTGATCGGCGCGAGTCTGGGTCATGGATGACAGTACCTCAGTAGATCAGGTTAGGAGATCAGGTTAATGGTGTGGTTCGCTCGCACCTGGCGATCGTTCCAGGAACAGACCAACCCGTAGGGACCAGGGTTGACAACGGGTTCCGGCGATGGACTGCGAACCCAAACTCCTCCCTGTGGGTGCAGTTCAAACAATTGCACGACCCCCAGATACCGCACTCCTTCAAATTTTTGAAACAGGGCGATGATGTCAGAGGGATAAACGGGATAGCCAAAGCTCCATCCCGTGCCACTTGGCCCCCCCGTCAGGGGATTGAGAAAACGGTACAGAGCCGTTCGCAGCCGTCGCAGAATTTCTTCCCGTGCCTGGAGATTGTTGTAGCTGGGATCTAACCCCACTTCAGTCCGCACTGAAACGCCGACGTAAGTAGGTTGCTGGAGTTGGATATCAACCCCTAACAGTTTGCGATCGTCCAGGTAAGTCAGAATTTGTTGTTCCAGGGCAGGGGTAATCGCAAACTGATCGGGATGAATGCCTTCGCCCCGATCGATAGCAGTGGTATCGACTTGCGGCACCACTACCACCCGCACCAAGCCCGCTTCATGGCTTTTCACCGCTGGTAGACAACGACATTGGGCGACGGCTCCTTTTCCGGCTAGCAGAGTCAGGGTTTCGAAATCTTCGGGAGTCACGGCCCGATCGCGGCTGCGTAACAGGGCGGGCACCCGAATGGCGGCCTGTTCTAGCGATTCAGCATCCGTACCATTTTGGGCGGGATTGTGGTTGATCACGGCAGCAATATAGGGAATCGCTGTTTTCAGAACACTGAGGGTATCGCGTTGGACATTGCCCTGCTGCCCCCCTCCCGTCCGGTAAGCCATCATCCGCAAGGTTGATCCTCTAGGAGGAATGGCTCCGTACTGGCGATCGAGGGTCGGGGGTGAAAGCGTGGGTGACTGTCCACCCCTGCGAGTGGCCTGAATTTGGCGACGAATCTGGGTTTCCCGTTGCAGTTGGACAGGTTCCCGGACCAGGGGGCCGAATTGCAGGGTGCCTGTGAGGGAATCAATCAGATAATGGCGATCGTCTGGGCCAGATTCGGCAAAATCCGTAACCTCCTGCCAATCCTGGGGCAAGCCATCGGGGGGAATGATCTGGAGAAATTCCCCCGGTCGTCGAGGGAGAACGGGCACCCCGAATAGCTGAAATGATTGCCCCGGTGTACCATCGCTGATGCCCAACACTTCTTCCCGAATCAGGGTACACTGGCTGGCAATCACCGCACCCCCGATCGCCCGAGCTGCCAGACCGATAATTTGGGGCGATCGACTGTAGGCAGGTTGTTCAGGCGTGGGTTCATGACACACACACCGAAGCCAGCGTCCTTGATAGGACAGGAAATTCGTCACAGGAAATTGTTTTGGCAAATGTAGAACGACATCGGCTCCCTGGAGGGCATTCAATCCCTGCTGACTGAGTTCGTTGAAGCTAAATCCCTGGGTACTGTCGTCTGCTTCCTGTCTCAGAACTGAAGTCCAGGTATCACCATCCCAGGCTTCCCAGCGACGGGGCGGCATACTGGGGTTAATGCCTGTGGAGGTTGCCGCTTCCCCCTGAAACGTGATGGCTAAAACATTTCCATCTAACTCAGAAGCGCCATCTAAGACCAGATAGAAGCAATTCCCCGGTTGGGGTTGTTCTTCGAAGAGAAACTGTTCCGGCCCTGTCCAGAGTCCATCAGCTTCCTGAGTCCACAGGTCCGTGAACCGATCGCGCAAATTTTGGGGAGTGTCTTCCAGGGTTTCAGCCGTGAGGAAATGGCGCAGATGGGGCGTGCCGATTGTAAAGGGATGATCGGTACTGAAGACGATCGCGTCTTCAGCTTCGGTGCGGAGGGTCGCGACTTCTGTGCCTTCGGGGATTGTGTAGGGTTCCGAGAGGGCAATGTTCAGGTAAAAGGTGAGATCGGTCTGGGCGGGGCGGGGTGCTTGCAGGTGGATACCGAGTAGTTCCAGAAAGGTCACGTAGTTGCGACGGGGGACTTGATTAAACCGTTGCAACATTTGCTCGGTCATCCAGGCGAACAATTCCACCAGCGTAATTCCTGGATCACTGGGGTTGTAGTTTGTCCACTCTGGACAGTAACGGGGAATGCGTAGCAAAGACTCGTCCATCAAGTCTTGCATGGTGCGATCGTCCAGGTCAGACTTCGGTAACTTTGGCAAAAAGTCAAACTGCATACGCGATTCCTACCAATTCTCTAGTGTCTTTTCTGCTCTGGCTCCTCTTACGACCCGATCGGCTTCGGCCTCAATCTCCACCTCTTCTTCCGATTGCAGGTAGAAGGGGTAAACTAGGCTGCGGGGTTGGTGGCTATCCGTCAGGTGGTAGTCAATGATGAGATTGACACGGCCCCGGTTGGGATCAGGATCGGCTTGCACATCATCCAATTCAATGCGGGGTTCCCAGAGGGTTAAGGCATCTTCAACAGCCACGCACAGGAGAACCAGGGTATC
>JANRKG010000165.1:0-10513 GCA_033763635.1 Leptolyngbyaceae cyanobacterium bins.59
GGGGAGGGCCGACGGGGTGTGATCCGTTTTGGACGAGGTTGAGGAGGTCTGCTTTCGGGATAGCGTCGTTCTTCCAGTTGTTGCCGAACAATTCGCTGACGATTCTCCATGTAAAGCGCCCAGAACCCAGGCCGGAGTTCATCCATCGTTTGCGCGATCGACCAGAGTTCCAGGGTCATGATGTTGGAAAAGGTTTGATCCGCTTTTTGTAAAGCCATTAACCAATCCATCACATCCCGATTTAAGTCTAACTGGCAATCAGTCACAGACTCCGGCTTGTCAAAGTCATTCATGGGTTCCCCACCGTCTGCCTACCCAATTCTAAGGGATTCTGGAGGAAGTCGGGCAACGGGGCATTACCCTTCCAGGACCCTCAAGTGAGCTGCAACCGGGGGATGGCTCCCCTGATTCGTAGCCAGGGGGATACTCTTGCGTCCATACAGCGCGCTGTGAGGCAACACCCGCAGAATTTCCGAGGTGGTTGTGATGCCTGTCGTGACTTTTTCGATCGCCGCCACTCGGAAGGAGTCAAAGTTAATCTCATGGAGGTAGCGATGCAGTTGCGTCATGGTGCCTTCGTAAATAATTTGTCGCACCGTGTCATCGATATTGATCAGTTCAATGACCGCTTCCCGTCCTAGATAGCCTGAATTAAAGCAACGGGAACATCCCCGCCCTTTCCGCCATGCCTCAGGATTGGCCTCTTCCAGGGTGAGACCCAGCACTTTGAAGTCTGCGTCGGTTGGGGTGTAGGGTTCCGCACAGTGGGGACAGACTCGCCGCACCAACCGCTGGGCAACAATCCCTAACAGGGCATCACTAATCAATCCGGGGTCAGGGCCGATATCTTTGAGTCGGGGAATGGCACTAGCTGCGTCATTGGTGTGTAGAGTGGTGAGAACCAGGTGCCCCGTCAGAGCGGCTCGTATCGCAGTTTCCGCCGTCTCCCCATCCCGAATCTCTCCCAACATAATAATGTCAGGGTCTTGGCGCAAAATGGCCCGCAACCCAGCCGCAAAGGTCATCCCTGCTTGTTCATGGACCTGGGTTTGAGTAATGCGGGGCAATACATATTCCACCGGGTCTTCCACAGTGACAACGTTTACATATTCCGTAGAGATGGCTTGCAAACTGGTATACAGGGTGCTGGTCTTCCCCGATCCGGTCGGACCTGTAAAAATGACCATCCCCTGGGGTTGCTGGAGCCAGTGCTGATAGATTGCCAGGGTCTTGGGGGTAAATCCAAGCTGATCCATGCTGGAAAAGGGATTCTGCCGGGGCAACAACCGAATCACCGCTTTCTCCCCACCCACGCAAGGCAGGGTACTCACTCGCATATCTAAACCCAGATCAATTTCTTGTCCATCCGCATACTTCTCCCCTAACCGACCATCCTGGGGGCGGCGGCTCTCGGCAATGTCCATGTCAGACATGACTTTGAGGGCGACGATCGCCCGCCGACTAATTTCCAGGGGTAGGGTCGTGATATCCCGCAGGATGCCGTCAATCCGGTAACGGACTCGTAAGCCTTCTGGAATGGGTTCCAGGTGGATGTCGCTGGCCCGATTTCGCAAGGCCCCTGCAATGATGGTTTTGATCCGGCTAATCTGGTCCGCTGCTTTTGAAAGATAGAGTTCGGTGACTTCACCGATATCTTCCTGCTCCAGTTCCCCCGTGAGCGGATTAACCAGGGGAGTCGCGTTCAGGCTGGAGGTGTTCGTTTCGAGATTGCGGGTATGGAACCAGGCTCGATAGCTCTTGTCAGCGATCGGAATGATTTTGATGTCCGTCAGAGTTCGTTCGCTGAGGCGCTGAATTGTCTCCAGGGAAAGAGGAAACGGACTCCCCAGGTAAAAACAGTTCCGCCAGAGCAAGAGGGGGATCACAGGCGGGAGATTGTCGCGATCGGGAAATTCGCGCAGAAACCGAAAGCTAACTTCTGGGTCTAGTTTGGCTAAATTGACCACTCCATTTTCATCAACAAGCGCCTGGATTGCCTCTTCACAGGTCATTTCCCCACTTTTCAAACGCTTCCAGATGGAACGATTCATATTGGCCCCCGGATTATTTGCAACGGATTGTTTTTTAGGGGGAACCAGTTGTTGGATAGCAGTTTGCAGGGGCGTTGAGTCTTGCATAAGCTCCGAAACAGGGATGACGGGATCAGGGAAAAAATGAGGACTAGAGAACAGTATCAAGGATTCCTGGAGCTTGCTTGTCTTATAGATTACAAGAGGCGATCGCAGGGATCATTTACATCATGACCCAAGTAGGACAGACGTGCCCTTCGGAAAATCCTGAGTTTCAAGTAAAAAACAATCATTTAGCAGGGAAAAAGATTGTTTCCAGATTTTTACGGTCATCCTAGCAAGAATCTTTCCCGCTTCCCGGAGAAGACCCATCCTTTCGGCTTTCTTCATCTGACCTTGATAGGTTGCAGTCGTTGATAGCTTGGAACCTTACCTCCGTGTTTCCTCTGAACTTCCCTAAAGGTGGAGAAAACCCCCCTAAAATTTCCGTGCTATCCCTCGCCAAGATCTAAAAGGCCTGAGGCACCATTCAAAAAGATGGGCCAGACACGATCGGGAGAAAACAATGGGTATCTCGAATGCGACACCTCAAGCAACCTCTTCAGAAACCTGGATTTGGGTGGAGTCCGCTCCGATTCAATCCTCTCTCTATACAGGCAGCAGTTCATTCCCTAAACGTGATTGGCTGCGGCCTCTGCGTCAGTGGATTGATAACTACGAGATTAAAGATCCCGCCATCGCCCACCAAATTTGCTCCCTGATCCCTACCCAATGCCCCTTCGCGAGAGATATCACCTTTCTGGGAAAACGGCTGCTTCGCATTCCCCCCCTGTGTAAGCTCAATCCACTTTATGAGGAAGTGGTTGCTCTCCGGTTCCGGGCACTCTGTTATCTGGCAGACGAATGTGGCGAAGATGTGAGTCGTTATTGTTAGGGAATTTTCTTCCTGAGCAAAGCCGAAGAAATCGGGTAAGCTTGTTCCCTTCGACTTCGCTCAGGGAACCTATCATCAAAAAATCCCCGATTTCTGCTGGAAATCAGGGATTTGAACTGTCTAGGCCAGGACCGGAAAGCCCTGACCGATGACCAGCTTAGAAATTCATCTCAGCCGCCTGAACCTTCTCAACCTGCTTCTTCTTCAGAACCAGCATAATTTGAGAGAGGGTCACGATCGCGAAGAAAGCCATCAGCCACTTGACGCGATCGGGGCTTTGCAACACGATTTCCTTATCGATTTGACCGAAACCACCCACATTAGGATTGGTGGTGAGTACCTCCCCTGCCTTGACTTCCTGCCCTTCAGAAACGAGCAGTTCTGGCCCCGGAGGAATGGTATCTACGGTGGTAGAACCTTCTTCTGACTGGATCGTTACTTGATAGCCACCATCTTCAGCTTTAGCGATCTGGGTAATTTTTCCGGCAACCGAGGCATTGAAAACCCCATTATTGCTCTTCTCACCCGTCGGATAAACCTGACCACGCCCCCGGTTTGCACCTACATGGACAGAATACTTACCAAAGTGGATATTCTTGTCGGTAGCGGGGTTGGGAGACAGCACAGGGAACACGATTTCCTGGTACTGTTCACCGGGCAAAGGACCAACCACTACGATATTTTCTTGAGTTTCGCTGTAGGGCTGGAAGTACACATCCCCAACCTTTTCCTTCATTTCTTCGGGAATGCGATCGGGAGGAGCAATTTTGAACCCTTCAGGCAACAGAACCACTGCACCCACATTCAGGGGGCCTTTGCTGCCATCGGAGTAGACTTGCTGAACTGTGGTATCGTAGGGAATTTTGACAACCGCTTCAAATACGGTGTCGGGCAAAACGGCCTGAGGGACTTCCGCTTCGGTAGGTTTAGCAGCCAAGTGGCAGTTAGCGCAAACGATCCGACCCGTTGCTTCACGGGGATTGGTATAGGCTTGCTGGGCAAAGATGGGGTAAGCACTCGCCTCTCTGGGGAAAGCCAGCCCACCTGCCAGCAGCATCGCGATCGCCACGAAGGAAACCAGAGTCCTCCGCCAGACCTGAGGCAAAATGAAACCAGCTAATAAAGACTTCTTTTTCATCTCAAGGATTGACAACAAATAAAGTTTGGTATCTCACCGAAGGCCCAGCAAACTGAATATCTGGCAAAACCATATCTGGCAAAACCGATATTTAAGTGAACTGTAATCGGCTGAGTCAACATCATCGGGCGGGATGATTGAACGAAACGGGATGAACGAAACAGGATGCATGAAACGGGATGAACGAAATGCCATCTAGATCTATCTAATTAAAGACAAAAGACAGCAGACCGTTTAAATCATAAGGGGCTGAAAAGCTGGGGATCAAGTCCACCAGGGAGCTTCCCCAGTCCGGAAGTCAGTTTCAGTCCAGGGGGTAAAAGAAACCTTGTCGTCTGCTACAGTTGCATGAACCAGCGCGAGGGACAGAGGCGCGGGACCGCGAACTACCTTTCCGGTGCTGTCATACTGGGAACCATGACAGGGACAAATAAATTTGTTCTCGCCATTGTTCCAGGGCACAACACAACCCAGGTGGGTGCAGACGGCATTGATTCCGTAGTTTGCCAAGTTCCCATCATCCTGCACAACGATATAGGTGGGATCGCCCTTCAATCCTTGAGCCAGCGTTCGCTCGCCTACATTGTGGGTGGACAGAAAATTGCTGACAGAGACATCGTTCCCTAACGCATCTTTGGCCGTCACACCACCGCCAGCACCCCCCTTGGAGGGTGGAATAAAGTATTTTACAACCGGGTAGAGCGCTCCAAGAGCTGTGCCTGTGACTGCGCCAAAGGTCAGAAAATTCATAAATTGACGACGACCCATGCTGGGTACGTCTGCAGATCCAGAAATTTGAGCCATGATCTAATGCAATAACCCGTGTTTTGTAATGATTTACCTTGATCCCGCCAGTCTAAAGCAGACCTGTAAGACAGGCTTGCAATCCAGGGGTACGGGGCACAGATTGGAGCGCAATTGGGGCATAGACACTCAAGGAAAGAACATCCAAGGAACTCATGCCCAAGGAACTAACACCACCTGAGCCTGTAACACCTGCAACACTAGCCAGAGACAGCAGCCTTACTAAGACTGCTATCCATACTTTTCCTGCTTAGGTATTATTACATTCTTTGACATAACAATTTGCAGGATTTCTGAGAATCCCAGCTTGCTTTGCTACGAATTGTGAAAAGGATTATGGTTAGATCATGATGCTTGGAAAAGATCTGCAACAAATTCTTTTAAAAAAATGGGGACGGTCCTACGACATTCAACTCCGTCGGACTCAGGGAAAGATTTTTGTTCAGGTAATGTGGAAATACCTGGAGCAAGCCTCATTCCCCATGACGGAAGCAGAATACCTCTCCCATTTAGATGCGATCGCCACTTACTTAGTTGCTTGGAATGGGGTCAAGCAAGTTCAGGAGTACCTTGAGCGAACCCGCGAACGGCCCCGACTGGGCAAAGCAGTAAGCATTCCTTTAGACCTGGGCGATCGAGCCTCCGAATGGATGATTGAAGACTTTTAAGAATACTAAGTTTTTTAAAGCAATTCGGTTTGTTTGTCTTATTATTAAAGGAAGATCTCAATTTTTTCAATAACTTTTAGCAATCAAGGATGCTAGCGATTAAGCATGCTAGGAATCAAGGCTGCTAGCTTTATTAAAATTGGTTATTCGATCGGTGATTATTCAGTTAGCCTATTTGTTTTATTGTTTTTTTAATTGTGTTTCTTTCATTAATCGACTTGTTGGATTGGTTTAACTAAATTGGTCTAACTAATTGGTCTAACTAAATTGGTCTAACTAAAGTTATCAACTTGTTCAGGTTTGCTGCTAGGTTCCTGAAGTTCGTCGGTAAGGTTGACTGGGAAATCGATCTAGGCAGATGCTTGGGAGGTTTTGATGGAAAAGATATTTTTAAGGTCAGTATTGATTGCAGGGATCAAAAAATACTGCTAAAGGGACGCAATTCAAGCAAAAATCAAGCGGAAATTTATTGATAGGAAGTTAATAGCATCAGGTCTGAAAAATAGAAATTTGGTTCCCAAATAGACGCTGTTCCAGTTCTTCCTTTGATTTTATCTCTTTAGACTTTGTGAACTGAGGTGAGTCTCAAGTCTATCTCCAAAGTGGCTGCTGTTCTTGATTCTAGTCTCTATTTTCGTATTTATTCCTGTAGTATCGTTCTCTATATCTTTCGACTTCTTACAACTGTTGCCCCTATCTCTGATGACTAACCCTCTGATGCTTAACGTATTTGCTCATTCTTTTGGGAGGTGATTGTAACAACGATTGGTAGCATTTTTTGAACACCATCCCTCTGATAGGTTCCTGTAAGGGCAATTACTGAAACCATGATTCAAATAACCTGTTCAGGTAACTCGTTGGTCAGGTGAGTCGTTAATCAGGTTGAGCCGTTCCCATTTCTGCCAAGAAAGTAAATGGGAAAGCAACCTTCTATAGATACTTTTGTATATTGGAATACATCCCGTCCCCAAGCAGTGTTCCCTGTTGAACACTTCTTAGACAATGACCCTTTCCACAATTCCCACCTCTCCCATTCCGCAGATGAACGTTTCGGCCCCTGTTTCTACCCATCCCTTTAAAGTTCCGGATTGGCTTCAGCAATGTTTGATCCCGCAAAATTCTGGCTGCGACCCAGCCTTCCTCAATAGTGACGCTCCCCCGGCCCGTACAGATATGGATTTAATCTGTCGGGCCTTTGATTTTGCCTATCAACTTCATGAGGGGCAGTTTCGAGCTTCGGGAGAACCCTATATCTGTCATCCTGTAGCCGTAGCAGGATTACTGAGGGATTTGGGAGGAAGTAGTTCCATGATTGCGGCTGGGTTTCTCCATGATGTAGTTGAGGATACCCACATCACCGTAGAGGAACTGGAACAGCACTTCGGGGCAGAGGTCCGTCATCTAGTTGAGGGAGTCACCAAGCTCTCGAAATTCAACTTCTCTAGCAAAACAGAGCGGCAAGCGGAAAGTTTTCGCCGTATGTTCATGGCCATGGCTCAGGATATCCGGGTGATTGTGGTCAAGCTTGCCGATCGCCTCCATAACATGCGAACCCTGGAGCATCTCTCAGACGAGAAGCGTCGCAGCATCGCCCTGGAAACCCGTGAAATCTTCGCCCCCCTTGCCAACCGCCTGGGGATCGGTCGCTTTAAGTGGGAATTGGAGGATTTATCGTTTAAGTATCTGGAACCTGAGTCCTATCGACAAATTCAGGAATATGTTGCTGAAAAACGAACCGATCGTGAAACGACCCTGACCCGGGTTGCCGATTTGCTACGCCAACGGTTGGATCAGTCTGGCATTCCTTATCTGGAGATCAGTGGGCGGCCCAAGCATTTGTATGGAATCTATGACAAAATGCAGCGGCAACAGAAAGAATTCCATGAGATTTTTGACGTTGCAGCGGTTCGCATCATTGTCACAACCAATGAGGAATGTTACCGTGCCCTGGCGATTGTCCATGATGCCTTCCGACCGATCCCCGGTCGCTTTAAGGACTACATTGGTCTGCCCAAAGCGAACCGTTACCAATCCCTCCATACGGTAGTGGTGGGTTTGAATGGACGACCGTTAGAGGTGCAGATTCGTACAATCGCCATGCACCAAGTCGCTGAGTATGGGATCGCGGCCCATTGGAAGTACAAAGAAGCAGGCAGCACGGCCCAGATGACAGGAGCCGACGAGAAGTTTACCTGGCTGCGGCAGTTGATTGATTGGCAGAGCGATCTCAAGGATGCCCAGGAGTATCTGGAGACCATTCGAGATAACCTATTCGACGAAGATGTTTACGTCTTTACGCCGAAAGGGGACGTGATCGCCCTTAGTCGTGGCGCAACTCCGGTAGATTTCGCCTATCGCATCCATACGGAAGTCGGAAACCACTGTTCGGGGGCCAAGGTAAACGGGCGAATGGTTACGTTAGACACCCCTCTGCGAAATGGAGACATTGTAGAGATTCTCAACCAGAAAAACTCCCACCCCAGTTTGGACTGGCTGAATTTCGTCGTGACGGCGGGGGCGCGTAACCGGATTCGACAGTGGTATAAACGATCGCACCGGGAGGAGAACGTCGCTCGTGGGCGGGATATGCTGGAAAAGGAACTGGGCAAGAATGGCTTTGAAGCCCTGCTCAAATCTGCTCCGATGAAGCTGACCGCAGAGCGCTGTAACTACCACAGCGTTGAAGATATGCTGGCAGGGGTAGGACATGGAGAAATCACCCTGAATACGGTTGTAAATCGCCTCCGGGAAACGGCTAAAGCTCAACAACCCGTAGCCCCTGAATCCGAACTTCCCCTGTCTCTGCCCCATCCCCGCCAAGCCCATTCTCCTGCTTGTCACACCAGCAAATCTCCGATTTTAGGAGTTGAGGGGCTACTGTACCACCTCGCAGGTTGTTGTAACCCAGTTCCCGGTGAGGCCATTATTGGGGTTGTGACTCGGACTCGTGGCTTGTCCATTCACCGTCAGGGGTGCGCCAATGTGGAACAGGTCGTTGGGGATCGCCTGATTCCAGTAAGTTGGAATCCTAACAATGAGCAGTGTGGACGACCCCAGACCTACCCTGTGGATGTGCAGATTGAAGTGATCGATCGCGTCGGCGTACTCAAAGATATCCTGTCCCGCCTGAGCGACAGTTGTATTAACGTCCGTAATGCCCAGGTAAGAACCTATCCTGATCAGACAGCGGTGATAGATTTGGGAATTGACATTCGAGATCATGAGCAATTGGAGCGAACCTTTACCCAGATCCGAAAGCTCAGTGATGTGCTGAATCTCCGACGACTCAGCCAGATTGAGGATTAGGTGTGGCAACGATTTTGAGGGATTGGAGCTATCGTTATCAGTGGTTGTACGATGGCATCTCCCGTCTGGCAACCCTGAGCGTTGGCGGCGAAACTCGATTTCGGCAACTGCCGCTGCAAGGGCTGGAGATTCAACCGAACGATCGCATTCTGGATCTTTGCTGTGGCAGCGGTCAGTCTACGCAATTTCTGGTGAAAGTGTCGAACCAAGTGGTGGGGCTGGACGCTTCCCCCCTGTCGTTGAAACGGGCACAGAAAAACGTCCCCACAGCCGAGTATGTAGAAGGCTGGGCCGAAAACCTGCCCTTTCCCGATGCCCACTTTGATGGGGTCCATACCAGCGTCGCGATGCATGAGATGGCTCCGGAGCAACTGCGAAAAATTTTGCAGGAAGTGTATCGGGTGCTAAAACCAGGGGGTTATTTTGCCCTCGTCGATCTCCATGCGCCCCGCTACCGGGTTCTCTGGCCTGGGCTGGTCCTGTTTCTGTGGCTCTTTGAAACAGAAACAGCGTGGCAGTTGATCCAGACCGATTTACCCGAACTCTTGTCTACGATCGGCTTCCAGTCTGTGCATTCCCAACTGTACGCGGGGGGCAGTCTCCAGGTTATTCAGGCCCAACGGTAATCTCTGGTTCTTCTAGCGGTCCGATTGCCTCTTCTGTTTCTGAATCGTCGTCTTCCATCGCGGGCACCGAAATCGTCACTTCTATGGGCGGATCTGTAACAGGAACTTCCAACTCAAGCAACCGCTCTGGTACAAGGCGAGGCAGGGCTGAACCCGACAGGAGCTTCAAAAGCTTTGGTTTAGGATCGTGGAGAAGATAGATCAGCCGATCGCCCGCCTGCCACTCCTCCATTGCAGGAGCGACTCGGAGATGCTGATCCCGTTCCACCAACAGCGGTAAGAGTTCACCCTCATCGACAAACTTTTGCACATGGGTTTGTTGGGCATCGGGATCGGTCGCAAAAACCAGTTCTCCTAACTTGACGGCGCGATCGTTCAGGTATTGATTCCAAGTCTTAATCGAAAACCCTGATGCAAACGCCTGACTCACCTTCAGGGTATTCGCAACGGGGCTAGATTCTGGGTCACGGGGAAACACTGCTAACACCGCAGGCGGTTGGAATTCTTCAGCGGCTCGTTGCGCCAGAACGAGATTCACTTCCCCATTGTTTGTCATCGCCAAAAATGTTCCGACGGAATCCAACCCCGCCTTTTCCAGCACCTCCGTATCCAGACCACTGCTGATATAAATGGGTAGATTTTCTGTATCTGCCAATTGAGACGCTTCCGGGTCCGTGTCAATGAAAACAACAGGTTCCCCCCGTTCTTGAAACAAGCGAGCGACCAGTAAACTCAGAGCATTACACCCAATAATGACAGCCCCTTTCGCTTCCTTAGAGTTGAGCTTCAACAGACTTGCAACCCAACGGGCCGTCAACCCTTGCATAAACACCGTCAGGATGATCGTGAGAAACACCAGGGCTTTGATGGCATCTCCCCCGTTTAGCCCCCGTTCTGTCAACAAAATCGAGAACAGGGAAGCCACCGAAGCCGAGACAATGCCACGAGGCGCAATCCAGGCAAGGAATAACTTCTGCCGCCAGTTCATGCCACTGTTCCAGGTGCAG
>JANRKG010000166.1:0-6714 GCA_033763635.1 Leptolyngbyaceae cyanobacterium bins.59
AATCACGCCCTTGGAGTTATCACTGGCGTTGGCTGGTGAGCCGGGGAACCCTCAATCTTTGATTGAGTGGAGGGGAGCATGAGTGATCTTCTCCCTGAATCTGCGTCCATACCCGCAGGGTTGGGCGTAGAGGATGTCAAAGGTAACTCATCGGATCGACGGGTTCGCCATCCTGTCTTACCTCAAAGTGTAAATGGGGTCCGGTAGAGAGGCCCGTCGAGCCAACCAGGGCGATCGGCTCCCCTCGTTGCACCGTCTGCCCCTCCGCCACCAGCACCTCGCTGGCATGGGCATACAGGGTTGTGATGCCATTGCCATGATCGAGAATCACAGTATTCCCATACCCACCATACCATCCAGCCATAAACACCATTCCGCTATCCGCTGCCCGGATCGTGCTCCCGTAGTCAGCGGCAAAGTCTACCCCTGCATGAAAGCGCTCGTATCCCAGAATGGGGTGAGTCCGCCAGCCAAACCCGCTGCTAATCTCCCCATCGTTGGGATAGCTCATCTGGCCCGTCCCCCGAAGGACGATGCCCGTTTCCGATCGCCCCGGATCTCGCAGCCGTTGTTGAATCAACTCTCGCACGGTCTCTGAGTCTTTCTCCAATTGTTCTTCTGCCGCCTGTAACGCAACCCGATCGCCCCGCAGCCGTTGTACCAGGGCAGTCTGGGACTGAGCCTGACTTTCAATTACTTTTTTCTGAAAGAGAAGTTGTTGGGTGAGCAAAGCAACCTGATTCTTTTGCCGCTCCACATCCAGGCGTTGTTGTTTGAGTTCATCTGCCTGTTGTTTCAATCCTGCTAAACGGTCCCGATCGAGTCGGTAAAGCAACTTCAATTGATAGCGGCGATCGAGAAATTGATTGAGATTGCGGCTCTGAAGCAGCAAAGCCCACCCCTGACGGCCCTTCTGCCGTTGCAAATACTGAAGTCGCCCGACCGCTGCTATTTGCCGTTGTTGGTATTGCTGGGTTGCGAGAGCCAGATCTTCTTGCAGGTATTTGAGGGATTGCTTGGCGAGTTTGAGTTGATATTCGGAGTCTTGAATTCTAACGTTGGTCAGATCGATATTTTGTCGGAGGCCATTCAGGTGTTCTTCAGCAGCCTTTTGGAGGTTGCGGAGCCGATCGCGCTCTCGGATGATCGCCGATCGCTGTTGCTCGATCTGTTGCTGTTGCTGCTGAAGTTCTTCGACTGTGGTTCCCTGCGCCACTGCACCAACTAACAAATACCAGCACAATACCAGGAGCAACCCTATCAGACTGAGAGTGCCCCAGAGGTGCCAGAGACGAGAATGGATGAATGGGTGCGATCGAACCCTCACAAGTACCTTCTAAAAACCAATATCCAAGCAATACTGCTCCCTAGTTATAGCGGCTTCTGGAAATCTGTCAACTTCGGTGATTTCTGAAAAACAATCTACCTGCTGGTTTCGGCTTCGCTCAACCAGTATCCGCGCTCTGAGCGCAGTCGAAGGGCAACCCACAGGTAAGCTCTTTTCTGGAAATCTCCTTAGAGGAGGGATGGAAAATTGTCCAACCATGACAGTGAGTTTCAAGCGGGATGATGCTTTAGGAATTCTCTGCTAATTTAATCTGTGCGGTTGCCTATGCAGCGAATCGCGAGGGAGCGAGTGATTTATGTGGAAACAGATTGCGACCCATATTAGTGAAGTCACAGATCATGCCTTTGGAGATCCAACTCCGCGATCGGTGGGAGGAGGATGCATCAATCAGGGGTATGCGCTGTCGGATGGCGATCGAACCTACTTTGTGAAAGTCAACCGAGCCGTTGACCTTGGGATGTTTGAGGCAGAAGCGTTGGGTCTCCAGCAGATGCATGCAACCCAGACAATTCGTGTCCCTCGGCCCCTTTGTTCCGGAACAGCGGGGGATTCAGCCTATCTCGTATTGGAGTGGCTGAACCTGGGTCGAGGGACTGGGCAATCCTGGCGAGAAATGGGCTGTCATCTGGCAAGGATGCACCGGGCGACGAGCAAGCAAGGCTTTGGTTGGGATCGAGCGAATACGATCGGCTCTACCCCCCAACCCAATCCCTGGACAATGGATTGGACTCAATTTTGGGTAGAACACCGAATTGGCTACCAGCTAAACCTTGCCCGGAGACGGGGAGGCTATTTTACAAAGCAGGAACAATTACTGGCCGTCATCCCAGAGATTTTAGCGGACCATCAACCCCAACCCTCTCTAGTTCATGGCGATCTCTGGTCTGGCAATGCGGCGATTCTGGCGACTGGGGAACCAGTGATTTTTGATCCGGCGACTTACTATGGCGATCGAGAAGTGGATCTGGCAATGACTGAGTTATTTGGTCGTTTCCCAACGGAGTTTTATCAGGGATACAACGAAGTTTTCCCCCTGGAATCGGGATATGCCCGTCGCAAAATTCTCTATAACCTGTACCATATCCTGAATCACTTCAATCTATTCGGCGGGGGATATTCATCTCAAGCAAGCAGCATGATTGAGATGCTATTGGGGTGAAGCGCAGGAGTATCCTTTAGTGGGAAAATTCATGCGGGGATCACGGGCAATCCTATCCCCAGTGCTTTTGGACCAATCCAGGAGGTTCCATGTCCCCTATTGAAACGATCGGCAGTCAACCCACTGCTTTCCCAAGTCATCCGTCTTTGTCAGACCGTCTACGGATTGATTACCTGATTAATCCCTCTGAACTCGCTGAAAGTGGTCCTGATTCTGGTCAGGATGTGATTGAAGGATTAGGCCGATCGCCCAAATCCCTCCCACCCCATTACTTCTATGACGATCGCGGCTCAGAACTATTTGAGCAAATCTGTGATCTGCCCGAATACTATCTAACCCGTACAGAACGAGCTATTCTTCAACAGAATGCAGGGACGATCGCCCATCTGACCGGACCCTGCGAACTGGTGGAGTTGGGAAGTGGCAGTTCATTCAAAACCCGTATGCTCCTGGATGCCTATCGAGTTCAGGGGAGCGGATTGCGATATTTGCCGATCGATGTCAGTGCAGGAATTTTAGAAACTAGTGCCCGTCAACTTTTGGAGGAGTATCCAGCGTTGCAAGTGCATGGCATTGTCAGCACCTACGAATTAGCGCTCTCCCATCTCGGCCCGTCCCCCCTGCCGACTCGCATGATTGCCTTCCTGGGAAGCACCCTGGGTAATCTCACGCCGCAGGAATGCCAGGTCTTTTTCACCCAGATCCGAGAGGCACTGCAACCCAACGAGTATTTTTTGCTGGGAGTTGATCTGCAAAAAACAAAAGACTTACTGGAAGCGGCCTACAACGATCGTCAGGGAGTTACCGCCCAATTCAATCTCAATATGTTGAGTCACTTAAACTGGCGGTTTGATGGAGATTTTGATCTGGCGCAGTTTGCCCATGTTGCTTTCTATAACGAAACCCTGCATCAAATCGAGATTTACCTGAAAAGCCTCACCCAGCAAACGGTCACTCTGAAAGCGTTAGGTTTGACGATCGAGTTCCAGCCCGGAGAAGCCATCCTGAGCGAAATTTCCCGCAAATTTAACTTGGATGACCTGCAAACGGATCTGCGATCGTTCAACCTAAATCCTGTGCAAACCTGGACTGATCCAAAGCAATGGTTTGGCCTCATGCTGTGTCAGGCCCATTAATTGAAGATTAGAAGTAGGGTAGAGATGTTTTACTGAACATCTCTACGGTTTCCGATCGCCCCCCTGGGTATGACACAATCGGATTAGAAAATCCTGCATTCGATCGCATGTTGTTCAAACCGGACCCGAACCCACCCACCGTTCAACAAATCGCCAAAGCCTTTCGGCTGACGGGCTGGCTTAGTTTTTGGACTCAGGCTGTTTTGACGGTCGTCTCCACGATCATCCTGTTGTTTGCAGCGGCCTCTAGTGGGTTACGTCCTGCGAACAGTGCCCCCAGTCCGGGAACGGGGTCGGGGCTGCTGCTGACTTTTTGTGGATTGGGTGCATTGGGGTTCAGCATTTACTGGGCATTTCGCTACACCCGCCTTGGACGACGCTTATCTGCTAAGGACAGTGAGGCGCGGCCCAAGAAAGCAGACACGATTCAAGCGGTGCGGATTGGGATTACTTTGAATTTAGGAGGAATGCTGTTAACCCTACTGGGATTGGGTGCAACGTTGGGGGGCTTATTTGTGAAAGCAGCAACTCAACAAGGTAGTGTGTTTAATAACGATCCCAGTCGGTTGATTCAAGCGGTTGATATTCTGGTGGTGCAATCCAGTATCAATATTATGCTGGGTTTATTTGTCGGGTTGGTAGCTGGCTTCTTTCTGCTAAACCGCATTATTCGATAGCCGATTTCCTTAGACTGACCTACGAGAAGAGGGTTGCAAGGGGTGTGCTGAATTCCGGGAGCAGGGGAGAGGTGAGGGTGTCTTTTTCAAGCAGGGTCGCGACGAGTTGCAGTTGGGCTTCTGAACGACGATAGATCTCCAGCGTTTTCAGTTGCCAGTTGACGATCCAATATTCTTGAACCCCATGCCGAGAATAGAGCTTAAGTTTGACTTCTCGATCGCGTTGTTCATTCAATTCACCCGGAGAAAGGATTTCCACCATCAACTCTGGAGCTACGGTCAGGTGTCCGGCAGCGTCTACTCCATTGGCGAGACGATCGCGACTGATCCAAACGACATCGGGAATCACCGCATCGGTCGGTGTGAAAATTACACCAGGGGATTGAAAGGTACTCCCCAGACCCGTCATCTCTGACCAGCTTTCCAGGCGAACATTCAACTTACTGGCGACCCTTTGATGGCGAATGTGGGGGGCACGAGTCACAAACAATTCTCCGTCGATGAGTTCGTAGCGAGTCCAGCCGCCATCGTCGGGCATGGCATTGAGATCGCGAATTGTCCAGCGCAGGGAGTGGGGAACCATAGGGAGTTGACCGTTGGGCTTGTCTTTCAGTGTAGTGGATCATTTTATCTGTGTATCCAAATCAAGTTGCTGCAAGGTTCTTTATGGAATGACGAATACGAAGCTTTGCTAGATTGAGTGCTTGTTAAATGCTGCTCAAGCGGAACCATCGGTAGAAGGGGTGCATCAGCTTTGCAAGTTTGCCCTCGTCCCCAATCCTTAACCCCCAGGAGAGGATTGGGGGTGAGAGCGATCCATAAAAAATAAATGGAATAACAGCAGGATGGCTTACTTAACTAGCGATCGCCGTTGTTTTGCGCCGAATCGATCGCTTGCGATCAGACTTTTTCTTTAACCCGATCGCCTGGGCTTCGTTACTCTCGACCCCGAACTGGCCGCGCACGACTTCCTTCATCGCCAGCACGGCATTGTGAAACTCCCACTCGGCAAGACGGGCCGCATCGGAAGCAGCCCGATAAAGGGCTAACTTTTCCGTTTCGAGTTGTTGGCTGACCAGCATAGCTTGATAGGTTTGTTGCAAGCGCTCTGGGGTGGCTTCGGGGCGTTTGGTGCTGTAGTCGGCGATCGTACGGAAGCCGTTGAGGGAATCGATGTCCTGGGTCAGTTGACGGGTGGTAAGACGACGGTTGGTGTTTTGCAGTGACATAAAAGCTCAGTGGTTAATGGTCACTTAAGAGTGCCCATTAAAACTAGAATATTAACTTTTGATACGGAAATCTTCGTGAGATGATTTGTTGGGCTGCTTCAGTCCTTGGTTGGGACAGTACAGCAGGGTTATTTGTGGGAGATTGAGTTCAGCCTACCTGTGCAATCACTTGACCAATTTCTTGAGGGGTTGCACCTGTTGCCAACATTGCCCGAATTAGCAGTTCAATAGAGACTGACGCATCACCGTTTTCAGCATTGGCAACACGGGGTTGGCTAGAGTGCAATTTATCTGCCAGTTCTGTTTGAGTCATTGATTTTTGCCGTCGTTCTTTTAGGTTGCGGCTTAATGCCAGCTTAATTTCAATGAGTGTTGTTTCTTCTGGCGTGAGGTCGAGAAATTCTGAAACTGTTCCAACTTTCCAGCCTTTGTCCTCTAGTTTTTTTCTCTTAGCTTTATCCATGTCCCTAATCCTCCTGATCGTTGTCATACTTGCTCAAGCGTTTTTGGCAGGTATCAATAATGCTGTCGGGTGTCTTTCTTGTTGTTTTGTTAAATACTTCAAGAATGAGAATTGCATCGTTATCAATGCGGTAAATGATTCTCCAATTCTTACTTGCATCTCGAACCCGCAGTTCATGGCAATGTGCCCCAATGCTTGGCATTGGTCTTGAATGGGGTAATCCTAAACTTTCGCCCTGTTGCAATCGCCTCAACAAAACCCCTGTTTCTATACGTGCTTCCTGGCTAAAGGGCGGGGTTTTCACCTCCCCATGTAACCACACCAATGGTTTATCTGTTTTGCCCATGCATCTTTTATATCATATCTGATATATCCGTGTTAATTATCGCACCCCAATTAAACTCAGCAGGTAGATCGCTCCACCTGCTGGTCTTCAAAACCGGACATGAAAGCTTTCCCTTCATCCGGTTCCTCAATGTCTTGGTGTTTGTCATTCATACCTTATCTACTATCTTTAGCAGATTTAGCATCATGGCAATGACGATTGAGCACCTGGAGATTTTTGAACTCATCCAAACCGCCCTGAGAGCGAGGGATAATGTGGTCGATTTCCAGTAAATCCCTATCTTTGAAAAACAGTCGGCAAAACGGGCAAAGTCCCTTTTGTCGCTTGAGTAGTAAGGCTACCCGTTGATTGACTTG
>JANRKG010000167.1:0-3886 GCA_033763635.1 Leptolyngbyaceae cyanobacterium bins.59
AATCACGCCCTTGGAGTTATCACTGGCGTTGGCTGGTGAGCCGGGGAACCCTCAATCTTTGATTGAGTGGAGGGGAGCATGAGTGATCTTCTCCCTGAATCTGCGTCCATACCCGCAGGGTTGGGCGTAGAGGATGTCAAAACGACATTTGCACAGGGAACAAAGCGGTTATAGGGTTCCTCGTTGGCTAGACGGGCAGAGGGATTTTGGACATTGATGTGTGCTATGCGAATGGGTTCTGCCGATCGTTGCTTCATTAAGACCCAAATCGGGTATTCCCAGATATCTGGTCCCAGTGTCAGCCCAATGTTCTGACAGGTCGGATCAACAGAATTCACAACGCTGGTGTAAGCCTGTTGGAGTCGTTCATTCCCTTGAAAGTAAAGGCTTATCCTGCTGTTCGTAAAGACATTGGGTGGACTGAGGAGCGATCGAGATGGATGATTGAGGGACAGGGGAACCGCCCAAACCACCAGGGCAATCAAGCTTGAAAAAACGAGCAATCGCATGTTCCAACAGTGGGCCAATACAATTCCAATCGGGGCCGCGAACAATACAAACAAGGGCAAATGTAAACGACTATGCCAGGGTTGCCATTTCAGCAAGAGACAGAATAGGAAAAATGCACCGACCAAGGCACTACTGTATCCCATTAAAAGAGTGCGATTTCTAATCTTGGGAGAAACGGTTAGAACAACCAGGCTGAGAAGGATCAGCAGCAAATGTAAAGGATTGCCAATTAAGTCTTCTGTCCATTGCCTTGTAGCCAACATGGGAACGAAAAATTGAGTTCCCTGCCAGGTGACCCGGGGGTCGTTAGGGGCGATCCCTACAATCCTGTGGATGAAATTTGCACTTTGTTCAACCCATTGATTGCTGGGCGAATCAAAAGGAAGAAGTGTATGGAGGCTGAGATTTCGCACAACATTGGATACCAATGATGCAAGGTTAATTACTTCGTTGCTATACCGCTCCTGGCCTCCTGTTGTGATTGGAGTTCCAAATAAATCGAAGTTCCGCAAATAATGACCGGAGTTAATGAGAATGGCGATGAGCAACACCAGCAGGATGGGCTGCCACGATCGCTGGCGATGCTGTTTAATGCTAATTCCAGCAAACCAAATCACAAAAGGTACTGAGAAAAGATAAGCCGTTCCCTTGGTGAATAGGGCCAATCCCAAACAACTCCCAAAAAGCAAGATGTCCAAAAAGGTCATTCCTTGTGTTTGCAACCGGAGTAGATGGTATGCCAAACCCACAAGCCAAAACGCCAAAATATAATCGTTTTTTGCACCTGAAGCCTGGAAAATGCCCATCGGAATGGTGGCACACACCAATGCTGCCCAAAGTTGTCCCTTGCCGTCTGCGCCTAGACCCTGAGCCACCAGGGAAATGCCAATCAAGCAGCCCACCATTGCTGACCATTGAGGCAGATTGACCAGTTGATCGGAGTCAGATAACAGGTATAGATGGGTCAAACTAAATTCACTAAACGGGCCATGATACAACTGGGGCAGATAACTGGTGGGATAGTGCATGACTCCCTGATTTTGCATCCAGTGAACCACACGGGGTAGGTGATAGGTCATAACATCCCAGGTATTGGGAGGGGCAACGATCGCCACCAATCCTGCAATGAGGGTGATCACGACAAGGCTACCCAGAGGAAACCAGTAAACCGGATGACGAAGAATGCCCTTCATCTGATTGGCAAGCTGGGATGGGAGCGAAGAGAATTTTGCAGAGCGCGATCGTCCATAGCGCAAACCCAAGAGCAAGGTAATCCCTCCCCAAGCAATGACGACACTGGAAAAGGTGAGCCATCGGAACAGGGTTAAAAATTCGGTAATTGCCGTCAACAGAATGCCAAACAAAATTCCTGTCAGCAGGAAAGATCTGCGCCAGCAATTTTCCTGGTCCCTTAAATAAAGCCATTCGAAGATCAGTGGTAGCAACAGGAGAAAAATTGGCATAGGTTCAATCTTGAAAGGACAGCGATCGAGAGTAAGGAATCCTAAACTTTGGGAAATCGAAGGTGTGAAGTAATAAATATACCTCACGATAGATTTATTGTTTTCTGATCTTCCAATAGATAGAGAAGTAAACAGCCTATTTTATAACTCTTAGTATAATTATTAACGAGTAATCCTTTCAAGAGAATTATTTTATTAGGAAATTAAGACCTGGAACTACCTTTAGACAGAGGTTTTAGGCTGTTCATAAACTCTTGAAGTTGGGGCCTTTTCTCTTGAATTTATTTGAATTTTCCCTAAAGATGTAGGGGTTATCTTCTAAAAACTTCTACAAAAAAACAATCCCGTGTCAGAATTTCGCTATGAGAAATCTGATGGAATTCTCAAATACTTTTCCATGTAATTCTAGTTGCATTGATCTGGTTATTTCCCCTTTAAAGCAACTTTTATTCTTCTACTGGAGTTGAGCGATGGTGACAATTCAGCTCAACAAATCCTGTGTCCCTGAAGGTAAAAATTATGACGATCGCTGACCCTCTTAATTCTTCGCAAACCTCCGATCGGTCTTTTCCCAGGAAACCGCTGGAAGAGCCAAAGCCTGCTTTAGAAGAAATTGATCTGCAAAAGTATTGGCTGGTGTTGCGGCGGCGATGGCCCGTTTTCCTGGCGGTATTTTTGGCGTTTGTAATTCCTGGTGTTCTGTTAACCCTGCGGCAACGCCCCAACTACGAAGCGATGGGAAAACTTCAGTTTCAATCGAGTCGCGTTCCCTCTTTGACAGGGGTTGGGGAAAGGATTGGGGAATTGGAAGCGCTGGAAATGCAGGGAAATCCGCTTAATACGGAGGCTGTTGTTGTTCAGTCCCTTCCTGTATTGCAAGAGGCAATTAACAACCTGGGGCTGAAGGATAAAGAAGGGAAACCAATGGATGCGGTTGACCTGGCAAAACAGTTAAAGGTAGAGCCAATTCTAAGGGCCGATGTTCTGGAGGTGAGCTACAAAACAAATGACCCCAAGTTGGCCGCAGAAGTGGTGAACCAGGTCATGAAAGCTTACATGGCCCGTAACATCTTGATGAATCGGGCACAGGCGATCTCTGCTGGAGACTTCATCTCGAAACAATTACCCCGGGCCAGAGCAGAAGTCGATCGCATTGCAGAGGAACTACGTCGTTTTCGAGAGCAGAACCGGATCATCAATCTGGAACGGGAAACAATGCTGATGGCGGAAAATGTGGCTCGTCTGGATGAACAGTTAAATACAACCCAGGCCAACTTGGCAGAGATGGCAACCCAGGCTGCCACTTTGCGGCAGAGGCTCAGAATGTCTTCCGATCGCGCTCTCGATATGGCTTCCCTCAGTCAGGTGAAGGCGGTTCAGGACACGATGGGGGAACTCCAGGCAGCCCGTCGTAAACTGGCGACGGAACGCACGCGCTTTACGGATGGACACCCAACGATCGCAATTCTTGAAGACCAAATTTCAGAACTGAATGGTCTCTTGCAACAGCAGGTTGCTCAAACTGTTGGACCCAACTCGCAGGTTGCCTTTGGGGATTTACAAATTGGGGAGACCAAGCAAGCGGTGGTCAACCAATTAATTACGGCTGAAGCGAACCAGTTGGGGCTAGAACGTAAGGTGGAAGCCCTCACAGCCCTTCGCAATGCTTACCGTCGTCGCACGGATGTCATTCCCAATCTTGGGAAACGTCAGGAGGAACTGGAACGGGATCTGAAGGTGGCCCAGGAAACCTATGAGGGGCTGTTGGGGCGCTTGCAGCAAATTCGGGTGGCGGAGAATCAAAATGTTGGGAATGCACGGGTCATTCAGGAAGCAGTGATTCCCAAAGACGCTGCCCGATCGTCGAAAAAGTTGATTTTGGGAGGTAGTGTATTCCTCGGCATCATGCTGGG
>JANRKG010000168.1:0-3948 GCA_033763635.1 Leptolyngbyaceae cyanobacterium bins.59
CAACCTGACCTGCAAAGATGACTCGATTCCCGATCGTCACGCTGCCAGCCATTCCGACTTGACCTGCAAACGCACAGGCTTCCCCAACTTTACAACCGTGAGCAATATGCACCATATTGTCAATTTTCGTGTTGCGACCGATGCGCGTTTCCCCAATCGCCGCCCGATCGATCGTGCTGTTGCAGCCTACCTCCACGCCATCTTCCAAAATGGTGCAACCTGTCTGCTCCATCTTGAACCATCCCGTCGCAGTAGGAACGAAGCCAAAGCCTTCTGAACCCAACACTGCACCGCTATGAATCACGCAATCAGCCCCAATTCGAGTGCGTTCATGAATGACGCAGTTGGCATGGAGGAGGGTCCGATCGCCAATCTGAACCCCCGGATAAATCGTGACATTTGGATGAATACAGACCCGATCGCCAAGGGTGACATCGGCTTGAATTACCACATGGGGACCGATATACACTTCTTTGCCGATTTGTGCGGATGGGTGAATGACGGCAGTGGGATGGATCTCTGGTTCTGGATGAAAGGGTTGGTAAAAGAGGCGAATCGCCTGGGCAAAGACTAATTTCGGTTGCGAAGTCGCAATCCAGGCAATGCCACGATCGCTGGCTTGCTGTTGAAGCTCTGTATTCACTGGTAACACCAGGGCACTGGCTTCCGTCTTCGCCACATACCTCTCATTGGGCGAACCATCAATGTAACTAAACGTAGACGGTGCTGCATCCTCGACGGAAGCTAATGCCGTTAGCTCTGGATCGGAGTCAGGATGACTCGTCAGGCTATGCTGGTCGGCAGGAATTTGCAGGTTTTGAACGATGTCGCTGAATCTCATGAAACAGAAGGTTAAGAATGTACCACTGGTCTTAAATCCAGAATTGAGAGATTCCAGTATCCCGTAGTTGCGGGAATTCCAAAGTCATCATCATTACGGGATCGGAACGTACGTATCGTACCGCTTATCTGGGGCAGGAAGGTAGTGTGTCAACAAAACACTGGATAAAACAGGGGTAATCAGGGTAAACAGAGAATAGCTTTCAACCCTTCATGACACATGACCGATTCTTATGCCCTTCCCTGAATTGATTTTGATTGCTGCTTTAGCGGAGTCGAATCGGGTCATTGGTAAGCAGGGAAAGTTACCCTGGCACATCCCAGTCGATTTGCAACACTTTAAACATCTCACAATGGGCCACACTGTTTTACTTGGGCGAAAGACCTGGGAACTCGATTTGCAACAGCGCCCCTTACCCGGACGGCATACTCTGATCGTGTCGGCTTCTCTTGCAGAAACTTGCACGACAGGGACAACAAACGATCGCCCCTGGACTCTGGTAATCCGCAACTCTCTAGAGGCGGCGTTGGCATGGGCTAGCGATCAAGAAAAGGTATTCATTGCCGGAGGGGCTTCCCTGTATGCCCAGACCTTACATCAAGTTGATCGATTAGAACTGACGATCGTAGAAGGTCAGTTTACAGGAGATACTTTTTTTCCGGAGTATCAATCTTTGATGGGAACCCTGTTTCAACGAACTCAAATCGAGTCCCATCCCGGTTATCGCTTTGAAATGTATCAAAAAATCAGTAATCAATCGTAAAAACTTGGTAATGGTAAGAGGGCTAGATGTTAGTTCCGATGCCCCATCCCTGTCACCCGTTACCCATCACCCATCTATGAAACGCTTCAAACTCACGGTTCTCATTTTGATGTTGCTGTATCTGCTCTACCTGACCAAATCAGCATTAGGGATTAATCTTTCCCAACGGTACACAGCCTGGAAAGTCTTCAAACTTCCAGTCGAGCGGTTTATCCAAGACCCCATTCGCCTTCCGGCTCGGTTGCGTAATTTGTTCCCCCTGGATCGATAGCGGTCATTGAAGCGATGACTACTTGGGGTTTGAATTACCTGCGCGGATTGCGTCATTAGTCCACATTCACGATCGCGACTTGATATCGTCGAAAGCCAGAAGTGGTGGAGTTAATGAACCGCTTCACTCGGCTTTTGCCAGGAAGCAGGGAGGGTTCAGAACTGGAGACCCAGAAGTATTCTTCGGATGAGAGAATGCGATCGTCAGCATCAAGGGTCTGAATCTGAAGCTTTAATTCTTTCACCGCAACCTGCCCCGTGTTTTTGACTTCCAGGATGACCGTGTGATAGGCCGAACCACTGGAGTAATTATCAAACTGACTATTGCGTTCCCGCACTTCAATGTTTACTTCCGAAGGGCGTTGGCTGAGCCATTGAATGGGAAGTCCTTGAGAAGGGGAATAGGTTTGGGCAGCAGGTTTCTCTTTGATGGTTTGGATGGACACTCGCACCGATTGCGTCCGGGCCGCTTTCTCGATCAATCGCTCAAAGCCAATTTCATCTCCAGGGCGCAGGGGGGCATCCCCATCAGAAACGGTGTCATGGAAATCCGTTTGCAAAACGTTTCCCTGCTGATCCAGTAACTCAATCTTGAGCTTGAGGGCATGAATTTCTGTTTTGCCTGTGTTCTTCACATCGGCTGAGAGGGTGTAGAAGTTGGACCCAAAGGTTGTGTAGTGGGAGTCCCGCACTTGTAAGCTAATTTTGCCCGTCTCATCCCCTGCTTCTAATCGAGCAGGCACCGCCACTTCACCGGGTTGGGGAGTCTCAGAGTCCTCTACCGGGGAGACAGTAGTGGGTTCCGTAATTTGGGGGGATTGTCGGATGAACACCATACTCACGAAGCCCGCCACCATCAAAAAGAGAATTGAGAAGCCCACCAGACCGAAAAACCATTTCATGGTTCCCGGATGATACCGCCGAAGAACGGGTAATGGGGGCTGATCCAGGGTATTTAACAGTGCAAAAGAGGGTTCGTGGCTGGGGTTGAGTTCCAGGCAACGTTTCGCAAGTTGCATTGCCTCCTGTCGATCGCGCGATTCCTGAGTGACCAACCACCGCTCTTTGTAAGCGTCTGCCAGGTGATACATCATGTCTACATCCGTTGGTTTGAGCGCAACGGCCTGACTGAGTTCAGTGATGGCATCATTCCAGCGTCGATGGTGAGCATAACCCAGCCCTCGGAGTTTCCCAGCTTTCGCAACTTCCTCAGCCCGTTGCAGGTCGGCTTCCGTCATCCCAAGTTCCTGGGCGATCGTCTCCAGCGTATTCGCATCTGGCAGACCCAACGGTTGATTCCGTAAGGCCGTGACCCGCTCAATATAAGTCTGAATGATTTGTTCGTATTTTTCTTGAGTCATGGCGATCGAGTCAAACAAGAGGTATTTAAGATTTTAAACGCGGTGGAGGGGGAGGAATCCAGAGCAGCGGCGAAGGGGATATAGAGATTCCTCGTCCCCTCATCTCCTCATCTCCTCACCCTACTTGGGCTGCGATCGTTCATAATCTCCCGACTTCCCTCCCGTCTTACTCAGCAGACAAATCTGCTCAATCTGCATCGACTTCTCCAGGGCTTTTGCCATGTCATAGAGCGTGAGGGCTGCGACGGAAACAGCGGTCAGGGCTTCCATTTCTACCCCGGTTTCTGATTTGGTTTTCACCTCCGCCCGAATCTCATATCCGGGCAGGGTGGGATCGGGTTCGATCGTCACCTCCACTTTTTGAATGGGCAGGGGATGGCAGAGGGGAATCAGATCCGCAGTGCGTTTTGCTGCCATGATCCCCGCCAATCGAGCCGTGCCCAACACATCACCCTTAGGGGCATTACCAGCGGCGATCGTTGCCAGGGTTTCCGGTTGCATCCGTACCCGTGCCATTGCCACTGCCCGCCGCACGGTTACGGCTTTGCCAGAAACATCCACCATCTGCGCCTGCCCAGCCGCATCCAGGTGAGTCAAGGAGGGGGATTCAGAAAAATCAGAAGAATTTTGTGTCATTCGCTGCAATTATGCTACTATGTAATTCTGCTACTGAGGGCCTGTAGCTCAGTGGACTAGAGCACGTGGCTACGGAC
>JANRKG010000169.1:0-5665 GCA_033763635.1 Leptolyngbyaceae cyanobacterium bins.59
GGTGGTCTGTTCGCTTTGGAGTTGACGACGGACGACAAATTCAATCAGAGTCATTAATCGCAGGGCTAACGATAACAGGTGAAACAGCCCCTTGACCTGGTCATCGCGTTGGACAAATAACGGACTGATGGATAGGGGAGCACCTTTGAGACGATGGAACCTGGTCGTGCGATTGAGGAGTTTCATGGCCATGATGAGCCAATCCGGTTGCGCCATTTGCCGTTATTTGAGGTAGCAGTGTGGATTGAACTGCGTCCGATGACCTCTTGAAAATGGCTAAACTCTATATCTAGTGGCAACCACGGCAATTCTGGAAGAACCCTCTTTTTTCAATACAGCGCGATCGGATGTGCTTCTTCCGTTGCTTCGGGTGCTTTCTGTTGTTCTTCGTATTCACTAAATTGCTGAATCAATTTAGCAACCAGGCCCGTCCATCCTGTTTGGTGGTTAGCTCCAATTCCTGCTCCATTGTCACCATGAAAATACTCGTAAAACAAGACCAGATCTTGCCACTGGGGATCGGTTTGAAAAACTTCTGTCCCTCCATACACAGGACGATGGCCCTTAGAATCCTTGAGAAAAATCCCCATTAATCGCTGGGACAATTCTGAGGCCACTTCCCGAAGCGTGAGCATGCGACCGGAACCCGTTGGGCATTCAACTTTAAAGCTGTCTCCCAGGTAGTGATGGAACTTTTGTAGGGACTCAATCAGGAGAAAATTTACAGGAAACCAAATAGGACCTCGCCAATTAGAATTTCCTCCGAATAGTCCACTGCTAGATTCGGCGGGTTCATAATCAACCCGACATTCCATGCCATTCGTGTAGAAAATATAGGGATGATCGGCATGATATCGGGAAAGGGCTCGGATGCCATAATCACTCAAGAATTCCGATTCATCCAACATTCTTTGTAAAATACGTTGTAGCTTATCCCTGGAAGCAATGGCCAGTAAGCGAGTTGCCCCAACCCCTTTCGTTTCCATACAGGCCACATTCTGCCTTAAATCAGGTCGGTTTTGAATAAACCATTCCAATCGTTTTTTGAAATTAGGTAACTGCTGAAGCGTTTCAGGATCGAGGGTTTCTACCGCGAACAGGGGAATGAGACCAACCATCGATCGCACCTTCAACTCAATTTGGGGACCATCGGGTAAGTGCAACACATCGTAGTAGAACCCATCTGTCTCATTCCACAGGGAAGCTTCTGAATCCCCAATGTGGTTCATTGCATCTGCAATATAGAGATAATGTTCAAAGAATTTAGTTGCAATATCTTCGTAAACGGGATTTGTTTTTGCTAACTCTAATGCAATGGTCAACATGTTGAGACAGTACATTCCCATCCAACTGGTGCCATCGGACTGATTAATGTGGCCCCCTGTAGGCAATGCAGCACTGCGATCGAACACACCAATGTTGTCTAACCCTAAAAAGCCTCCCTGAAAGACATTGCGGCCCTCCACATCCTTACGATTCACCCACCAGGTAAAATTGAGCAGGAGCTTTTGAAAGACCCGTTCTAGAAACTGGCGATCGGTTCTGCCATACATTTTCTCCTCAATCTTGTAGACGCGCCAGGTTGCCCAGGCATGAACGGGAGGGTTCACATCTCCAAAGGCCCATTCGTAGGCCGGAATCTGCCCGTTTGGGTGCATGTACCATTCCCGCGTTAGCACATCTAACTGGTACTTGGCAAAGTCGGGGTCAATCAGGGCAAAGGGAATGCAATGAAACGCCAGATCCCAGGCTGCGAACCAGGGATATTCCCATTTGTCACACATCGAAAGAATGTCGTCGGTATAGAGATGGAACCAGGAATGGTTTCTGCCAGATTGTCGTGCGGGGGCGGGGGGTGGGGCAGTCGGATCTCCCTTCAACCAATTTTCGACAATGTAATGGTAATACTGCTTGCACCACAGCATCCCCGAAAAAGCCTGCCGTTGCACAGATCGCATATCCTCCTCTAAGGGGAAGGGAGTAATGCGCTGGTAGAACTCGTCAGCCTCTTTTTGACGCAGGGAAAAGGTGGTTTGAAACTCATCACCGAGAGGAGTGTTGAGATTCGGCGTGTCACTGAGGCGTAATTGAAAGGTCTGGGTTGCTCCAGGAGGAAGGGTTACGGTGTAATGAATGGCACATTTAGTACCCATTTGATCGGGATTTACTGCTTCCTTGCGATTGTTCACAACCCATTCGTGAATTCCATCTTTGACATAGGCAGAACCATTGGGAAAACCAAAAATCCGTTCATTATTTGTTTCATTTTCCGTAAATAGTAACGCTCCATTCCCACCCGCATAGAGCCACCGCTTGCCTAACTCAGGATGGACTACGCCAACCAAGCTTCCATCCTCTCCAGCATGAATCGCTTGTAGGGAGGGCTTCGTTGTATCTTCCTTCCAGGACCAGGTATTGCGGAACCAGAGGGTTGGTAACAGATGGAGGGTTTGTGCGTCTGGCCCTCGATTGATGACCGTAATCTGAATTAGAACGTCTTCCGCCGATCGCTTGGCATATTCCACGAATACATCAAAGTAACGATTTTCAGCAAACACCCCCGTATCCAGCAATTCAAATTCCGGTTCTCGCCGACTCCGATGGCGATTTTCTGCCACCAATTCCCCATAGGGAAAGGCTTGATGGGGGTACTTGTAGAGCGCCTTCATGTAGGAATGGGTCGGGGTGTTATCCAGGTAAAAGTAGTATTCTTTGACATCTTCCCCGTGGTTGCCTTCATTTCCTGTTAACCCAAACAGGCGCTCCTTCAGAATTGGGTCGTTCCCATTCCAAAGAGCAATCGCAAAACATAATCGTTGATGGTTATCAGAAATACCCAACAGTCCATCCTCGCCCCAGCGGTACGTCCGCGATCGGGCCTGATCGTGGGTGAAGTAATCCCAGGCCGCTCCATAGGGACTGTAATCTTCACGCACCGTGCCCCATTGACGATCGCTCAAGTAAGGTCCCCATCTACGCCAGTGAGCGGCATGGGTACGTGCCTCTTCTAACCGGATTTCTTCTTGAGTGCGAGTTGTCATGGAGAAACCTACCTTGCGCTAAAAAGGGAATGCCTAGATGCGTGATTCACTGATCTGGAGTATTCCGCTTCCATCCTAAAACAGGTTGAGTTCTAGATTAAAAATGGATGAGGAAACATGGACAAGCGATTAGAAATTGCAGTGAATTCCTGAGTGTTTCCACTCCACCAACCAAAGATGAAAATAGGCTGAAAACTGAATGAAAAATTTTTACTCAAATATCAAGCTTGCCTCACTGACGCAATGAGCTAGACTAATCACATCTTCAACTGTGGTTACTGTTTCATGTCCCTATCTCACCTCTTTTCCGCCCTGCAAGTCGGTGATTTAAAGCTGCCAAACCGAATCCTCATGGCTCCTTTAACCCGCTGCCGTGCAGATCAAGATCACGTTCCCACTCCATTGATGGCAGAATATTACAGTCAACGCGCCAGCGCTGGATTGATCATTGCAGAAGCAACCGCTGTGCTGCCAGGTTGTTCTGCCTTTGGCCCTGAACCAGGAATTCACAATGATGCTCAGGTCGCGGGATGGAAACAAGTAACCGATGCCGTTCACTCCAAAGGAGGTCGCATTCTTCTTCAGCTATGGCATGGGGGTCGAACTTGTCACCCGTTGTTAAATAACGGTGCAATTCCGGTGGCTCCAAGTGCAATTCCGATTACAAACGACGAAGTTCACACACCGCAGGGGAAAGTTCCTCATGTAACTCCTCGTGCGCTGGAGGATGACGAAATTCCGATGATGATTGCAGGGTTCCAGTCTGCTGCTGAAAATGCGAAAATCGCTGGATTCGATGGAATTGAAATTCATGGTGCAAACGGTTACTTACTGGATGAATTTCTCCGGGATGGTAGTAATCAACGAAGTGGTGCTTATGGAGGTTCGGTAGAGAATCGTGCCCGCTTGATACTCGAAGTACTGGAGGCGACAATCGATGTTTGGGGCAGCGGTCGCATTGGTTTAAGACTCTCGCCGCTCAATAGCTACAACAGTATGAAAGACAGTGATCCGATCGGCACGTTCACTTGGTTAGCGACTCGCCTCAACGATTACAACTTGGCCTATCTGCATGTGATGCGGGCTGATTTTCTGGGTGAGCAACAAGGAGACGTACTGACTCCGATTCGTACCGCCTACAAGGGTGTTTTGGTTGGCAATATGGGATATACGGCAGAAGAGGCGGAACAAGCGATCGCCAATGGTCAATTAGATGCGATCGCCTTTGGAACCTTGTTTTTAGCCAATCCTGATCTCCCGAATCGTTTTGCTCAAAATGCGCCACTGAATGATCCAGACCCAAGCAAGTTCTATTCACCTGGAGCGCAAGGATATACAGATTACCCCTATTTGGCTACAGCTTGAGTAGCGGTGTGGCGAGCGGTATTCGATGACAGCCATCTTGGGAATCCCACGGCTTCTAGCCGTGGGGAGGATGTCAGTACTTTCAGGTTCTTGTCGATACAGCGGTAAGGGGTTTGCAAATAAATAACACCCCCGATCAATTGGGGAGAATGGTGATATCCCATTTGGGCAGCGTTTCAGAGCGTTGCCAGAAGGGGAGATAATCTGCTAACTCCTCAGCCAATACCTTGACTCCTTTTTCATAAATGCCTTCAACCAAATAAACCACCGGAGCCACTGCTTTCCAGGTCATGTGACTGGCCCAACGAATTCTGAAACGACGAGCTTTATCAGGGCAGCATCCGCAAACACCTCAGCAAATTATTGATTGGTTAGAAGCGGTTGCCCAAGCTTGGAATCGGCATCCAACACCCTTTGAGTGGGGCGGTAAGCGGTCTGCTCGACGACAAAGGGCGCGAAGCCGACGACATCATCAGATGGGATGACAGAAATCAGGGAAGCCCCGATTGCATAGCGAATATCGACTCCAAATAATAGGGTGAGTACGGGAACGAGTGCGGTTCCATCGATCAGGCAATGTGGGATTTTGCACTTCAGGCCATAACACAACGGTTACAAAGCTGGGAGGCACACCCATTGTATGGAGACACACATCAACTACGACAGCAAATATCTTCAATCCTAAAGTTTTCTAAAAGTTTCTCCCCTTCAGCTTTCTGGCTCGTGCCTCCTGTATCTTGAAACTGGGGAATGGGTTGGCAAACGCGACGGTTCCTGGAAAAACAATCTGAGGAATTATCTTCTGCTTACCGCTCCCTCTATTCACCCCACAACCGCTACTTCAACCTCGGTTTTCATGTCGTTTGTTTTACTCTTTAGCCGCAACCTCTCTCGGTTGTTGCATCGCTCTCGAAATTCTTTACTATTTGTTAGATTCCGTTGTTCTCTTCATCAACTTCTTTTGCAAAATTTATCCCTTTCCCTTAACGCCAGACTCATTTTTTCTCTTGGAAGTTACTGCCCATAAAACTTCTAAGAATTTCACCTTTCGTTAAGATCAATGTAATGAAAGAATAAGTCAATTTGTTAAGTAGCAGTATTTCTGTCTAAAGGTTGATGACTTTCAGCAAGATCTAATATTTGAGTATTGCATAGGCAAATTTTCTGTGATAAAAACTACTTGGCAAAGAAATTAATCTATCTATTTCACGGCCTGTCTTAACCACTTCAGGCGTTCCTTTTCTTCTGGCTTCTGGCGA
>JANRKG010000170.1:0-6787 GCA_033763635.1 Leptolyngbyaceae cyanobacterium bins.59
GCATCTTTTCTAGTGCTTCTAGATCAACCTTACCCCCTAACTTAATCCCAGAGTTACCCTCTGCCAGACGGCAAATTTGTTGATGAAGCTCTTCCTGAATCTGACGCTGGCTTTCCAGAAACTGGAGATACTCTTGCTTGCCCGTGAGGACGGATTGTTGTGCCTTCAACTCCGATCGCGCTTGCTCTAGAGTCGTTTGGGCTTGATGCCATTCTTGCCAGCGATTGCTGACCACGCTACCTTGGCGGTCTACCTCGTCCTGGGCTTGTTGCGCCGTACCTCTTTGTTGTTCTAACTGCTGCCAGTATTCGTTTAAGACATTCTGTTGCCCGTTAATAACTTCCAGGCCGAGATTGAGTTGTTCTCGAATAGCATCGATTGGGATAATTGATCCAGAGAGCCGATCCAGCATTTCTTGGACTTTACGAGCCTGGGCTTCATCTAAAACAGGTTTGCCCTGTAATTCACCCTTCAACTCATCAAACCGTCGTCGCTCTCCATTCAGGTGTTCCCAGGCACCTTCTAGATCTTGTTTGCGCCGCTCTACTTCTTCCCGGAGGCGGTTGATCTCTTCCCGGCTGCCTTCTATTTCCTGCCGTTGCTGCTCCAGTTTTTCAAAGTCATCTTCCATTTCCTGGAGCTGTTCGCGGCGAGCTTCCATCTCCATTTCACGACGATTGAGTTCCTGACTCTGGTAAGTCAAGGACTGCTTCCACTGCTCAATTTCTTCTTCTTGGGTTTTGAACTTTTCTTGAAGCCGAGAGAAATTTTGCAGAGTGCTGACAAGCTGGCGGCCTGCTTCCTGAACCCGCTGTACTTGCTTGTTGGGTGATAGATCAACGAGGACTAAAGCCCCTTCATTGAATTTGCTGGCTTCCTCTGCCTGCACCACTTCTTCGTTCGGTACGGCAGTCCAGTTTTGCTCAGACCGTTGGCAAGCCAGTAACTTAACCTTGGTCTTCGGATTTCCTACAAAAACCTTCTCTTTTTGTACTTCCGCCAGATACAGCACGCCAACAATCCCCTTATATATCGTCAACCCTTAGACTCTGTTTGCCCTGGTGATCAAGGTCTTTCCCATCGTTCAGCGTATGAAAGGAAGGCTCAGTCTCTAGATTCTAAAACTGATGTCTATCTAAACTGAATGGCCCAATTGTTTACCATTCCCCTTCCACAAGTATCTTTACACAAGTATTTTGACCGAGTGCTTTCCCTAAGGTACCACCCTAACGATTCCACCGCTATTGACATCCCTGATTGGCATCTTTTCAAGTTATTGTATCCGTCGCTTGTTAGCTTTATCAGAAAAACATCGGTTTTCCGGATTGCCTTTTTGCGGTGTCGCTTTCTCGATCGCCAGTCAATCTTTTATCTTCTGAGCATTTATCCTTGTAAGCATTAGACTGATCGGCCCAATACTGAGGTCAAGTCATGTCGGTCAAGTCATGTCGGTCAAGTCATGTCAGTCAATTTCAAGGAGGCAATTTCAAGGAGGCAAGTTCGAGGAGGCAAGTTCATAATTCAGCCTAGTTTAGGGCTAATTTAATGCTGGATAGGTTTCTGCGAGTGCAGCTTCTAGCAGAATGTTTTACCCGTATGTTTTACCCGTATGTTTTACCCGTGTGACGTAGAACGCCAATGGGTAAGATACCCTGCCATCATATTAACCTGCCTTTACAGAATGGGATCTTGCAGAATTCTCCAACACTTGCTGATTTGCTGACCTCTCGGCTCAATTGCTTGTCCAGAAAACAACTGACCAGGAAAGAATAAAAGATTATAGAAACGTATGAATGTACCTATCTTAGCTTAGTCTTTTACAGATCACTATTTTAAAGGTCCGCTTGCCCATCTTGATAGTTTCTAAGGAAAAGCGAAAACTAGCTTCTTAAATGAAGAAAATCTGATGGATTTTTGCGAGGAATTTTCTGATATTTCCTAAGTCAGGCAGCCTTGTTATTACAAGCCGGACTGTCTTTCAAGCGAATCGTTGCTTAAAATTCTAGCGAATACCTCTCTACAAACGAAATGAGGAGAAATGCATGAATTCTTGCTAGAAAAGCTTTCAATTAATATAGGAGCAATATAAAAAGGAGAGTATTTCAAAAATGGTTTATTTCAAAGGTTGGTTTATTTCAAAGGTTGGTTTTCTAAAAGTTTTTCTGCTTCATCCGCTAGAAACCTTGAACTTCAAAATATTCTGTAATCCTTGTTACACAGTAAGATTAATCCACAACGACTGATACTAATTTTCTAATTATGATGATGGTGAGGGTGAAATTCTTTGTCTTGAAATTTTTTGTCTTGAACTTTAGTGCATTTAGAAGGATAACGGTCGCTTCATGCAGGGAAAGCTAAATGAGATTGATATTCGAAGTATCCTGCAACTGATTGAGTTGGGTCAGCGAACAGGAGAACTCTTTGTTGAGGCCTACAACTTCCAGGGGAGTGGGCAAGTTGGTGTGACCCCTAAAGAGATGCGGCCTCCTGGAGGAAAAAATCAGAAACATCAATCCTGGTTTGTGTTCTTTGTGAACGGTCAGATTATTTATGCCACTGATACGAGCAGTAGTTTATCTCGGTTGCGGGACTACTTGCGTCGTTACAAAGTAGAAGCAGCCCCCGATCAGATTCAAGCGTCCTCGATCGCAGCGACCAATGCTCCTGAATATGGCTACCTCTGGACGTTACTAGAGAAACATACCCTGACCCCAGCTCAGGGACGTAGCATTGTGCAAAGTATGGTCCATGAAACGCTGTTTGACCTTTTGAGTCTTCACCAGGGAGCATTCATTTTTGAAACAGGTCCATCCCTTGCACCCCAACTCATGACCCTGGAAATTGACCCTCTGGTGGCCAAAATCATGAAGGAGGTTCAGGAATGGAAACAGTTTTATCCCTATATTCAATCCCCTGAGCATTGTCCTGTGATCTCAGATCAGGCGCGGCTGCGGGAAGCTCTGCCAGTCAATATCGTGCAACACCTGGGGCGCTTGATGGATGGGCGGACCTCTGTTCGTCAAATTGCCCGTTACTTGCACCGGGATGTTTTGATGGTGGCAAAGGCCATCTATCCGTATGTGCAACAGGGATTGATTCAAATTTCCCCACTGCCTAAGGAATCAGGGGCTAAGGATGCTCCTCAAGAACTGTTAGATTCCAATCTCCAACCCTGGCATCCCGTCCAGGCACCTCGGATTGTTTGTATTGATGATGGTGTTACGGTTTGTGAAGCGGTGGAATTGATTTTGAGCCAGCATGGATATGAGGCTTCAACGGTAACAGATCCTTTGCAAGCGTTCAGACTACTCTTTCAACTGAAGCCTGATTTGATTCTGTGCGACATTGCCATGCCCGAACTGGATGGCTATGAAATCTGTGCCATGCTCCGGCGATCGACCCTCTTTCGGGAAACACCCATCGTGATGTTGACTGGCAAAGATGGGTTTATCGATCGGGTTAAAGCAAAAATGGTGGGCGCAACAGATTATCTGACAAAGCCTTTTGGCGAAAATGAGTTGCTCATGTTAGTCGAGAAGTATGTGGGACCGGGAAGCACTGCTAAACTTGAAGCCAATCATTCTTCCGAAAATATCCCTCCAGAAAATACCGAGAGTGAAGGCAGGAAGGCCCCTGATTCAGCCTCTTCGGTCTCTATTAATTAGATAGGTTAAATCAGGATTGGGGTAAATTGAGTTTTCAGACAGGTTCTGCTGCCAAAGGGGTATAAATAAAGGTAAAAAATAGGGGCGTTGATGGGTACAAATAGAGATAAAAATATCAGTACAAATATCAGTACAAAAAATGTGAATGTTAATGTGAATGTCAATCAGTGTTTGCGCGAATATAGTAGATAGTGTAAGCATAGAGGTCGAACTGGGGGGTTCTCCGGACTAGAAGTTGGATTGTCATGTTCCCGTTAGTCTTTGCATCTGGCAGGTAAAGAGTCATGAGTACGGTTCTGGTGGTAGAAGACAGTGTTACACAACGGGAGATGATCACTGGATTGTTGAAAGGGAGTGGTTTAGAGGTGGCTGTGGCAAGTGATGGCGTAGAAGCGCTAGAGCATATTGAGTCCAATCGACCGGACTTGGTTGTACTAGATATTGTCATGCCTCGGATGAATGGGTATGAGGTCTGTCGGCGAATCAAAGCGGACCCAAAAACCCAAAGCGTTCCAGTTGTCATGTGTTCATCAAAGGGTGAAGAGTTCGATCGCTACTGGGGGATGAAGCAGGGAGCCGATGCGTATATTGCTAAACCCTTTCAGCCCAATGAATTGGTGGGAACTGTTAAGCAACTTCTACGAGGGTAAGTGTGAATGGTCGGGAATCCGGATTTTTTGACAGGTAGGGGTCAGGACCAGGCACCTGAGTTTCAAGAGCTTGAAAGTCCTGAAGGCGAGTTACATCTGAGGTTTTATGTCACCTCAGGGAATGAATTCGCCCTGCCTGCCACAGGAATTCGGGAGGTTATCTCCCCGCCTCCGGATCGGATTACCCCGATTCCGAATGTTTCTCCCCTGCTTCTGGGTACTCTCAATGTGCGGGGGCAAGTCATCTGGGTTGCAGATTTAGGGCAGTTTTTGGGAGATCCCAATCAACTCAACACAGATCGGCCTGAGATTCCTGTAATTGCAGTTGAGGATCAGGACAGCATGCTAGGCTTGGCGGTTGATCGGATTGTAGGGATGGATTGGCTGGATACGGATGAAGGGATTCAAATGCCAACCAATGTGCCAGATAGTATGGCTCCTTTTCTGCGTGGTGAGTGGCTGATCGACAACACCAAATACCTGCGGTTATTGGACCAGGTTGCTATCCTGCGATCGGCACGATGGGCAACATGAAAGGGTTGGAAGGTTTGCAAGGAAGCAACAAGTAGAATAGCAGGGTTGCCAGGATAGAAATCAGTCACCATCGGAACATTCAGCAGATCACGACACGTGCAACGGCAGGAGAAGGCAAATGGCATCTAGTACTGAGTACGCACAGCAGTATCAGCAAGCACTGAAAGCTTACTTTCAGGGTGAGTATGACAAGGCAGCAGGGATTATCGATCATCTGGCCCATGACCATCCCGATGATCCAAGCTATTGCCTATTGCGGGGGCATGTCTACTGTGGATTGCAACAGTATGATGTTGCACGAGAACAATACCAGCGTGTTTTGGGCCTGACCTCCGATCCCCAGTTTGTGGAGAATGCCAATAGCGGGTTAGCCAATCTGGATCAGTTTAGTGACTCGGCAGATTATGGGAGTTTAGACCCTGGCGCTACGGAAGAAATGGGTTTTCAAGACGGCTATCCATCTGCTGATCCGCTGGGCCTTGATCCCCAAGGAGGCTCAGACGATTGGCAGATGGGAGAAGCTGCCAATCCGTTTGATGTAGCGGATTTGGGCATTGCCGGGGACGATCCTTTAGTCTATGATTCCGGCGCAGGGTCTCAGGATTTTGCGAGTCCCTTTGTCGATCCTTTCGGAGAAAACTCCTACGGCTCTGAGAACGGGGAAAGTTTTTCAGAAGCCGTTGATCCTTTTGCAACTTATACGGATGACTTAGCGGGTACTAATGGTTCCCAGAACTATTTCTCAATGGATGATCAGAATGGCTATGGAGAAGCCAATTATGGAGCAGTTGACAATCATTTTGAGGATCAATACACAACGGAGCCTCAATCCTATGGGGCGATCGATGAGAATGGTCTGAGTGACGAATACGGAAACGCCATGTCGGGGGGCTATTCGTCACCGGGTCCTGCTTCTACCAATCACGGCAATCCCACTTATGGGGGCAATAACCGCCGCACCAATGAAGAGGAAACCCTTTTCATGAACCAACCAGCTGACACGGCAGGTTCGAGTCGATACCCGGAAGTGGGAGGCGGGATGGGAATGTATACCCAGGATGACCAAACCTTTGTTTCGTCGAATAGCTGGGATGGATTTAGTTTAGAAAATGATTTTAATCCTCCTAATACGGCTGAGGATACTTACTCCTCAAACAATGGTCCCAGCACGGGAGGCACCCCAACGGCAGGAACGGCTGGCCCTAGTACGGCTGATTTTCTGGATGAATTCGATGATTTCGATGACCTGGGAAGTTTGCCTGTCGATTTCGATCTCTCAGAAAGTTCAGCAGGTTTTACCAGTCCCTCAATCGGTAGTGCGACTGGCTTTGGTACGAAGAGTAAGATGCCATCTGAGGATGGGGGGGGTGGGTTTAGTTCGGGTTCCGATCGCTCGACGATTCGGGATGATGAGGTATTCAGTATCACGACCACTGAGCAACTACCTGACTTTGTACCTGCCCAGCACCGCAGCTTAGAACCGACGGCGACGGTTGAACAGGGTCCAATGGCCTTTTTTGAAAATGCTTCCCTCAATAGCAAACGTTGGATGACAGCGCTCGCAGCGGGAATTGCGTCCCTGTTAGCCGTTGGGGTTGTGACGTTCGGTTCATCCAGCCTCCTCAGTAAAGATCAACCGGACATTGTGCCAAAGCTGCGATTAACAGGTCTGGCAATGGCTGGGGTTTCGGGTTTGGCAAGCTTTATAGCCGTTCTCAGTCTGGGGCACATTACGGTGAAGCAAATCAAACGTTCTACGGATGATCTGCAATCTCAATTCAATGCAGTCTGCCAAAACAACCTGGATACCCGTGCTACGGTCTATTCGGAGGATGAGTTTGGGCAACTGGCAATGGGCTTTAACAACATGGCCCGTGTAATTCTCACTACAACCAGTGAAGCCCAACGGAAGGCAGAAGAACAGGAGCAAGCCAAGGA
>JANRKG010000171.1:0-21546 GCA_033763635.1 Leptolyngbyaceae cyanobacterium bins.59
CGTACAAAAGTTTGGGGAGTGCATTGAAAGCGCTTATTGAACAAACTCCCAAACGCCGCCAACGGGCGAAATACGAGGCTCGATTAGAAGCACTGAAGCGAAGCGCTGCGAAAGCAAAAGCGAAAACATCAGGCTCTCGTAATGAGGCTCAATTTGAGTAGATGGGGCTAAACAATCGTCCTGGAATCTTTTAATAAGGCTGAGTAGCCTATACTCAATTGTTTTTTCTCTAAAAAATCTTATTGAGTTCTTTACTACATCACAACACCAGTGGATTGAAATGTGAAGGTTTGATTGAATTCTAGCCAATGGGCTGATTATGGGAGGATGCTAATGTATCCGGGAAGTATAAGTACGAGGATCTGAGAAGCCGTATTGATGACTTTGTGGGTCATTAAAAATTTTCGTGCTATCTGGGAGGACTCTTCGCCGGATTTCAATGAGGGATAGGTATTACATTCACTATGAGAATTTTGATTTATTCCTACAATTACCACCCAGAGCCGATTGGGATTGCTCCCCTGATGACAGAGTTGGCAGAAGGACTGGTGAAACGAGGGCACGAAGTTCGGGTGGTAACTGGAATGCCAAACTATCCCCAACGCCAGATTTATGAGGGCTACCGGGGAAAGTTTTACCTCAAAGAAGAAAGAAATGGGGTTTCGATTCAGCGGAGTTATGTCTGGGTTCGTCCTAAACCTGGATTGCTCGATCGCTTGCTGCTAGAAGCCAGCTTTATTTTCACCAGTATTTTCCCTGCTTTTAAAGGTTGGCGGCCTGATGTCGTCCTGTTGACGGCCCCTCCCCTCCCAGCAAGTCTTCCTGCTGCCCTGTTAGGGTGGGTTCACTCCTGTCCGATCGTCCTCAATTTGCAAGATATTCTTCCCGATGCAGCCATTCACGTAGGGCTGTTACGGAACAAAGTGATCATTCGGGCCTTTGAAATCCTGGAGAAAATCGCTTACCGGACGGCTACTAAGATTAGCGTCATTACGGATGGCTTCACCGAAAACTTAACCCAGAAAAAGGTGCCTGCCGAAAAAATTGTCTGTATTCCGAACTGGGTAGACGTTAACTTTGTCCGGCCCATGCCGAAAGAAAACGCCTTTCGGGCAGAGCATAAACTAGAAGGCAAATTTGTGGTGATGTATTCCGGAAATATTGCTCTGACACAAGGGTTAGAAACCGTTGTCCGGGCAGCGGCTTACCTCTCCCACATTCTTGAGATCGTGTTCGTGATTGTGGGGGAAGCGGAAGCCCTGGAGAATTTACGGGCTTACTGTGAACGGTTTAAGGCAGATAACGTATTGTTGCTTCCCTTTGCCCCTCGCGAAAAGCTCCCTGAGATGTTGGCGGCGGCGGATGTGGGGTTAATTGTACAAAAGAGCAACGTGATTTCGTTTAATATGCCCTCGAAGACGCAAATTTTGCTGGCAAGTGGTCGCCCGATCGTCGCCTCTGTTCCCGAAAATGGAACTGCGGCCAGAGCAGTCCTCCAAAGCGGTGGTGGGATTGTTGTGAAACCGGAAGAAGATCGTGCCCTGGCCTATGCGGTTCTGGATTTATACGCTAATCCCACTAAGGCAGATATGTTGGGAGAAAAGGGTCGGCTGTATGCAGAAGAGAATTACTCTTTTGAAAAGGCGATCAGCCAGTACGAAACTTTATTTAATACCCTCACTGCGGATGCAATGCCTGTCTTAAGCTCTTCTCCTGTGAGTTCTACTCAAGTACCCAGATAAGCGATTGAAGCGGAAGCCCGTTCCGCATCGAACAATTTCCTTCAAGAAAGCCTGAGCTATACTTGAACTATGGCAAGAGGCAGAAGGCAGAAGGCAAAGGGCAGAAGAAAAAACTGCTCCTGCTATAGTTTTTAGCTGTCAATCTGACCTCGTTTGAACAAGGCTTGCTATGGTTTAGAGTGTTGGGCATTTCAGCGTATTGAGATCCCAACATCTTGAGATCCCAGCATATTGAGATCCCAGCACTTTCTTAAAATTCAGCAGGTAATATCCAAGATTTCTCAAATTTAAACGTAAGCATCCTTACTGACAAAATCCTTACTAATAAGAAAGTCTTCTAGAGGGTTGATTTTAAAGGATGGTTGGGGATCAATTTGAGAAGCGATTCTGTCCAAAAGATTATTTTTTGCATGACCAATCACTCAGTTTCTCCTTCGTCCCAATTCCAACCTGCCACGCCAGTTTCTCCCGGTAAGACTGACCCTGATTTAAGCCGTGAACTCGCGTTGACCATCGCTCGGGCAGCAGATGACCGTAAAGCCAGTGATATTGCCATTCTACGAGTGGGAGATATTTCCTACCTGGCTGATTACTTTGTGGTCGTCACAGGGTTCTCAAGTGTGCAGGTGCGAGCCATTTCCCGATCGATCGAACAGAAAGTGGAAGAAGACTGGCAACGCTATCCCATCCGTACAGAAGGTCTGGCGGAAGGATCTTGGGTGCTTCAAGATTATGGGGATGTGATCGTCCACATCTTTCAGCCTCAAGAGCGGGAGTTTTATGGCCTGGAAGCATTTTGGGGTCATGCGGAACGAATTCAGTTTTCCGCTGTTTAATCCTGAGGAAGTTCGGTACATTAGGAGTAGAAACTAGCTCGTCTCGTTTCTTTAAGTATTCCAGTTCCAGCTTCTTTAGCACTCGCTATGGATTCTTTGACTTCGACTTGCCCAGTCCCTACCGAGCAGCAGCCGATCAACGAGTACACGGAACTGAAAGAGTCCTGGTTTTACCGTTGGGCAACCCTAAATTGGCAAGGGTTTCTGATTCCCTTTGTCTGGCTTTGGGGGCTGAGTTGGTTCCTCTCTGGACCGATCGCCGCCACCAGTTTTTCTCCCCACAAGTATCCCGTGCAGTTTGGGATTGCTGCGTCTCTAGGGGCATTCGTCATGCCAGGTCTTACCTTGTTAAGGCTATATCTGGGATGGGTATATGTGCGCGATCGGCTGTCTCAAGACAAAATTTTTTATGAAGAATCTGGCTGGTATGACGGGCAAATCTGGCTGAAACCTGCGGAAGTGGTGGTGCGCGATCGGTTGATTGTCACCCACCAGATCCAACCGATTTTGCAACGGCTACACCGGACCTTTGGGGTGCTAGCCCTGATTACCGTGAGTGGGATAATCATTTGGCTTTGCCAGTAGTGGCCTGTCGTAGAATTGACATGATTGGCATCTCTACCTGTGGCCCCCATGTCTTCTGATTATCTAGAAAGAATTTTGACTGCACGTGTGTATGACGTGGCCCAGGAAACGCCCCTGGAAGTTGCTGCAAATTTGTCTACCCGTTTAAATAATCGCTTGTTGCTAAAGCGGGAAGATATGCAGTCCGTTTTCTCCTTTAAATTACGGGGAGCCTACAACAAAATGGCTCATCTGCCCCCGGATTTGCTGGCTCAAGGGGTGATTGCTGCTTCGGCGGGCAACCATGCTCAGGGTGTGGCATTGGGTGCCCGTCAATTAGGGACGCGGGCAATTATTGTCATGCCTGTCACAACTCCTCAGGTAAAAGTGGATGCGGTCAGAGCGCGAGGGGGAGAGGTTGTCTTGTATGGCGACACCTTTGATGATGCCTACACCCATGCCCGTCAATTGGAAGCCGAGAAAGGATTAACCTTCATTCACCCCTTTGATGACCCGGATGTGATCGCAGGGCAGGGGACGATCGGCATGGAAATTCTGCGTCAATATCAGCAACCCATTCATGCGGTTTTTGTGGCGATCGGTGGGGGGGGATTAATCTCAGGCATCGCGGCCTATATCAAACGGTTGCGCCCTGAAATCAAGATCATTGGAGTTGAGCCAATGGATGCCGATGCCATGTACCAATCCCTCCAGGCAGGGCAAATCATCCGGCTTCCCCAAGTGGGACTGTTTGCGGATGGCGTGGCGGTGCGGCAGGTCGGAGAAGAAACCTTCCGTCTGTGCCAGCAGTATGTAGACGAGATTGTGCGGGTGGACACGGACGATATCTGTGCCGCGATCAAAGATGTGTTTGAGGATACTCGATCGATTTTGGAACCAGCGGGCGCATTGTCGATCGCGGCAGCCAAAGCCTATGTAGAGCGGGAGCAGATCACCGGGAAAACCCTCATCGCCATTGCCTGTGGCGCGAATATGAACTTCGATCGCCTCCGCTTCGTGGCGGAACGGGCCGAGTTAGGGGAACGGCGGGAAGCTCTTTTCGCGGTTACGATTCCTGAAGAGCGGGGGAGTTTGCGCCGTTTCTGCGGGTGCCTGGGCATGCGAAATTTGACGGAGTTTAGTTACCGCATTGCCGAAGATCGGGAAGCCCATATTTTTGTAGGAGTCCAGATTCAAAATCGGGCGGATGCTGCCAAACTGTCCGAAAATTTTGCCACTTGTGGCTTCAAAGCGATCGATCTGACCGATGACGAACTGGCAAAATTACATCTGCGCCACATGGTTGGGGGCCGATCGGCCCTGGCCCACAATGAACTGCTCTACCGCTTTGAGTTCCCGGAACGGCCTGGAGCACTCATGAGATTTGTAACGAGCATGAGTCCCAACTGGAATATCAGCTTGTTCCATTACCGCAATCATGGAGCCGACTATGGACGAATTGTGGTAGGCATGCAGGTGCCCCCCAAGGAAATGGCGGAATGGCAAGCCTTTCTCGATACCCTGGGCTATCAGTATTGGGATGAAAGCCAAAATCCTGCCTATCGATTGTTCCTGGGGTAGCCCGATTGACAAGCCATAGAATCAGGGCTTGCGATCGGGATAGGGCTTGACAGAGAACGTCAGCACCGTTTCATCCACCCCTTTTAGTTGCAGGGGGCTAAATTTGGTGATTTCATCCTGATCCAAATAATCAGCAACTGCCGCAGAAACCAAAATAAAGTCTGGTTCTGCCACTTCCTGAATCCGGGCTGCGATATTTACACTCGGTCCTACGGCTGTATAGTCAGCCCGATCCGGACTTCCGAACATCCCCACGACTGCCGTTCCCTGGTGAATGCCACACCGGAACCGCACCTGACTGATGCCTTGAGCTTGCCAGCGCTCATTCAGTTGGTCAAGGGCATGGTACATCTGGCGGGCTGCCGAAATTGCCCGTCTCACCTGTTCGTTGGGAGTCAGTTCTTCCGGCGCACCAAAGAGAGCGAGGATCGCATCTCCCATAAACTTATCCACGGTTCCCCCATTGTCAAACACGGCCTGGGTCATTTCTGCCAGGTACTCATTCAGCAATTCTGCGACTCGGCGCGATCGTAACGTATTAGACAGTTGGGTAAACCCAATAATGTCACTAAAGAGAATCGTGATCATGCGGGGTTCAGGCCGCAGATCGAGGGCAAGTTCCCCCTGAGATGCCTTATGCACCAGGGAGGGGGGCAGGAATCGTCTCAGCACAGATTGGGTCAGGTAGCTATTCAGTTCCGCCACTCGCCGTTCCGTCTGCTTGAGGGCTAACAGGTTGCGAACTTCTGCTAAGAGTTCTCGATCACTAAAGGGTTTTGCCAGGTAAGCATCCGCTCCCCGTTCTGTTCCTTCAATCCGGGTGTCCTCGTCCGCTTTGGCCGTCAATAGAATGACTGGAGTGCCTTTCAATTCCGCATCCGATCGAATCATTTGAATCATGTCTAGCCCCGACACCAGGGGCATCATCAAGTCGGTCACAATTAACTGGGGTTTCTGATCCTGGGCGACCTGATACCCCTCTGCCCCATTGCGGGCCGTACACACCTGATGCCCCGCCTGCTGCAAAATGCTCGTGAGGTAGCTGCGTAGATCTGAATTATCGTCTACCACCAACACGAGGGCGGGGGGGATTTCAAGCGCAGAACTGGAGGAGATTGTGTTCGCCTGGGAGAGGGAAGCCATGCGTTCGGGATCAATCGGAAGCGCCGGATCGGGAGCCACCGATTGTAACTCGGCTTCCAGATCTGCTAACTCCACCGCCGCCCGACTGGGTTGCATTTCCAGGGGTACTTCCGTTGGCACCAGAATCACTTGTTCAGGTGGTAAGTGGGCCGTACCCATTCGTAACCAAACAGTAAAGGTCGTGCCCTCTCCATACACCGATTCGACCGAGATCTGCCCACCGTGAAGCTCTACCAACTCTTTCACCAGGGCTAACCCTAATCCGCTTCCTTCATAACTACGATTCGCCGACCCTTCTGCCTGCCGAAAGCGCTCAAACAGGTGAGGAATCTGATCGGTGCGAATGCCGATCCCAGAATCCTTAACCTGGAGCAAACAATAATCCTTAGCGGATTGCAACATGACCGTAATACTTCCGCTAGAGGGCGTAAATTTCATCGCATTAGATAACAAGTTGTAAACAACCTTGTCAAATTTCTCTAGATCGATATACAGCGATGGGCAAGCCTGGAAATCCGTTAACAATCGCAGCCCCTTTTTCTCACAGTAGGGCCGGAAAGATTCCACAATCTGATTCACAAACTCCACCATTTGGCAGGGCCGGAAGCTGGGCTGCATCCGTCCAGCATCTAGCCGCTGGAGATCAAGTAACTGGTTCACCAGGCGGAGGAGGCGGCGAGAGTTGCGGAGGGCGATCGCCGCTTGCTCCGGAGACAACCCCTGATTTTGGGACACCGCCGACTCCAGCGGACCCAGCATCAGGGTGAGGGGAGTCCGAAACTCGTGGGAAATATTTTGGAAAAACTCTGTTTTCTGGCGATCGAGTTCCAGAAGTTGTTCTGCCTGTTGGCGAGTTTTCTGGTAAAGCCGCGACTGTTGTACAGCGATCGCTGCCTGGGCTGCGACGGCCTGGGCCAGACCCACCTCGGATCGTTCCCAATGACGAGGTTCGTGGGTTTGGCGAAGGGAAATGCTTCCAATCAACTTCCCATCCGCCAGGAGGGGAACCATCAGCAACGCACGGGCGGGCGAGCGAACCGGGAGATCCAGCCCCTTCAAATCTGGATGTTGATCTAAATCGTCAATCACAAGGGGCTGTTGGGTCAGCAGAAGTTGTTGCAAAACTGGATTTCCCGCAATGGGAACCACCGACTGTGGCAGGTGACGGGTTGCAGTCGATCGGCTATCCGATCGGTGCAAACCATCGATCGACAATGGCGAGAGGATCTCTATGTTACTGGAACGAACAGGACTTTCCGGAGGGAGAACCAGGGTTAGCCCCTCGGAATCTTCGGCTGTCGTTTTCTGGGAAGAATCATGTAATCCGACACACTGAACGAACTCATCCTCTTCTGTCCACAGGGAAAGGGCACACCCATCCACATGAAGCGCCTGCCCTAACTGTTGAGTAATGGCAGCAAAGATATCCTGGGGATCAAGGCTAGACCGAATAGCACTGGTAATCGTGTTGATCAAAGCTTCCCGTTTCGCTGCCGCCCGAACCTGCTCATAGGTCCGCGCCTGGGAAAGAGCCAGAGCCGCTTGATCCGCCACCATAATCACCAACTGAATTTCATCCCCTGCCCAGCTTCGAGGTTGACCACATTGTTGCAGCGCCAGAACAGCCATCAATTCTTGGCGGCAGATCAGGGGGACAACCAGGCTGGAGCGAATACCGCAAACTTGATAAGCCTGTTGGCGCATTCTGCCTTCGGATGATTCGCTGGCTTCAGAGTCGTCAGTGGTTACATCATTCAAAACCTGAACATCCCAGGTTTCCCAAAGGGTTTGGGTTAGAGCCGATCGAATGCTGGGGTCTAAGCGGGAAACTCCATCTCGCTCCCGCTGCATTCCCTCTCTTGCAGCAGAATTACCTGTGATCGCCTTGTGGTGCAGGAAAATTTCCTGATCCATGCCCTCCTGCTGAAAAGGGTGCAGAAGGCAATAATCCACCTCAAACATCTGCCCCACTGTATCCACGATCGTTTGGGCAATTTCTCGATAGTTGAGGGCACTGCGAATCGTGCTGATAACGGCATTCAGCAATGATTCCTGACGCAAGGTACGACTTAAATCATAGGTACGGGCCTTCAGCAAATTATGGGTATCAACGGCCTGTTTCACGACCGCTTTGAGTTCTTCATCATCCCAGGGCTTCGTCACATACTTGAAGACCTTGCCCGAGTTAATGGCATCGACCAGATCTTCCACATCGGTATATCCTGTCAAAATAATCCGAATAATGTCGGGATACCGAGTTGCAGTCAAACTCAAAAATTCTGTCCCACTCATGTGGGGCATGCGCTGGTCCGAAATAATAACTGTAATATCCGATTCCCGATCTAAAATCTCCAAAGCCGCAGGGGCATTGTCGGCCCTCAACACTTTGAACTCGCGGTAAAAAGTGCGATAAAGCAAATCCAAATTATCTGGCTCATCATCTACCACCAGAATTTTGGGCTTACTGTTCTCCTGGGCTTTCATGCACAACCCTCCAACAATAGGGGAACAGCCATCCCCCTCCCTGATAGACGTGTATCGGAATCCAAGCAATTGTTTTGCACTCCCAGACCCCAGCCTATCCCGCTTTCTCGCCAAGGGAAAACGGTTGGATAAGCCATTCGCTTGCCAATCCAGAAAGTGACGAAATGAAACACCCTGATATCAACCATCCTAGTCGGTAGAGTTAGGGCAAATAAGTTTTGCAAGCAGCAAAAATCAACAAATTTCGACAATGTTGCTTCCAGGCCAAATAACTCATCTTGATTGTCCCATAGCCAACTCAGTAGAAACTCTTAACTCCTGAGTGCTAATCTCGCTAATCGGATGCCCCTTTGGTTAGAGTTCCCCATGTTGTCACGGACTTAACTACAGCTTTCATTCTGATTGAGAACCCATCCGGTAATCTGCGGCCGACCCTTCCTGTCTTTCTAGAATTGAGACCAACCTCTCTCCAAAAAATTACAGGAATGGGCGATCGAACATCACCCATTCCTGATAGTTAAGAATACGATTGACCTCAAAGAACCGATTTTTCTCTGAAAATATTTTATTAAACTTTCAGAGTATCATCTCATTAAGCCAACGCTGCAATTTGCACATCACTCCGGGCCAATAAGTCCTGAAGTTCTTCGGCATCAACGGTTTCCTTCTCAATCAGCAGATCTGCTAAACGATCGAGAACTATGCGGTTCTGGGTGAGGACGGCTTTCGCCCGCTGGTAAGCTTGCTCAACCAGGCTCCGTACTTCATCGTCGATCGTCGCAGCGGTTTCTTCAGAAAAATCCCGCTCAGCCGCAATATCGCGGCCCAGGAACATATTGCCCTGTTGACGACCCAGAGCAACGGGACCCAGACGCTCACTCATTCCGTAACGAGTAATCATCTGACGAGCCACTCGCGCCACTTGCTGCAAATCATTCGAGGCTCCTGTGGTGACTTCTTCCTCACCGAAGATAATCTCTTCAGCGATTCGGCCCCCTAAAGCGACGGCCATCTGGTTTTGCAGATAGGCACGGCTATACAAGCCTGAGTCCATCCGATCTTCGCTGGGGGTGAACCAGGTTAAACCACCTGCCCGACCGCGAGGAATGATACTGATCTTCTGAACGGGATCGTAATCGGGCATCAAAGCGCCCACCAGGGCGTGACCTGCTTCGTGGTAAGCCACCAACTGCTTGCGCTTCTCGCTCATGACCCGATCCTTCTTCTCTGGACCTGCCAAGACGCGATCGATCGCATCATTCACTTCATCCATTGAAATCTCAGTCAGATTACGACGGGCCGCGAGAATTGCAGCTTCGTTTAGCAGGTTAGAGAGGTCTGCTCCGGTAAAACCAGGAGTCCGACGGGCAATCTTCTCCAAATCCACATCCTTGGACAAGGTTTTGCCACGGGAGTGAACCTTAAGGATTTCTAGACGACCTGCATAGTCGGGACGATCGACCACTACCTGACGGTCAAAACGACCGGGACGCAACAGCGCCGCATCCAGAACGTCAGGACGGTTGGTTGCTGCGATCACAATAATGCCTGTATTGCCTTCAAACCCGTCCATTTCTGTCAAAAGCTGGTTCAGGGTTTGCTCTCGCTCATCGTTACCGCCGCCTAACCCGGCCCCCCGCTGCCGACCGACGGCATCAATTTCATCAATAAAGACGATACAGGGAGCGTTGGCCTTGGCTTGCTCGAACAAGTCACGCACCCGTGACGCACCAACCCCCACAAACATTTCCACAAACTCAGAACCCGAAATCGAGAAGAACGGAACTCCCGCTTCGCCCGCCACAGCCCGCGCCAGCAGAGTTTTCCCAGTCCCCGGAGGCCCAACCAGCAAAACACCCTTGGGAATCTTCGCCCCAACTGCTGTGAAGCGATCGGCATTCTTCAAAAAGTCCACCACTTCACTCAGTTCCAGCTTGGCCTGATCAATCCCTGCCACATCTCCAAACGTGACCTGAGTTTGAGGCTCCATCTGAACTCGTGCTTTGGATTTACCAAAGTTCATCGCCTGACTCCCAGGACCATTCTGGGCACGGCGCAGCAGGAAGAACAGCCCCACCAACAGCAGGATGGGGAAGAATAAGCTGCTCAGGGCTTTCAGCCAGAAACTATCGTCGCTCTGGGGAGAAACTGAGATATCGACATTGTTGCGGGTCAGGGTATTGATCAGTTCGGGATCACTGGGAAGGTTGACCCTCACCTTGCTCCCATCCTGGGTGGTGACAATCGCGGCTGTGCGATCGGCACTGATACTGGCCTTTTCAACCCGCTGACTTTCAACTTCTTTAATAAATTTGCTGTATCGCCATGTCTCCTTACTTTGAGGAGGTTTGTCGAACAGGGCGGTTGCCAACGCAATCACAACGATCGCCAGCAACGCATATAAACCAGCATTTCTCCACCGTTTATTCACCGGGGCTATTCCTCCTAATTATGAGTCTTCTTAAAGGAGCGCAGAAACCTATTTCTAGATTTTAACGAGTAGAATGTTAACTTATATTAACTTACATTCATAATGATTGGGTAACTTACAGATTGCTTTCACTGATTACTTTTTGACCCATCTCAGAGAGCGTAAAAAATTTGTTCGGCAAGTAAAATATGTGTACTATTCTAATATATCGATTTCAGAATTAACTGGGAGGGTGCTAGCCACTCTCAGGCATTGACTAGCACCCTCATCTCGTTTAAGATGCCCGACCCAACCTCTTCCATTGATACGCGCATCGAGCAGGTAAATCAGCGTCTCAAAGCTGCCCGGTTGGGAGTTCAAATCGAGCGGCGGAGTCAGAAGCTTAGTTTGCGGGCAACCCTTCCCCCTCGTCCGGGAAGCGATCGTCTCCGGCCGTATCAACAAAGGCTCAGCTTAAATCTGCCTGCGACTACGGCTGGATTAAAGCAAGCCGAGCAGGAAGCAAAAATCCTGGCGGCTCATTTATTACAAAAAACTTTTGATTGGCGGCCCTATCTGGGGCGTGGTAGTGGGGTTCGGTTCAGTTCCGCTGACCTCATTCAACGAATTCAGGCGTTCGAGCAGGACTTTTTTCATCAACCCCGCCGACGTAAACAGACTGCTTCCGCAACAACTACCTGGGAGACAGCCTACGCTCCCTATCTCCGTAAACTCCTGGGAACCGTTGAGGCAAATCCCCAATTCACTTTAGAGGAAGCAATTCACGCAACAGTGCGATCGATCGATGAAACGGCTCGGAGCCGACAGGTGTGTTGTACGGCTTTCAGGGCTTTAGGGAATTTTTTGAAACTAGATTTAACGATTGATTTCAAGGCTTTGGCTGGAAGTTACGGCCCTACTGCAACCCAAGCCAGAGAATTACCTTCGGAGGAATTGATTCTAGAAACCTTTGAAAAGATTTCTCATCCAGCATGGCGCTTTGTCTATGGAGTGATGGCGACCTATGGGTTAAGAAACCATGAGGTGTTTTTTTGCGATTATTCCGCCCTGGAACAGGCGACTCCTCAACCAACCCTTCGGGTCTTGAGTACCAGTAAGACGGGGAGCCATGAAGTCTGGCCTTTTTACCCCGAATGGGTCGATCGCTTTGAGTTGAGACAGATTTGTTTGCCGGAGATTGAAACCGACTTACAACGAACGACCCTTCAGCGGGTTGGTCAGTACGTGACGGTTCAGTTTCGGCGCTACGGATTGCCCTTTTCCCCCTATGATCTGCGCCATGCCTGGGCGGTTCGTACGATTCATTTGGGGTTGCCAGATACGATCGCCGCCCGCATGATGGGCCATTCGGTTGCCATCCATACCCGCACCTATCATCAATGGATGACCCATCGAGATCAGCAAAGAGCTGTCGATGCAGCCCTCAGTCGTATTGGGTATTCACAAACATCCACTTAGGGGAGTTGCGAGGGACAGTTTTTCCCTGATACTGGAAAATGTACAACGGTGAACTGAAACTGGGGAAAGGCTGTGCTGCTATCCAAAGGCTTTGAAGTTGAAATGTACACAGGTACGCCCCAGGGCGAAATCGTAGGGCTTTCCGATCAGATCGTGGCAGCCCTGGATGGATTCGTTCGAGAGCCAGATAGCCGAAATGTTGAGTACACAACCCCGCCCCTGTATCGTTACGAGCAGTTACTGTGTGCCCTAGTGCGCCCTCGCATCCGCCTGCGTCGCTACCTGAGCCAACTGGGGAACTATACATTGTTGCCGGGTAGCACCCTTTCTTTAGGAGGGAGCGATCAATTCTACCGCTCTGATCCGGGCAATCCTTACCATTCTTATATTGAAGAAACCTACGGCACGAAAGTTGTCACCGCCAGCATTCATATAAATGTAGGAATCAGTGATCCAGAATTGCTGATGCGCGCCTGTCGCTTAGTCCGAGTAGAAGCACCTCTATATCTGGCGTTAAGTGCCTCCTCACCCTTTTTAGATGGTCAGGCAACGGGCCACCATTCAACCCGGTGGAGCCTGTTCCCCAAAACGCCTACCCATGTCCCTTTGTTTGAGAGCCATGCCCACTTTATTCAGTGGACAGAAGCCCAACTGCTGGCAGGAACCATGCAGAATGTGCGGCATCTCTGGTCCTCTGTGCGCCCCAATGGAGATAATCGTCCCTATAATTTGAATCGGCTAGAGCTTAGAATTTGCGATTTAGTGGGTGATCCGGTCGCCCTGTTGGCAATCACGGCCCTTCTAGAAGCTCGACTTCAGCAATTAATCACGGACCCCACCCTGGACCCACTGCAACAGAGTCACCTTCAGCCCGAAGATCTGCTAACCATCACGGATGAAAACGAAATGTCAGCAGCCCATCACAGCCTGGATGCCAAGCTAAGGCATTGGCAGGATGGTCATGAGATTTTGGCAAGGGATTGGATTGAATCCTTGTATGCTGAAGTCTGGCCGATCGCGAAACAACAAGGCTTCAGTTGCTTCCTGCTACCCCTGAAAAAGATTCTCAGGGAGGGAAATGAAGCTCAACAATGGCTGTCCCACCATGAAAAAGGGGCGAATAGTCAAGAGGTGATGATTTATGCAGGTCAAGCCCTTGTCCATCAGGAAGTAGAGTTAGAAGATAAGCTCTGTCAGCCGATCGCCGCTTAAAGGAATTTGGAGTGAAGGCTAAACCTGACAGGTCAGTAAAATTAAATTTTTCTGAACCCAGTCGAAGAAATTTGTATAAGAAATACAAATAATTCACCTCCCCCTTAAGAGGTAGTTAGACCTTTTAGTGAGTTACCCGTTTGCAACTTTTCTGATCCCATGCCCCGCGTCGTTCTCATCCATCCTCAAATTCCACCGAATACTGGCAATATTGCTCGTACCTGCGCTGCGACTCAGACAGAACTTCATTTAGTAGGGCCGCTCGGTTTTGACATTAGCGATCGTTACTTGAAGAGGGCAGGACTGGACTACTGGCCCTATGTGCAGTTACACTATCACCCCTCCCTTCAAGCATTCCAAACCCACCATCAACAGTACAAGGGACGGTGGATTGGCTTTAGCACTCTCGGAAGCTTTAGTTATATAAAGTTCCAATTTCAAGACGATGACTGGTTGCTGTTTGGAAGCGAGACGGACGGCCTTCCGACTGAAGCGCTGCAAGCTTGTACCGCAACCGTTCACATTCCCATGTCCCAACCAGGGGTTCGGAGTCTTAACTTGTCTGTTAGTGCAGCGCTGGGACTATTTGAAGCCCGTCGCCAACTCGGTTATTTCAGTTAGCCTGTTTTTTGAAAACCGTCTTAATCAGTCAACAAAAAAATCGTTCCCTTCATTCAGCTCTCTCTCTACGCCTCCATATCTACATATTTATATATAAATATTTCACCCTCCCTGAGTTTACGCGCATCTGACCAGGCAAGCCTTTAGAACAAGATTGGCAATCAGACTCTTCGCTTTTATTATTTAGGGGCATTCGGCAAAGTCACAGAATAAATGTGATTAAAAACACAAAAAACCTGAATTTTAGATAAGAAATTTCTATAAAGTTCTCAGCTATCTACATTCCCATCAGAATTTTCAAGAAATTTCAATCCTGTCCTGAAGCGATATAAAAAAGCTGTATTCCTCTACATCAGAAGCTTTTGGCTCTTCAAAATTTAGGTAGTCAAAGTGTTAAATCGCATAGTTTTACGGTTGCCATCACTGAAAAGCCAACCTAAAGTTCCTACTGTTGAAATCCTGGGTGTACACCTTAAACCTAAACTTTGGAATCACCCCAAAAGCTTGTTACGAAAAGCTTTCATCCTCTTGGTTTCATCAAGATTGATTCATCTAGTAGTCATTTATGAAAAAAACTCGCTTGAATTTTTGTTTTACTCGTGTAAGCTTGTCTAAACAAAAGAAGCAAGGTACTCTTACCTAAGAGTGTTCGTAAATGGTGATCTTCGTCTCCTTCCTTTGTGATTCTGGTCATTGACGTTTCTGGAGATTTGTTCTGGGATTTACTATGTTCTTGAGAGTCATCACTGATGTTTGCCATCCTGATACTCTGTTTTCGTTCTCCCAGGTTTTTGTCTTTCAAACGTTCATTGTTGGCATCAATGTTGCGATTGATGTTTTATCAATACCGTCACAAGGTTGGGTCTAGCGAAGGCAGTTAAGCGCTGGTCTTTAGGAGGTCGTTCTTTGAAACGAGCAGTTCCACACAAACCTGATTTAGTCTCCCTCGAAACCATGAGCGAAGACATTACAACGAGTCAGTTGAAGCAACCCTCTCCCGATGTAAACCGTAGAGCATGTACCTCGGCGGCGATGATTGGTCTAGCAATCTCCGTAGGGGCATCTAGTTTGTTAATGCCACAACAGGGCGATGGGGCGATGGCTACCGAAGCTTTGCCAACAGAGTCCACAGCTACGACTATCCCCAATCAACCCGATGTAGCAGTCCTCTCTTCTACTCCTGAGGTCGAGCCTTCAACCACTTTCTCTCTCTCTGAATCTTCAGCATCTGAACATATTGTTCGTGAGGGACAGACCCTTTGGGATGTAGCGCGGCTCTATCAAGTAGATGCCTCAGCACTCGCTGCCTCTAATGGCATTCGACCGGATGCTGTACTTCGGGTTGGTCAGGTGCTTCGCATTCCCTCGACGAACACTACAACTGTGCCAGTTGAAAAAGTTGGCAGCACCTTTCCACAGATTGAGCCAGCAACTCGTCAGACAGAAGATTTTGTTGCTTCTCGTTCGCAAGTAGTAGGTTCTGAGACTCAGGCGAGTGGGACGAAAGACTTATTGAAGGAGAAGCAAGAAACATCTCTCGCCCTTTTGAAGCAGAAACGGGAAGCTCTTAATTCCAGCTTGATGGAACTCTCTTCTCGGCCTAGTTATGCTTCTGAAATCCCTTCTAACTTGCCTCAACCTAGTCAGAGTGTCCAACCTTCCTATCCTTCTTTGCAATCCCTGGTTCAACCTGATGCTGTGAAGATTCAGGTTTCGGAGCCAGAAAGAGCGACTAATCTGGAAAAGTCCCCCACTGGAGGAGATGTAGAAGCTGGATTCCCAGGTAGATCGGTGGTTCAGACCGAACAGCCCAAAGTAGCAGTTCTGCTGAAACCGGAAGCAGTGTTCTCACCAAAACCTTCAGAGACAAGCATCACGACAGTATATCGGGTGAATCCTGGTGACACGTTAGATGCAATTGCACGCAAGCACAATGTTTCACGCACCGAATTAGCAAAGGCAAACAGGCTTCAAGATCCAAATTTCATTCGCGTGAATCAGCGCCTTCAGATTCCAGTTGGAAGCAGTGAAGCGGTTCCTACTGGAATCCTGCAATTACCCAGACCGACGGTGGCAATTTCCAGCACACAAGCAGTTGGTTTGCCCCTAACGCCTGTCACTCGCTCCGTGAATGTTCCCGCTCCGGACACTGAGTTGCCGATCGTTGCAATTCCAACTGCGATTTCTGCTGATTCTGAATCTGTTGCGTCTCCTTCTGTGTCTTTGAACTTGAAGGCTATAGAAGAAGTGGTAAGCATCAGAAACAGTCAGTCATTGGCTCTTCAGCCCTCTACGACCGTCGCTGTCGCTCCAAGTGGACTACCCTCTCTGTCAGTCGATGATGTAACTCCCTCCCGCCTTGATGGTGGTGCTACGCTAACAAAGACTTCCTATGTTGAAGGATTGAAGGCAGAAGTACTCCTGATGAGAGAGAAAATTCGAGCGGAGAGAGCAGACAGGAATGTCGCATCTTCTGCGCCGTTACAGACTAGTTTGGCAACTACTCGACCGATTAACCCGGAATTTAGTGCCACCAGAAATGAATCCTCTTCGAAGGTTGAGGTTCGCTTGGCTGAACCAAGGAGAGAAGCAGACAATTCCAGAGGTGCCACTGCTATCAAGAAGCGTCAATCTCCCAACTCTGAGCAATTGATGGCAACAGCTCCCATGGGATCGGATGCCTACGATCCCCTCATTCAACCTCTGGTTGGACAAGTCGTTTCTCCCGAACTACCACCTTTGGCAGCCGCCAGTCGTTATTTGCCTGAGCATGCTGCTGAATTCAAGGGCTTTATTTGGCCTGCCAAGGGAGTCCTTACCTCTGGGTATGGCTGGCGTTGGGGGCGCATGCACCGGGGGATTGACATTGCAGGGCCGATCGGCACCCCAATTTATGCAGCGGCTCCTGGTGTTGTTGTCTACTCTGGATGGAATTCGGGCGGCTATGGCAACATGGTTGAGATCAAGCATCCGGATGGTAGTATGACTCGCTATGCTCATAACCATCGGAATATTGTTCGGGAAGGTCAGCAAGTGGAACAAGGTCAGCAAATTGCTGAGATGGGCAGTACTGGATACAGCACAGGCCCCCACTCCCACTTTGAAATTCACGTCCCTGGTCGGGGTGCGGTTAATCCGATCGCTCTTCTTTCCCGCTAAGGAGTGTTTTCTGAGCAATGGGAAAGTTCCATTGCTCAGAATGCCTTCATTCTTTATTTTGTGTTAAACTAGGTTGTCGATAAATAAAAGCTCAGAGCTTTTATTTATTACATCTGGCTCAGTAGCTCAGTGGTTAGAGCAGGGGACTCATAAGCCCAAGGTCGCAGGTTCAAATCCCGCCTGAGCCATTACTAAAAAACTAAACGCCTGCTAATTGTTTTACCTCCTGAACCGCCCGTCGGCGTATCTCTAAGATTTGGCTAATTTCACGGGCAAAGCTGGGTTGGCGATCGATCATCTGACTCACAGATACCGCTGAGATCATCATCACTTCCAGATCATCGATCGCTGTAATTGTTACAGGACTCTCTTCCCCAGAGAAGAGGGTCATTTCCCCAAAAAACTCTCCTGCTTTCAGGGTCAACACTTCCCGATCCTGTCCCGTCCTATCCTGGGTCGTCATCATGGCTTGCCCAGAAATAATGACATACAGTGCATTGTTAGCCATCTCCTGGCGAATCACAGTTTCCCCGGTTCCAAAATGTTGCAGGGTGACTTCTTCTGAGAGGGAGGTTAGATTGTTGGGTTTTTCGAGGGGCACAAAAGCAGGCATGGACTGGAGCCGTTCGGCAAACTTCTTTGACGTACCTTCTGCCCTGGAAGTCGGGCCATGAAAGTGATACAGGGTGCGAATGGGAAAAGGAATGTTGAGTTGATTGCGTTGAGATGCATACCAAACACGACTCATAAATCGATCGCGAATTTCCTCTAAACTGCCATAGTCTTCAATAAAAAACTTCACTTCATAGGTAATGGCAAAGTCATCATAGGAAATCGTAAAAATTTGCGGTTCAGGCTCGGTGAGAATTCCTTCCGTTTCTAGCGCAGTGGTGCGGAGAACTTGTTTAGCCAGATTGGGCGGGTCATTGTAGGAAAAGCCAATGCGTACCCGTTCCGCATGGATGCGGAGGGGGCGGCTAAAGTTGCGAATGATTTCACTACTAATGAGTTTGTGGGGAATGACGACCATTTCCCATTCAAAAGTTTGTAACCGCACCGATCGCCAGTTGATATCAATCACCTGACCCACCAGATCACCCACCCGCAGCCAATCTCCTACGACAAAGGGACTTTCAAATAACAGGGCAATTCCCGACATCACACTGCCCAACGTATCTTGCAAAGCCAGACCAATGACAATGGAACTCACCCCCAATGCGGTCACTAACCCTGCTAAGTCCGCATTCCAAACGGTAGCAAGGACGATCGCCCCTCCCAGTAAAACGACAAACAATCGCACCAGATCAATCAAGAGCTTGGGAACCCGGCCCCGCCACGTATCCACCTCCGCTTGCTCAAACAGGATGTCATTCAGCAGGGAGAGCGCTGAATGGATGACACACAACCAGAATAGGGTTTGAATGGCCTTAACCAGTTCGTTGTCAGGGGGCAGGGTGAGCATTCGTTGCACCACCACCATCAACACAAACACGGGCAATACTAGATTGCGAACAATCCGCAGGGTCGCTGCCAGAGGATTCTGACGACGCTTCAGGCGATAGATGAGTTCTCCCAGGACGATCACCAACAATGGAAAGCCAATGATCAGACCGATTGCCCAAATCAACAATTCACTAAACGGAGTCTGGAACATGGTTACACCTCTGCCTTTAAGGAAGACGCTGTTGGTTTAAGCCGCCATGCTTTTAACAGGTCTTTGTCATTCTCAACGGTCGTTTCCAGTGGGTCGAAATCGTATAAATCCTCCAGGCGGTTGTATATGCCTTCCGAAATCAAAAGACTCCCCGGAGGACAGGCAGATTTTAGGGCACTTGCAATATTGATAGTGTCGCCCCAGACATCGTAGATAAACTTGTTGGTGCCCACGATGCCCGCCACAATATCCCCTGAATTGATGCCAATACTGATGTTCAGTGGATAGCCTCGTTCGTGGTTAAAACGGCGCACGATCGCCAACATTTCTAACCCAAAATCCACCGATCGTTTGTCGTGATCCAGGTAAGGAACCGAGAGGCCGCACACCGCCATGTAACTATCTCCGATGGTTTTGATCTTTTCCATTCCATAGCGATCGGCAGCCTCATCAAAAGCAGTCACTAACTCATTGAGAATGGACACTAATTCATAGGCCGTGAGGGAATCCGAGAGTTTGGAAAAGCCTGTTAAATCGGAAAAGAGAACTGACACATTGGAAACGCTTTCTGCAATATTTTTCTCGCCTCGCTTCAAGCGTTTGGCAATTGCTGCGGGAAAAATACTCAGCAAAAGCTGCTCATTTTCCAGATTCTTCTGCTCCACTAAATTCGTTTGTGCCCGGAGGCTATGTACCATTGCATTGAACGATCGCGCCAATTCTCCAAACTCATCTTCTGCGTCCAGCATTGCCATTGCATCCAGTTGTCCTGCTTCGACTTTTCGAGCATTGGCAATCAGTAAGTTAATGGGTCGCACAAAGAAGTAAGCGAGGCCCATTGCCAGAAGCGTCACCAACAACATCAAAAGTGTTGCTGAAATCAGAATCTGCTGTTTGAAGGAATAAATCGGCTCATAGGCTTCCGCCAGATCAATTTCCGACAAAATTACCCAATCCAATCCTTCAATCTTGAGAGGCGCGTAGGAACTTAAAACGGGAATATCACGATAATCGCGAATAATGCGCGTTCCCTGCTTTCCGGCTAATGCCTGTTGGACTGCAACCGTATCCACTTTTTGTTCCAGAATGGAAGTTTTATATTGACGAATTCGGTTGATGGTACTTGAATTGACTCCCAAAGATTGCAACAGTTGCAGATACTCATTGGGTGTTTCTACTAAAAAGCGAGAGACCGATCGCATCAAATAGTCAGATCCGACGAGATAGGTTTCTCCACTTTTCCCTAACCCATCGGCTTCCCATTTCTGATTTCCTGTCATGACATTATTGATTTCATCGACGGGCAATTGCACCGCCAGCACTCCCAAAAACTTCGATTCCTCAAAAATTGGAGCTGCAATAAATGCAGCGGGTGCGCCATAGGAGGGGGTGTAAGCTGCAAAGTCAATGATGCGGGCGTAGCCTTTTTCCTTCGATCGTCGTACCGTTGCCAGGAGTTGCGCCAGGTTACTTTCGTTATAGGGTCCGGTGGTCAAATTGCTGGCGAAATCCGTCTCTTTGTAAACGGTGTAGACGATCGTGCCCTCCGGGTCGATGAGGAACATATCGTAATAGCCAAACTTTTTAATAATGTTGCGAAAAATCGGATGGTAGCGGGCATGCAGAGCGCTGTAAGTGCTTCTATCTGTGGCTTGACTGAGTACATCTTTTTTACCAACTGGATTGGGATTTGCTGCAATGTAGTGGTACTGGAGATAGTTTGCAGAAGTTGTTTCTAACAAAAAAGACCCTAAGACAAGTGATCCTTCCTCTGTTTTTCCTAATCGGGGAATAAACTCATTTTGATAATAAGTCGTGATTTTGCGTTGAAATTCTGGGGGGACGGATGCGGTTTCCAGTTGTCGATAGGCTGCTGTAAATTCCTGAATGGCAGTGACGATCGACGGCATTTCACTCAGGGTTTGGACATGGTTTCGCAGAGTTCGAATATAAAAATCAATCTGATAGGCTTTCGAGGCCCGCACGCTAGTCAGTTGATTGAACGCACGATTCGTGAGGTTGTAGCGTCCACTCTGGTAGCCCAGATAGGCCGTGACGAGAATAGAACAACTGCTAACGGTTAGCAGCATGATAATAATTTTAGATTTAATACTGAGTCGGTTAAGCCATTGCATTGCCCTGCATCCCGCTAATTTCTGATGGAAAAGTGGAAATCAGCAATCGGTATTTTAGGGTACAAATTTGCCTGAAATTGTATTGAGGCTCACGGATGTAATTGTTCTATTTGCTACCTCTGATGAGAAGCGAGTTTTGGCTTCGCTCAACCGACAGATTCAGAAGTTTATTCTCAGTCAAGATGGGGGAGATGGTGAAGCGATCGTCGCCTCTATTCTTGCTCAAATTTGAAATGTAAGCCCTGAAATTGAGAGGGTTGAAGCGATCGTTTGTTTGATGAATTCGATCGGGTTGAGGGAAAGATAATATAACGGGTCTTGAGAGGAACAAATTAAAGAAACGCTGAAGAATACGGAGTATATCCTGTGTCGGGAGTATTTTAGGAAAAGTTTATATTTACTCCAAATTAGGATCATAGGCGGAAAGTTTCAGTCTAATTACTGTTGGGCTGCTGAGTTTGTTGGTTGTGGCGTACTTTAAGATGGTCTGGTGAATTTAGAGCCTAGGTAAGGCAAGATCACTGAG
>JANRKG010000172.1:0-3492 GCA_033763635.1 Leptolyngbyaceae cyanobacterium bins.59
CACCATTAGAACACTACAAAGTGGACAGACCGAAGTAAACGGATTAACATTGTCCGTTCTCTGGCATCCTCGAAACACGTCGGGGCAATTCTTTACTAAACAAGCGATTCAAGTATGGGGTGGAATGGTCAACTGGCGGACTGCTACAGCCTATGATGCAACTCGTGCTCTGATTGTGGCTTTACAACGGACCCCCACTCGGAGTGGTTTGCAAAAAACTCTGCGAGATCCTGCTTTTTCCGCACCAGGGGCCAGTGCTCCAGTCCAGTTTTTACCATCGGGCGATCGTAAATTGCAACCCGGAATTAGCATCCTCGTACAAGTTAGACCCAGCAGTAATCCTAAAGTGGGCTATGAATTTGTGCCTTTGCAATCCAACCCTTAAATGTAAAAAAGAGTAACGATATTCATAAGGCTTGCGCGGATCCCTGACAACTCACCATCATTCAACGAGGTAAAAGGGATGAAAAGAACAGTTTATTGGTTAATGGGCGATCGAGCCGGACGAACCCTGGTTGCAACCTGGAACTGGCTGTGGGGAATTCCGGTAGAGTCTGGGGGCAAGATTGCAGTTGAGGCGGCTCAGGAATCGATTGAGGTCATGCAACGCACCGTTCGCCAACTGACCCAATCCGTTGCCAGAGTTACTGCAACTTACCAGCGAGCAAAGGAAAAGTACGAAGAGAAGGTCAAAGAATATCATCAGTTTGAACAGCAGGCGATCGTTGCCAAAAGCCACGGGCATCTAGAGGCAGCTCGGTTAGCAATGAACAAGGCGATTCTCGTAGAGCAATTACTTCCCCAATTACAAGAGCAAGTTGCGAAAGCAGAGCAAATGGCTACGACTTGTCGGGAACGGCTTCATCAGGAGCAGCATCGCCTGGAAACTTACAGGGTTTATATGCAAAATCTCAAAGACCAATCTGAGGTGACAGAGGCATTAGCAGCGATCACGCGGATTAATGGAGAGCTTCAGGGGGAATCGGCTCGCAGTCAGTTCGATACAGCCCAAGCAGCAATTCAACGGCGCTATCTACAAATCAATGCGGAAGTTGATTTGTCGGAAGCCCCCAATCACCCATTCGCTACCAACCTGGAAAAACTCACGCTTGACGACGAAATTACTCGACGGCTTGAGCAGTTGCAGGCTTCAGATTCTCACTAATCAGTCTCAATCATCCTAATTTCTCTTCTAATCTTGGAGGACATAATGATTACGAAAAAATCTCCTTCTTCTCGTGCTGGTTTGCCTCCCATTGCTTATATTGTCCTGGCAATTATCTTAATCGGGGGTGGGTATAAGCTGTATTCGTCTCTTCCTACTTTCCTTACCAAGTTTGGAGGGAGCGAAGTCTTGTCTCACTCTACTCCTAAGAACTTACAAAATCGATTGAGTTTGGGCGATCGTCTTTTGATCACGGATCAGAGTTCTCCCGAAAAGCAAAAGGGTATTGAGGCAGTTGCCAGAGGAGACTACAAAACGGCTGTCATACAGTTTGAATCTTCTTTGCGAATTCAGCGGAATGACCCAGAGACGTTGATTTATCTGAACAATGCTCGCATTGGGAAGAACCCATCATGGACGATCGCCGTTAGCGTCCCCATTGGAAGTAACCTGAACGTGGCGCAGGAAATTTTGCGCGGGGTTGCCCAGGCTCAAGATGAGGTCAATCGCACAGGGGGAATTCAAGGAATTCCCATTCAAGTGATGATTGCGAATGATGACAATGACTCTGACCTGGTAAAGCAGATTGCAACCCAGTTCGTTCAAAATTCTAAAATTCTAGCAGTGGTAGGCCATAACACCAGCAGCGCATCCCTAACGGCGGCTCCAATTTATCAACAGGGAGGCCTGGTCATGATCTCCCCGACGAGTTTCGCAGATAACCTCTCTGGCGCAGGAAGCTATATCTTTCGAACCGTTTCTAACACCCAGGTTATGGCTGATACACTAGCCCGTTATACGGTTAAGTCAGCTCGTAAAGGACGTGTTGCAATCTGTTTTGATTCCCAGGCTCCCGATAATGTGTCCTTTAAGGATTCATTTATTGGTGCCCTCCTCTCCAATGGGGGTCAGTTAGTTCCAATCTCCTGCGATTTCTCTTCCCCAACCTTTAATCCTGATGGAGTTGTCTCTCAGGCCATCAATCATCGAGCGGATGCCTTGCTGCTGGCTCCCCATGTTGATCGCATTGATCAAGCAATTCAGATTGCCAGAAGCAATAAGCAACGCCTGACTTTATTGGGAAGTCCCACCTTGTACACCATTAAAACGCTACAAAGTGGACAGACTGAAGTAAATGGATTAACGTTGCCCGTTTCCTGGCATCCTGAAAACACTTCAGGGCAGGTCTTTGCTAAACAAGCCATTCAACTGTGGGGTGGAACGGTGAATTGGCGGACGGCTACAGCCTATGATGCGACTCAAGCGATTTTCACGGCTCTTAAGCAAAATCAAGATCGGGAGGGAGTTCAGCAAATTCTGCGTAATCCTGGATTTTTAGCCCATGGAGCGGGTGAACCGATTCAGTTTTTGCCAACGGGCGATCGGTTAGCTCCTCCGAAGCTAATTCAGGTTAAACCAGGCAGTTCCGGTGGGGTTAAATTTACCCCTTTGCATAGTTATCAATCGGGGCAGGAATGACTGTATTTGAGCCTCGATATCGCTCTGGTGTCATCGCTCTCAAACTCCCAGGTTGAATAACGAGGTGATTGCCGCAGATTTGGAAGCCTTATTAACCCCTGCCCTCTATGCCCAACAGAAATACTATCGGCTGTTGGGAATGCGAGAACGAGTGTTGAATCTATCGTTAATGCTGGCAGCAGTGCTAACGATGGTATAGAGCAACGTGGTTTTGTTGCATCGCTGCGCTTATCTCAATGGTCAATTCTCAACTTGAGTCTTACAAGACTGGGATGCACCCCTCAAGATGTTGGTATCACAAAGAATGGTCATGGATGGTTTAAGCAAAGGGGTTTGGGCGATCGCCTCTGGTAGGAATCTCTAAAACATAATTTTCTTCTTCGCAAATCTGGCGAAGTTCGGCAAAAGCTTGAGAGAGGGGACGCTGGTTTTGCTGCTGCTGCCATTGCAGAAATTTTTGGAAGGCTTCAGCCTCAACCACAACTGCCACTAATTCATCCTTCAATCACCCCAATTGGGGTGAGTTCACAGGTAGGGCACGATTGGCCCCACCGCTCGATAAAAGCCGCCCTGCTTCGACTCCTGAAGAGCAGTCACTTGGTACCGTAGTCCAGCCTGACGTAACTCCCGAGGAAATTGCACATTCCAATCTAGATGGTATCCGGGAGAAATCGCTCGGACCTTCACGGCCTTCCCCTGTTGGTAGCATTCCACCAAGATCAGGGCTGAAGAAGATCCAATCGCTGGAGGCACCGGAGTCGGTGGCAGGGAAGGGGGGGTGGGGGAGGAACGGGAGCGAGTTTTGGGGGAGGAGGGAGGAGGGGGGGGAACAGGGGAAGGTAGAGGGG
>JANRKG010000173.1:0-6916 GCA_033763635.1 Leptolyngbyaceae cyanobacterium bins.59
ATCGGTAGCCCCATCCGTCAGGGGTTTGTCATTCCAATCCAGCCCTGCATTGAGTTTGGAAATCCCTTGAGACAACCGCACCGACTCCAGATCAAACACACTCTTCGCATCTGGATAGTCCCCGGCCTTGACTGGATCACCCGTCAAGGCCAGCACATTGCGAATCCCCAGAGCGTAGGCTCCCAGAAGATCAGACTGTAATCCAATCCGATTTCGATCGCGACAGGTAAACTGACAAATCGCTTCAAGCCCATGCTGTTGTAACAGGACACAGGCGGCGATCGACGACATCCGCATCACCGCTCGGCTCCCATCCGTGATGTTGACCGCATGAACACGCCCTTTCAGGAGTTTTGCCATCTCCAGCATGTGGGTGGGGTCACTTCCTTTAGGAGGACAAGCTTCAGCAGTCACCAAGAACTCACCCGATTGAGCGGCTTGACGGAATGAGAATTGAACAGAGGCCGAAAATGGGTTGATCATAGGCGATCGAAATTTAGAACTGATTAAGAAAAAGATAGTCGATTCAGGATTAAAAGTCAGGGAAACCCCTTTGGATTCATCGGGGATTTAAATTGCAAGTTTGTTTCGATGATTCTATCTAAAGGGGCAGGGAGTATCCTAAAGCTTTTTTCACCTGGGTCAAGGTTTCGTTGGCGATCGCCTCCGCCTTTTCCCGTCCTTGCCGCAACACGGACTCCAGATAGCTTCGGTCATCCATCACTGTATGGTACTTTTCCTGCACAGGCTTGAGGGCTGTCACAACCACATCCGTCAGCAGGGGTTTGAATTGGCCCCACCCCATATCCTGACAGTCCACTGCCGCTTCCTCCTTGGTCTTGCCGGATAGCAGGGTGTATAGGGTGAGCAGGTTATGGGCTTCGGGTCGTTCCGGGTCGTCAAACACAATTCCCCGTTGGGGATCAGTCTTACACCGCTTGATCTTGTATTGAATTTGGTCAGGCGTATCCAGCAGATTGATCCGGCTCTGGTCCGATGGGTCCGACTTCGACATTTTCTTTGTGCCATCTGTCAGACTCATCACACGGGCACCCTCCGCCCGAATTAAAGGAGTTGGCTGCTTTAAGACGGGTGGCCCCTTTCGGGCAAATTGGTGATTAAATCGAGCCGCAATATCCCGTGTGAGTTCCAGGTGTTGCTTTTGGTCTTCCCCAACGGGGACTTTATCCGCCTGGTAAAGCAAAATATCCGCCGCCATCAGAACCGGGTAATCGAGTAACCCCGTATTCACGTTTTCGCCCTGTTTGATAGCTTTCTCTTTGAACTGAATCATGTCCTGTAACCAGTTCAGGGGTGTGATGCAGTTGAGCAGCCAGGTCAATTCCGCATGGGCCGATACATGGGATTGAATGAAAATGTTGGAGTAGGCCAGGTCAATGCCACAGGCCAGGTAAATTGCAGCGATCGAATACGTATCGGCAGCGAGGGATTGGGGATTGTGGGGCACCGTGATGGCATGGAGGTCTACCACACAAAAGAAATTCTCGTACTGCTCCTGGATTTCGACCCAGTTGCGGACAGCCCCCAGATAATTGCCGAGATGGAGATTGCCTGTGGGTTGAACCCCAGAGAGAACACGCTGCCTACCCATGACTGCACTCGATCGCTAAGAAGATAAATTGACTTAATGTTCATTAATGTAACAAAGAGGGGGACGTTGAGGGGGATTTGACGTTGGGGATTGAGGATGGGGTGCGGTTTGGGGAAGAAAATGGCATGATGGAGGCGAGAATTTTAGCTTGAGGGTCGGTTCTCGTGGCCTATGGAAACTACATCCCGTAGCGATCACTGGCAAAATCATCACTGGCAAAATCATCATTGGCAAACATTGGGGCAACTCCTGGAGCAACAGCTTAAAACGGTCCTGCCCCCTTCAATTCCGGTGACGGTGCAATGTGTGGTGAAAGAAGGGGTGTTGATGGTGTTAGGGCAACACCCAGCCCATGCGGTTCCTGACCCTCAACAAACCTTTAAGACCCTGGAGAAAGGGATTCGATCGTTCGCTCCCCAAGTTTCCAACCCTTCTCCAGACACTCCAGACTCCCCAAAGGTGCAACTATACCTGCGCGTCTCAGGTCAACAACAACCCTACGCCTTCCACGCCTTCGAACTCACTCCTTCGCTACTACCCCCGCCCCCGCCGCCATCCCCTTCCCGCCTTCCGCCACCCCCGTCTTCGCCGCCCCCCACGGCGATCGAGGTTGCCAAGCCCCACGAGCAAGCCCCAGCCTTTACAGAGCCTTTGCTGCCTCCAGAACCGGAAGATGTGGAGCCTCAACCTGAACCTACGCCTTCCCCACCCCGCAAGTCCCGAAAAACAATCCTGGCGGGGTTGGGGCTGGGGTTGGGAGCTGCGTTGGTGGGAGTTTTCGCCTACGGAATCACCCGTCCCTGTGTCCTGGGAGGATGTGATGCCCTGGCTACAGCCCAACAACTGAACTGGGAATCAACTCAGATTCTCCAGAAACCCGATGCGGCCCGATCGCTGCCTGTCGCTCAAGAAAAACTCACAACTGCGATCCGCTCCCTGGACTCGATTCCGCCCTGGTCTCCTCAGCGATCGGAAGCCCAGACATTACAGACCACCTACCGCACTCAACTCACAACCCTGGAGCAGTTAACCACCGCGCAACAAAAAGTGACCACTGCCACTCAACAGACCCAAAAACCTCCTCTCTCAGTTCAGGAATGGCAGGCCGTACAAAAGCTCTGGAAGGAGGCGATCGACGCTCTGAAGCAAATTCCGAAAGAGAACCCGTACCATTCCTATGCCCAAACCCAGTTAAAAGACTATCGGGCCAGGTTGAGGACGGTGGACCAGCAAGCCAGCGTGGAACGGCAAGCTACCGACAACCTGACGGAAGCAAAACGTATGGTGCAGATTGCCGAGGCTCGTCAGGGCGTTTCCCAAAATCTGGAGAGTTGGCAACTCACCCAAGTTACCTGGCAAGGAGCGATCGATCGCCTTAAAAAAGTCCCTAAAAGCACCACCGTTTATAAAGAATCGCAGGAATTGCTGGCGATCTACCAACCCAAGTTTGTCACAGCCCGTAATCAATGGTCCAAGGAGCAACTCTCAGCCAGGGCATACAACCAGGCGATGAGTGTTGCGAAACAGGCGGAAGCTTTGGAGCAAAAACAGCAGTGGCCCCAGGCCGTCGATCGCTGGCGCAGTGCTATAAATCTCACTCGACAAGTTTTGCAGGGTACAGAGTCCTATGATCAGGCCCAACTGTTGTTAGACGAATACCGGGGCAAATTGTCAGCAGCCGAGAGTACCTTGCAAGTCTCCCAAACTTTACAGCAAGCTCGCACAGACCTGAAGCGGACCTGTTCCCTTTCAGTACGGGTTTGTGATTATACTGTCGCTCCTGAGTTAATTCGCGTGAATCTCACCCGCACTTACATGCAAAAGTTAATCGGGACGGCTGAGACGGCCCGCCGATTCCGAGACCCCAATGCCCAAGTGCAGGTTTCCAATCATCTGGAGACCTTGTTCACGGCCTTCCGAACCATCAGCGACAATGCCCAAATTCCAATCGAGATCTATAACCCGGATGGGGTCATGATGGTTCGCTATCCTAAATGAGGTTTTAGCAGTTAGCCAGGTTGCAAGCTCCTTTAGAATCTTTAGAGGTGTTACGAGGGTAGAGTGGTTTATGTATGACTATGCGATCGTCGGGGGTGGCATTGTCGGGTTGTCGGCGGGAATGGCGATCGGTCAGCGTTTCCCCCAGGCCCGCATCCTGATCCTGGAGAAGGAAAGTAGCTGGGCATTTCACCAGACGGGCAATAACAGTGGAGTGATCCATTCGGGCATTTACTACAAACCTGGTAGCTTTAAAGCCAAGTTTTGCCGGGAGGGTGCCCAATCAATGGTGGAGTTTTGCCAACAGCATCACATTCCCCACGAAGTCTGTGGAAAGGTGATTGTTGCGACAGAACCGGACGAACTGCCCCAACTTGAAAAGCTATACGATCGGGGTCTGCAAAATGGGATCAAGGTTGCCCGAATCTCAGCGGAGGAAGTGCGGGAATTTGAACCCCATGTGAGTTGTCTTGAGGGCATTCGGGTTTACAGTACGGGAATTGTAAGCTATCGGCAGGTTTGCGAAAAGTATGCTGAACTGATTCAAACCCAGGGAGGAGAATTACGACTGAACACGAGAGTTGAACGCATCCTCGATATTCCGGACGGAAAACGGTTGGAAACAAACAACGGCACGTTTGAAACTCGTTGTCTCATTAACTGTGCCGGATTGCAGAGCGATCGGGTTGCGAAACGAGGCGGAGTTGATCCCCAGGCCAAGATCGTGCCATTCCGAGGGGAATATTACGAGCTAGTGCCAGCAAAACGGTCTCTGGTGAAGGGGTTGATTTATCCCGTTCCCAATCCGGCTTTTCCCTTCTTGGGAGTCCACTTCACCCGCATGATTGACGGGAGCGTTCATGCGGGACCCAATGCGGTTTTGAGTTTGAAGCGAGAAGGGTATAAGAAAACTGATTTCAACCTGGGAGATTTTCTGGAGGTGATGACCTTCCCCGGTTTCTGGAAGTTGGCTTCCAGGCACGCAGGGGACGGAATTCAGGAAATCATTCGGTCCTTCAGCAAAGCAGCCTTTGTAAAAAGTCTGCAACGCCTGATCCCCGAAGTGCAGTCAGATGACCTGATCCCCACCCATGCGGGTGTTCGGGCACAGGCATTGATGGAGGATGGCAAACTGGTAGACGACTTCCTGATTATTCAAGACCGTAACTCGGTCCATGTCTGCAATGCCCCCTCTCCTGCCGCCACCGCTTCTCTCGAAATTGGCAAGACGATCGCGCAACAAGTCCCTGAAGTAGGACGGTTGCAGGTTTCAATAGGAACTTAAGGAAGGCAGAAGGCAGAGGACAGAAGAAGAGGTCTTCCCCTTCTGCCTCTGCTTTTCTTCTTCCCCTGTCCTGGAAAACACGGATTTTTATTGAAGCTTTATAGAAGCCTCCGAAATTTCTTGTACGCTAGCTTCCATGTATGTCCGTGTTTTCTCCATCAGTGTGTTTTCTACTCGGCTTATCCTATGCCTACCCCTCCTTCTGACCGCTCCGCTTCTGATCGGCAGTTGTCCAAGGTCTTCGTGTACCGAAACGTTATGGAGTTTCTGGTGAATGAAGAAATTGATAAACAATTCCGCCAGCTTTCCAGTAAACGGCTGCAAGCCCTTAAGCGAGACGATGTAGCAGCCTTTGCCCTGAATCGGCTTCCTTCCCTTTACGCCACAACCGAGCGGGGATGGCGACAGCAAAGCCTCCGGGGACGGCGGGATATGGGCGCTCAAATTGCATCGATCGTGCAACAGGCTGTTACAGTCGTCCAACGAGAGCCTGTTCGGATGGAAACACCTCTTCATGTGGATGAAACGGCTGATATTGAACAAGCACTTGTAGATTTACAAAATTTGTTAAGAAATGAAAACTTGACTTGGAAGAGTCTACCAGACCTGTTGGAGCGGACTTTAGTTGAAACAACGCAGGGAAATATTACCTGGCAAGCTCGACCTATCTGGACAGACGATCGGGAACATCCCGGCAAGAATTTTTACAAACCTTAGTCAGAATTCCGCACTCTTACCAAATTACAAGCTTTTTCTTTAAGAGAATGAATTTTTCTCTGTAGATTTTCTGTTGATGCCTTTAATTCAATCTTATTCAATCAGTTCAGAGATCAGTTCAGAAAAGCTTGAAGCCTCAAATTGAGGCTGACTTGGACAGTATTTCCTGGTAGTGAGTAGTATTCATTGTCCAATCACATTATTTCTGACAGTCATTATTTCTGACAGTCATTATTTCTGGTAGCACTTTCAATCATTGCTTACTGTGATTGCTTACTGTGATTACTTACTGTGCTCCAGATCTAAAATGGCAATGCCCTAAGGAGATTTCTAAAAAACAATCTACCCGCTGGTTTCGGCTTCGCTCAACCAACATCCGCGCCCTGAGCGAAGTCGAAGGGCAACCCCCAGGTAAACTCTTTTCTGGAAATCTCCTAGGAGTACAAATGCACCCTGCCCTCCAGGCACCTACTCCATCTGGGGGAAATTTTAGCTTTTCGATAAAGAAATCTTGTTTTTTGTAACGGGGACAACGCTCTTTATCAAAAACACATAAAAATCCTTTACACTCGCCTAGCTCTTGAAGATTCTAAGAAGCTTCGTGATCCCCAGATCCCCATGAACCCAGTCCCATCTATATTTTGAGAGAACTACGTAAATACACGGTTTCTTTGGCAGATCCGTTATGACCAGACAATCCCTTGTGATTTCTTCTACTCCCCTCTCTTCTAACTGGACTACTTTTAATGCACCCGGCACTCCCCATCCTTCCGTCGAGTCGGCGTTCAAGCGTTTTCTTGACATCGCTGGCAGTTTGGTTGGGTTACTGATTCTGGCAATCGCCTTTGTCCCCATTGCGATCGCGATTAAGTTAGATTCTCCAGGGCCAATTTTCTTCCGGCAACAGCGATTTGGGCTGCTGGGCCAACCCTTCCACCTCTATAAGTTCCGGTCAATGGTCGTTGATGCTGATCAACTCAAGGCCAGTGTTCCCAATCAGGCAAAAGGGCTAATTTTCAAAAACGAGCGAGACCCTCGTATCACTCGCGTCGGTCGATTCCTCAGAAAGAGCAGTCTGGATGAACTCCCCCAGTTTTGGAATGTTCTGAAAGGCGAGATGAGTCTGGTGGGAACCCGTCCTCCTACGGGAGATGAGGTTTCCAAGTACAATACACGTCACTGGCAACGCCTGAACGTCAAACCCGGTATCACCGGAGAATGGCAGGTTTGTGGGCGATCGTCCGTCAAGGATTTCGAGCAGATTGTGGATTTGGACCTGCGCTACCAGGAGCGTTGGACCCCCC
>JANRKG010000174.1:0-3222 GCA_033763635.1 Leptolyngbyaceae cyanobacterium bins.59
CCATCCGGCACAATTACCGCACAACGTCCGCCCATATCCAGCACTCGCAAGATCAGGTGCAGAAACAGCAGTTCCGTTTTCTTGACCTTCGTAGGCAGGGACGGGTTGATGTCTGACTCATCCATCTTCCCCTTGAATGGCGGATTCATCAGCACCACATCCAGCGACTTCTCATCGTTGAACGCCTTCGAGAGCGTATCTTTGTAGAAAAATCGCGGGTGCTGAATGCCGTGCAGCATCAGGTTCATCGACCCAATTCGCAGCATCGTCATCCCAGAGTCATTGTCGTAGGCGGTCAACGCCTCGGTTTGCAGATGCTTGCTTTGCTCAGATGAAAGGCGATCGCCCACCAGATGCTTCTGCCCCTTCTCATCTTGGAGAATTTTCGGGCTGGTATGCTGCTCCAGGATGTACGTCAGAAAAGCAAAGGGCTGAAAGCTTTGGTGCTTAGCTATTTCCGTCACATAATGCCGCACCTGCTGTTCTGCCACCCGTGGATCGCGGCTCTGCTTCTTTGCCTCTACAACCGCAATCACTTCCCCGTTCGATCGATACAGGCAATAGTCAGTCACCCCATTCCAGGGTTCTGCATCGTACCCATCCACAGGGATTTCAAACCTGACTTCCCCTTTCGCCGGACTCAGATCCCACCCCGCAGCCTCAAGCTTTGGGTCAATCAACTCCTTACGAGTCCAAGCTTCATTCGGGGAATGGCTCATTTCTAAAGGCTTAACAGGTAATCAAGAACATTGGGAGTTTATCCAGTCTATTCAATTTCTTTCGCAATGTCTCTAATTTTCCCTAAAAATTACAAAAGAGGTAATCATTATCCGTTTCCAGAGCAAGTTGCTGCAATCAAGGGGTCAACGCACGAAACGGGAAAAATCGTACGCTAAGCCTGAATCCTGCTTTCCATCTAGCTTAGAGTGCCTGAGTATTCTCTAATGCTATCGAGTGTTAAGCCTCGCCAGGTATCCGTAACGGCCTGAAATTACCCTGTTCAACTTCTTGGTTCTGCCGCCAGACGTAGTCACCCGTTAGGTTGACATGTTCCCAACCCAGGGGTGACAGGTGTGTCAGTAACTGGTCATCTACCCCCTTTACTGAGTTCCGAAGTGCCTGTACTGCTCGTTCCAGATAGACCGTGTTTCACAGAACCATAGCTGCTACCACCAAGTTCAATCCGCTAGCACGATAGCTCTGTTTCTGAAAACTGCGGTCACGAATCTCGCCCAGTCGGTTCAAGTACAAGGCACGGGCTAGTGCATTCTTTGCCTCACCTTTATTGGGGTCACCTCAGAATTTGGAAAAATTTGTACGCTAAGGGTGAGATGAGGCTGGAAACCAACAATATCACCCGCCTTGAAGCCATAAGCCTGCATCACCAGTTGATCTAGCTTGGCATGGAGCTTGAAGAGTTGGCTACTCGGCTCGGCAAAGTATTCGTTGTAGAGTTTGGTGATGCCCCACTGTTTCTTCTCCATTTGTTCACTGCGGTAGGCGTGGAGTTCCTGGGCCGTAGTGCGGATAGCAGCGATCAGGTTTGGGCTTGGGGTTTGGGGGAAGGGGAAGGTTTCAAAGCAGGTGTTGTTAGTGTAGCGGGTATCGCCCTTCAGAGTGGGACTTTGGGCTTTTACCCAAGTCCGATGGACATTTGAGGTGAGAATGCCAAGGATGTAGAAATCATCAGATGTAACAATGTGTGAGTTATTTCCTGGTAGCCATTCACATGAAAATGGTAACTACTCAGATCAAGGCAAAATCGGCGGAATCGTATTTTTCGAGGTGCCCTACAGATATTTCATGATAATGGTGAAATTGGCGTTTCAGCCTCTTGAGATCTTTGCGTCAACGGTATCGGAAGATAAGCAATAATCGAGTCATCTAGATTCAGGAGTTGTTGCAGGATGACCAACGCAGACGACATTGTCAATCCACAGTTCAGTTTAGGTACTAAAGCACTCAACCTGAAAGCTGCTCGAAATCAAGTGCTCACGGCTCCCTTACCAGACCCGATCACAAAAAATATCGAAGCGATTACTTTACTGCATACCCAGGAAGTTCGAGACATTCCCACCCACCAGCGGCTATTAGAAGCGATCGCTACGTTCTTTGGGCGATCGACCTTTTTGTATAGCTTGATAGTCATCCTGGCTCTCTGGATTATTAGCAGTTTTTTTGAATCCTTTATGCCATTCAACCTGCCCCCATTTAGCTGGTCAGGGCAAGGCTTAGATGCAGCCGCATTGGTGATTTCAACCGGAGTGTTGGTACGGCAAACGCGCCAAGAAAACTTTGCCGAACAGCGGTCGCAGTTGATGCTACAGCTTAATTTGCTCTCCGAGCAGAAGATTGCCAAGATGATTGCGCTCTTAGAAGAACTCCGCACTGACTTACCGGGTGTGATTAATCGGCATGATCTAGAAGCTGAAATAATGCAGGAAGCGGCTGACCCAATCGCGGTATTGGAAGCCCTCCAGGAAAACCTGGCTCAAGAGCTGTCACCCACAGGAGAAAATGATAGGCGCTAATCGCAGTTTTTGGCATCTGTACAGGAGGTCATCAGAGAACCTGGTTCATAGGCAAAAGCTAGCAGCCCACTCTTCGAGAAGAGCAAGGCTCTACACCCTAAATCCCTCTCCCCAGGGAGACGGACTTCAATCTGGCTCCCTGGGGAGAAGGGGTTAGGGGATGAGGACAACATAGCTTTAGCCAACAACCTGAGTAGTTACAATGCTTCAAGCTCTAACGGGTTGCTTCTGAGTTTCTAGCCATTCCTGGTAAGCCTGTTCATCCCCACCAAAGGAATCAGCATTAACCTGAATTGGGGGTAGAGGGTTTAGGGGATTGTTGATTGGGGCATAGCGACAAAAGCACAATACGATGGTGCCAAAAGCCATACCAACGGGAATATCGGGGGTGTATTCCTCTATTCTGGAGACTTGCCATTCTCCATCCCGATGATGGGTTGATGCACCCGGAAAGCGGGAATCCTCAAAACCAGGAACTGTCACCAGTTCTAAGACCCGATCGCCCGGTTTTGGGAGAGGACTATCAGATGAGTCAAATTCTTCTGCCAAAATGTCGGTAAATGACTCATGCCCATTGTTAACCCGATAGCGTTGTTCCCAACCGGGTTCATCTGGTTGGGCTACATAAATAATGTAGCGTCGTTGCCTCGTTTTACCCATTGTCCTTATCTCCTTCTACTGAATAGCCAAT
>JANRKG010000175.1:0-3816 GCA_033763635.1 Leptolyngbyaceae cyanobacterium bins.59
GCAAAAGGGGATCGGTCGGGTCGGGTTCCAGGGGATTGGGAGGAAACTCCCCCGCAGGTTGGGCGAGTAAGACAGAGGGTACTCCTAATCGCCCTTCAAGGGGCATGGAGGCTCCTAAAAATAGTCCAACCGACATGAGAATTAGCGCCGGAAAAAAACTTTTCATCATATCCATCCACCCATCCACACCCATACAGACCGGATGCCGGGAGTTTACCCTTACAGAATGTCCTTCAAATCGTGACATAATTAGATGCATTTGTGGTTCGAAGATTATCGTGAAGGCTTTAGTCGTTGGTAATGGGGGCCGGGAACATGCCTTGGCCTGGAAACTCTTGCAATCTGAAAATGTCCAGCAGGTTTTCTGCATTCCTGGCAATGGAGGAACCGCAACCCTGGCTAGATGTAAGAACATTGCCATGACGGTTGAGGATTTTGAGGGAATCGCCCGCTTTGCTGTGGTCCAGAATGTTGCCCTCGTAGTGGTGGGGCCAGAACTTCCTCTTGCCTTGGGAATTACAGACTACCTTCGCAAAGAAGGGTTGACGGTGTTTGGGCCAACCCGGGCAGGCGCGGAAATCGAGTCCAGCAAAGCCTGGGCGAAGGATTTAATGGCAGAAGCGGGCATTCCAACGGCAAAGTCTGCGACGTTTACCAATGCTGAGGAGGCTCTGGCTTATCTGGAGGCTCATGGCGCGCCGATCGTCGTCAAAGCAGATGGTCTGGCGGCTGGAAAAGGGGTAACGGTTGCCATGACCCTTGAGGAGGCTCAGGCTGCGGTGACAGCGGCCTTCGAGGGGCAGTTTGGGGCTGCCGGGAAACGCATTGTAATTGAAGAATACCTAACGGGCCAGGAAGTTTCTGTTCTGGCACTCACGGATGGCCTGACCATTCGGCCCCTCCTGCCAGCCCAGGATCACAAACGCATTGGGGAAGGAGACATAGGGGCAAATACAGGAGGAATGGGAGCCTATGCCCCCGCTCCTCTCGTCACTCCAGAATTGATGGCGCGCATTCAACAGGAAATCCTGGAACCAACCATCGCGGCTTTGCAGAACCGGAAGATTGATTATCGGGGCATCCTCTATGCAGGACTCATCATCACCCCAGCAGGAGATCCGATGGTGATTGAGTTTAATTGCCGTTTTGGTGATCCAGAAACCCAGGTGATTTTACCCCTATTGGATTCTCCGCTCGATCGGTTGCTACTCGCCTGTGCCCAGCAGAAGTTAGCTTCTCTACCGCCGATCGCCTGGAAACCAGGGGCCGCCGCCTGTGTTGTACTGGCATCTGGAGGCTATCCCGGCAACTACAGTAAGGGATACCCCATTTTGGGGCTAATCGCCGCCGCCGACGCAGGAGCGATCGTCTTCCATGCCGGAACCCAACTCAAACAATCAACTTTGTTTACGGAAGGCGGACGGGTGTTGAATGTCACTGCTCTGGGGGCAACCTTTGACGAAGCCTTTGCTAATGCGTATCTTGCAGTTGAGCAGATTCAGTTTGAAGGGTTGTATTATCGACGCGATATCGGGTATCGGGTCCGAACGGCCCAATCTACCCCCCGCTAAAAACAAACATTCGTGATGAAATGTAACTTTTCTGCAACTGAAGGATAGGATAAGGGAAGTATTCTTTCCATTCCTAACCCCTACGACCCGTGAGGGTGCTGTGATTGGGGGAATTCATCACGGAACAACAGCGATCGAGAGGTTGGGGATCAGACTTGCTGGCGTTACTGAAATCACTGCAAGACCTTCTGAGAAGCTGGTGGTTGGGCTTCACCCTTCAAACCAAGCTCATGGCAGCGGCAACCCTGGTGGTTTCGCTGATCATGAGTGCTTTGACCTTCTGGGCTGTCAATACTATTCAACAGGATGCCCGCCTGAATGACACTCGATTTGGGCGGGATCTGGGCTTACTCCTGGCTGCCAACGTCGCTCCCTTAATTGGGGAAAACAATCGCACGGAACTGGCCCGGTTCTCCCACCGCTTCTACAGCAGCACCTCCAGCATTCGGTACATGCTGTATGCCGATGAGGAGGGCAACATCTTTTTTGGGATTCCATTTTCCGAGTCTGAGGTCCAGAATTCTCTCACCATTCGCCGCCGGATTCAATTGCCCGAAAATTTTGGCGGAGATACAGAATTGCCAATGGTTCGGCAACACCTCACCCCGGACGGGGAAGTGACGGACGTATTCGTACCCCTGTTTCACGAGAATCAGTATTTGGGGGTGCTAGCGATCGGCACCAATCCAAACCCCACTGTCGTCACTTCGTCTAATCTGACGCGGGATGTTACCCTTGCGGTTTTCGTCTCGATTTGGGTAATGGTCATCCTGGGAGCGGTCATCAATGCCCTGACGATTACTCGACCCATTAAGGAATTACTGGTGGGGGTCAAGAATATTTCTGCCGGAAACTTTAATCAGCGGATCGATATTCCTCTGGGGGGAGAATTGGGGGAACTGATTCTCAACTTCAACGAAATGGCAGAACGGTTGGAGAGCTATGAAGAACAGAATATTGAGGAGCTAACTGCCGAAAAGGCCAAGCTGGAAACGCTGGTCTCGACGATCGCCGATGGAGCCGTCTTATTAGACAACAACATGCACATCGTCCTGGTCAATCCTACGGCGCGGCGCATCTTCAATTGGGAAGGGCAAGATTTGATTGGGGAAAACATTCTCTATCACCTCCCTGCGGCGATTCGGGTTGAACTTACTCGCCCCCTCTATCACCTGGCAGGTTCGGCAACGACTCCCCTGAAATCCCAAAATCCGACGAACCCACCGAAGGAAGGAGAAGAATTTCGGATTACGTTGACGGAACCTACTCAAAGAACCGTTCGGATTTTATTGACGCTTGTATTTGATCAGTATCGGGAGAGCGTAAAAGGACTGGCGATGACGGTTCAGGACATCACCCGTGAAGTGGAACTCAACGAAGCGAAGAGTCAGTTCATTAGTAATGTTTCCCATGAATTACGAACTCCTTTGTTCAACATCAAATCCTTCATTGAAACCCTGCACGAATATGGGGAAGAACTGAGCCAGGAGGAACGGCGGGAATTCCTGGAAACTGCGAACCATGAGACCGATCGCCTGACCCGTCTAGTCAACGACGTACTCGATCTGTCCCGATTGGAATCCAACAAGCGCTATCACCTGGAAGCGGTGGATCTGGTGCCTCCTGTCGAACAAACGCTACGAACCTATCAACTCAATGCCCGTGATAAGGGAATTGAACTGAGCCAGGAAATTGACCCCAATCTGCCGTCTGTCCTGGGTAATTACGATCTGCTGTTGCAGGTTTTAATCAATTTAGTTGGTAATTCATTGAAGTTTACTGAGTCTGGAGGACGGATTGTAATTCGCGTCTATCCCCTGGAAGAAAGCTCAGATCTGCCAAATCCCAATCCTGAAAATCCGATTCAAGATGCAGCCATCATCCGAGCGGTACGAGTGGAAGTTTCCGACACGGGAATTGGGATTGACCCAGAAGATCAGGCTGCTATTTTCGATCGTTTCTTCCGAGTGGAAAACCGCGTTCATACCCTGGAAGGAACGGGTTTGGGGCTATCTATTGTTCGCAACATCATTGAGCGCCACAATACCCGCGTCCGATTGGTCAGTGAAGTGGGGGTGGGCACAACCTTCTGGTTTGACCTGGCAGTTTACCAAGAAACACCCATCACCCCAGAAGTTCCAGCAGAAGCCCCAATGGAAGTGTAGGTTGAATGACTCAATAAGTCATGGGTTAGCGTTGTAGTGCCCAAACCAAGCTAATCACCAGTAGCCCAGCCAGCGCCACC
>JANRKG010000176.1:0-8383 GCA_033763635.1 Leptolyngbyaceae cyanobacterium bins.59
CGATCGCCATATTTGCTCCCCAAATTCTCAGGCCGTCGAATGTAGCGAATGCGAGGGTCCGTCAGGGTTGCCATCAATTCCGGCGTGTCATCCGTCGAGTGATCATCAATTACCACCAGTTCAAAATCCTGGAAGCTCTGAGCGAGGACACTGTCGATCGCTCTTTTCAAGAGCTTGCTCCGGTTATATGTTGTGATGAGAATGCTGACGGTTGGCATGATGATATAAGAGGTAGCATTTCGCTGTTCCTCAGTGTATCAGGCTGTTTATTCCTCTGGGCTTGTAAAATTCGCCTGTAAAATTCCCTTGTGGTATTGATCGGGTTCTCTCGGTGTGTTCAGAAAAGTTGAGGTGACTTTGGCGCGACCCACTTTGTCCGTTTTGCTACCAAACTACAATCACGCAGCCTACATCTCAGAGGCACTACAGGCTATTTTGGAGCAAACCTATCAACCCCTGGAGGTGATCGTGATTGACGATGCCTCGACGGATGCCAGTTTAGGGGTGATTGAACCCTTTGTGCGCCAGTTTCCGCATGTGCGTCTTCTCAAGAATGCCCAAAACCAGGGGGCCGTCGCTTCTGCGAATCGGGCGTTGGAAGTGGCAACCGGGGATTACATCTACTGGGCCGCTGCCGACGATCGCGTTCTTCCCGGTTTTTTTGAACAGTCGATGACGTTACTTGCCCAATATCCCGAAGCGGGGCTGTGCTTTGCCGATCTGGTGTTTCTAGATGCGAAAACTGGAGTCATTCACCCGAAACATTTGGGATTTCAAGACCAGGCGGGCTACCTATCCCCTCCGGATCTCGTGACTGTTATGCGCCGCACTCGTGAGTACATTCCAGGCTATACAGCAATTTTCAAGCGATCGGCTCTGCTAGACGTGGGGCGCTTCATTCCTGAGTTGCAATGGCATTCCGATTGGTTTGCCCTCCATGCGATCGGCTTTCGCTACGGGGCTTGCTACATCCCGGAACCGCTGGCAGCGTTTCGGTTCCTGCCCAATTCCTTTTCGTCCAGTAGCGATCGATGGCACCAACAACGGCCTGTCCTGGATAAGTTGCTGCACCTCCTTGCGGCTCCTTCCTATCGGGATGTGGCTCCCTACTTTCAAGAATCCAGAATTCTATCCAAATTTGGTTCTCAACTGGTGCGCCTCGTCTGGAGTGAGCCACTGCATCGGCCTTTCCTATCCCGTTCTCTCTTAGGAGAGATTGGGCGACGGGAGGTAAAAAACTTGCTCATTCGAGTGGGTCCGCTCCGCCTGAGACAACTCTTTTGGACCCTCCGCTTACGATATCAAACCTTGAACCGATAGCCGATTTTGTACCTCCCTATTCATGACTCTCAGTATCACGATCGCCATTCCCACCCTTAATCGGCATCCCCAACTTGCTGAAACCCTGCATCACCTCTGTCGGATTGATCTCAGTTCCGTTCAAGAAATTCTAATCATTGACCAGACCGATACTTTTTTTGATATCAAACCCTGGCACGCTCGGTTTTCGGTTCCCATCCGAGTGATTCAGCCTCCTGTAAAAGGACTCTGTGCTGCCCGTAATATTGCCCTTCAGGAAACCACAACTGACTTGATTTTGTATCTGGATGATGATGTGATTCCGGATTGCTTTCTGGTTGAACAACATCTCAAAACCTATTACGAATATCCAAATGCGATCGGAACGGCAGGAGCCGAAAAAATTGCCGAGGAATCCCGTGCGATGCGGGCTAAACAACGCATTCGGCGGTGGATAGCGTTGATCCTACGTCCCTATTTCAGTCTTGATCCTTACTATTCTTCTTTTCTAGATAGCACTGGATACCCCGTAAGTTTGATTACGAGAAGCGGCGTATTCCTTTGTTATTTCAATCATTCTGAACCCTGTCGGGTTATGACTCCCCGTGGCTGCAATATGTCTTTTCGCTGCGATTCTCTCCGGGCGATCGGCGGCTTTGATGAAGGCTTCATCGGGAATGGACGGCGCGAAGAATCCGATATGAGCTTGCGACTTCTGAAAGCGTTTCCTGGTTCAGAAATCTGGTACAACCCCAAAGCAACGCTGATTCATCTCATGAGTCCTACGGGGGGCTGTCGCAGTGATAATCGAGAGCAGTGGTATCGGGATTTATTTCACTGTGAAACGCGCTTTGCCTACCGTCACTTAAAGGGATTGGGAAAACTCATTTTTAGGGTTTATTTCTTTCTGCGCCATCTGCAAATTATGGTGCAATATCCCGTTTTGTTTCGGGAGTTTTGGTCTGCCAAAGGAGGGGCGATCGTCACTCGGTTGCCGCAACCCTCCGAAATAATGGAACGATAGCGTGAAAATAAAATTGATTTTAAGACTGTTGGAACCGAAAGCACGACGGTTACAATCGAGCCTGTGAGGCTATTTATATCTTTCCATGAGAGGTCTCTATGACAACCTCAGAACAAACCTCCCTGACCAATACCCAAATTACAGCCTGGTTACGGGGGTTACTGACGATCGCCTGGTCTGATGATGATTTCAGTACAGAAGAACAAAGATTGATCGCTTCCCTCACTAGATGCGAACTGATTCCCCATGTCGAAACAGCCTCATTGCAACATCCCATTACTCCGACAGAATTGGCAACGGAACTGGGGGTTGGCAGCAAGCTCTCGGAGGATTTTCTGCGAACGGCAGTGATGGTCGCGGTGGCAGATGGCTTTTACTCTCCTGTTGAAGATGGCCTGATCCATCAGTTTTGTGATGCCTTGGGGCACAGTTCAGAGCCACTTCAGGGATTGCGGTTGACCCTGGAGCATCCAGAAGAGGGTCCGGTAAATGTCACCCAACCGATCGCCTCCACCAGTCCCCTTTCTCCTGACCATCCCAATCATCCCCAGTTCACGCCCCTCAAACCCTTGCAAGAGTGGCTGGATCACATGGAAATCCATGATCCGCGAGTAGCCCGCTTCCTCTGCAAGATGATTCCGCCCCAATGCCCCTTTGAGCGGGATATCCAGTTATTTGGTCATAAAGTCGTGCATATTCCCCCCCTCTGCAAACTCAATCCTCTATATGAACAACTGGTGGGTTTACGGTTCCGCTCCCTCTGCTACTTAGCAGATGAGTGTGGGGAGGATGTTGCTCCTTACTGTTAGTTAATTGATTAAGTTCTATCTTGAGCAGGACTCACATTTTGTCAAAAATGTGGGTCTTTTTATGAATAGATTCAGAACAATCATTTGAATAGAGAATGCGATCGGCATTTTATTGATAGGTAATCATCAGTTATTTTTGATTGTTTTCATAATAAGAATCCCCTGTTTTTTGGGCACAGCAGGGATTGATTAATCGTTCAAATCTTGCTTCAGCCGCCTTAAGGGGCAATGATCCCCGGTTGCACTCAATGATTCCTATAGTAATAATCCTCTACTTCAATCTCAAAAAATATGTAGAGCATTTTTGAGAAGAAATACTTATAGACATGATTTAGGATTTTATTTCAGTTGCAGCGTTCAGGGTATTTACGAATTCTTAAAAAGTGATAATTTGAATTCATGGATGCATTGATTAACGCATTCAAGAATGCACTCAATGATAAACATTCATTGATGCAATGCTTCCCCGCCGAATTCACTAAAGCATTTCCACTACTAGCCATCGAGAGGGATGAGAGGCCATCACTGGATTGCCTCGATCGCTCTACCTGGACTGCCTAAAAATCGTTTCTTTTTCCAGAACCTCCAGTCAGACACTTTGGAATCTGGGAGCGGTTTTGCTGTGTTCGATTGCCTCAATAAAAGGTCAAACAATACTTTTATGACTTGTTAACGGAGGCGACTTTAGTGAAATGCAAATTTGGACGGTGTGCATGGTTTGTTTTCTTTTTCTATTAATGGTTTGACGATTGATTCTTTTATTGCCCAGCGATTGATTACAGTTCAGGAGGTTTTATGGAAGATTTAACACGGCAACTTTCTCGGCGACGGTTTCTTTTCACCGCAGGTGCTTCAGCAGCAACTTCCGTTCTATTAAAAGGATGTTTGGGCAATCCTCCGAATATGCCGGGACAAACAACGACCCAGGCTCCCGTTGCAAGCCCTGTCGCGTTGAGCGCAGCAGAAACTCCTGAAACCCCGAATGTAAAGCTGGGCTATCTGCCGATCGTAGAAGCGGCAGCCATGATTGTTGCGAAGGAAAAGGGCTTCTTCGCGAAGTATGGAATGACTGGAGTTGATCTGGCAAAGCAGGCCAACTGGGGTTCTGCACGGGATAACGCGGAGATTGGGTCCGCTGGGGGCGGGATTGATGGGGGGCAATGGCAAATGCCCATGCCCTATGGCATCTCCGAAGGGTGGATTACCAAGGGCAATCAGAAGATTCCCATGTATGTGCTAATGCAGTTGAACACCCACGGAAATGGGATTGCGATCGCTGGGAAACACCAGGGCAAAGGCATCGGTACACAACTGGCAGGTGCAAAATCCCTGTTTGGGCAACTGAAAGCAGCGGGCACCCAATTCACAGCCGCCTACACCTTCCCCAAAGCTAACCAGGACTTCTGGATTCGCTACTGGCTAGCGGCTGGTGGAATTGATCCGGATGCGGATGTGAAACTGTTGACCGTTCCTGCGGCTCAAACCGTTGCCAACATGAAGACCGGAACAATGGATGCCTTCAGTACAGGCGACCCCTGGCCCTATCGAATTGTGAAGGATAAGGTTGGTTTCCTGGCAACCCTGACCGCTGAAATTTGGAAGTGCCACCCCGAAGAGTATCTGGCGATGCGGGCCGATTGGGTGGATAAGAATCCTAAGGCAACCAAGGCCATCCTGAAGGCCATCATGGAAGCCCAGCAATGGTGTGATGACTTCCAGAATCGGGAAGAACTGGCAACCATTCTGTCCGGTCGGAACTACTTCAACCTACCTGCTGAGGTCTTGAAGAATCCCTTCGAGGGCAAGTACGACATGGGCGACGGTCGCACGATCGATGACAAGAGCATGGCGGCTTACTACTGGAAGGATGAAAAGGGCAGTGTTTCCTATCCCTATAAGAGCCATGACCTCTGGTTCCTGACTGAAAGCGTTCGTTGGGGCTTCCTGCCAGAAGATACTCTGGCGAACGCGAAGGCCATCATTGACAAGGTGAACCGGGAAGATCTGTGGAAGGAAGCAGCCAAGGAACTGGGAGTCGCCGCCGCCGATATCCCCACTAGCACTTCCCGTGGGGTTGAAACCTTCTTTGACGGCATCAAGTTTGACCCGGAAAACCCCACCGCTTACCTCAAGAGTTTGGCAATCAAAAAAGTCAGCGTCTAAGCCAAATCCCCAAAACATAAGGGCATGACACTGCCATGCCATGCCCTTATCGAGAAACCCCGAGGAGTGTTCGTCGGCGGGGTGAGCAGGAGGGCAGTGCCCATCCTACCGAACTATTCTATCCATTTCCTCTCATTCTATAAATCCCAGGAGATTCACAATGGTTCCCATTCAAAAGCGCTCTGCCCCCTCTGGATTACCCCGCTGGGTCACGGACCTCAACAAGCAATTTCCTGAATTAATTCCCCCCGCCCTTGGAATTCTGGCATTTTTAACGATCTGGCAACTGTTTTCTTGGACTCCCGGTGCAACCCTTCCTGGCCCTATCAAGGTTGTTCAAGACACCTGGATTTTGATTGCCTATCCTTTCTTTGACTTTGGCGGCACGAATAAAGGATTGGGTTGGCAGATCTTCGCCAGTTTGCAACGGGTGATCATTGGTTATGTCCTGGCGGCGATCGTTGGAATTGCATTGGGAATCGTTGTCGGCACCAGCAAAGTGATGTCCAAGGCGCTGGACCCCCTCTTCCAACTGTTGCGGACGGTTCCTCCCCTGGCATGGGTGCCTATCTCCCTGGCTGCTCTTCGTCAGAATGAACCCGCTGCCCTGTTCGTGATTTTCGTAACCGCCATCTGGCCCATTCTGATCAACACCGCTGTTGGGGTGCGTCAAATTCCCCAGGACTACAACAACGTTTCCCGTGTGTTGCAACTATCTAAGAAAGAATACTTCTTTGACATTTTGATTCCTGCTGCTTTGCCCTACATCTTCACAGGTCTGCGGATTGGAATCGGTCTGGCCTGGTTGGCAATTATCGCGGCTGAAATCGTGATGTCCGGGATTGTGGGCATTGGCTTCTTCATCTGGGAAGCGTATCAAAACAACTATGTGAGTGAAGTCATCGTCGCTCTGGTCTACATCGGGATTGTCGGTCTGTTGCTGGATAAGGCGATCGCCTTTGTGCAAACGCTGATTGTGCCCGAAGAGCAACGCTAAGGGGCCTGGGGAATGGGGAATGGGTCATCGGTCATTGCAAGGACATGGCCAGACCGAACCCATCCAACCAAGCCCTCACTTCAATCCCCCATTACCCATCCCCTATTACCCATTCCCATTCACACAAATCGACAGACAGAGAGGTTGATATGAGCGTATTTGTAGCAGTAGACCAGATTGAGAAAGTATTTAACCTGACGGGCGGTGGCTCCTATATCGCTCTGAAGGGAATTGATTTACAGATTAAGAAAGGCGAATTCGTGTCCCTGATTGGACACTCTGGATGTGGGAAATCCACCCTCTTAAATATGATCGCTGGTTTGGATCTGCCCACCGATGGGGTTGTGACCCTGGAAGGGAAGCAAATTCGCAAACCCGGACCCGATCGCATGGTGGTGTTCCAAAACTATTCCCTGTTGCCCTGGCGCACCGTGCGGGAAAACATCGCCCTGGCAGTAAACGCGGTGATGAAAGACCTGCCCGCCGGGGAACGGAAGGGCATTGTGCAACAGCACATCGACATGGTGGGCCTGGGTCACGCAGCCGACAAGCTACCCGCCCACCTGTCCGGGGGGATGAAGCAACGGGTGGCGATCGCCCGTGCCCTGGCAATCCGACCCAAGCTGTTGCTGCTGGACGAACCCTTTGGCGCGCTGGATGCCCTGACTCGTGGGAACCTGCAAGAACAGTTGATGCGGATTTGCGAAGAAAACCGAGTCACGGCTGTTATGGTGACGCACGATGTTGATGAAGCGGTGCTGTTGTCCGATCGTATTGTGATGTTGACCAATGGTCCCGAATCCAAGATTGGACAGATTCTCGAAGTGGACATCCCCCGCCCCCGGAAGCGGATGGAAGTGGTGGAACACCCCAGCTACTACAGTCTGCGGAGTGAAATGATCTACTTCCTGAACCAGCAGAAGCGGATCAAGAAACTGCGGGCACGGAAGACAGCAGCGATCGCCCGTCATGGGTTAGAGAAAGTGAACCTGGAACTCGGCTTCCTGCCCCTAACGGCTTGTGCTCCTCTGGCAGTTGCGAAGGAAAAGGGATTCTTCCAAAAGCACGGGTTGGATGAAGTGAATCTGGTGCGGGAAAGCAACTGGCGCGGGATTACGGATGGAATTGCTGGGGGCTATCTGGATGCAGCCCAAATGCCCGCTGGGATGCCCCTCTGGTTAACGCTAGGGGGCGTGGATAACAAGCCCCTGCCCACCGTGACCTCCCTCACCCTCACCCGCAATGGGAACGCAGTCACCCTGGCGAAGCGGTTCTACGAACAGGGAATTCACACCCTGGCGGATTTGAAAAAAATGCTGGAAAGTTCGCCTGAACAACCCCACCGTTTGGGAATGGTTCATCCCTCCTCCATGCACAATCTGTTACTTCGTTACTGGCTGGCATCCGGTGGGATTGACCCCGATCAGGATGTAGCTCTGAGAACGATTCCCCCTGCTCAAATGGTGGTGGACTTGCAAGCAGGGTCGATCGATGGCTATTGCGTGGGCGAACCCTGGAATATCCGGGCAGCGGTCGAAGGGGTTGGCTTTACGATCGCCACTGACCTGGAAATCTGGCACGGGCACCCCGGTAAGGTGCTGGGCGTTCGGGAAGATTGGGCCAATGCTTACCCCAATACCCACATTGCCCTCATTAAGGCATTGTTGGAAGCCTGCCGCTACTGCGCTGATACAGCCCATACAGAGGAAGTTCGGCAAATCCTGGCCCGTCGCGAATATGTCAGCACGGACCTGTCCTACATCCAATTGAATGATCCCAATCCTTACGTTTGCAATGTGGATGGTCAGATGCGGGAATATGCCCATCACCAGTTCTTTGGGGATAACTGTAGCAACCGCCCCAGCCGCACGGAACAACTCTGGATTATGACCCAGATGGCCCGGTGGGGAGATGTCCCCTTCCCTCGTAACTGGGTGGAAATTCTGGAGCGAGTCTGCCGTATGACGACCTTCAGTATCGCAGCACGGGAATTGGGTCTGGATGTGAACTACAGCCGTGGCCAAATCCAACTCTTTGATGGCACTCCCTTTAATACAGAAGACCCGATCGCCTACCTGAATGCCCTGCCCA
>JANRKG010000177.1:0-4466 GCA_033763635.1 Leptolyngbyaceae cyanobacterium bins.59
TGTCCTTAACGTTAAGGACATTGCCAACCTAATGTCCTTAACGTTAAGGACAATTCTATCCTTCTATCTGGAGGATTTAACTCCTTTTTGTAAAATCTTTCTCGATCGAAAGATGAATATTTAGAGAACGTTCCATCCTTGTAAGTGTAGTACCTTCTGTAGAGTGGGCATCTTGTTCGCGAGTGAGGCACTTGCCCTACAAATACAAAACTAGAGTACGTCCAATGCCTATAGATAGAGGGAAGAAGGTACAAGACGGAATAAGACGGAATGGGAAAGCTTGTACTACAGATACTTTGACTTCCTAACCTAATCTAATTAACCAGGTGATGCTTTGTGGAACATATTCGAGTGCTTTGAATAGTAAAATTATGCGGAATCTAATTATTCTCTTACAAATATTATCTTGCAAACTAATTGATTCTATAAACTGTGCTTTCAGTCCGCCAGCAAGAATGCCTTTTTATGTAAATTCCCCTAAAATAACAGGAGAGGCTGAGAAGTTACTTGTGATTGGCAGGGTTTCGACGGGCTACTGATCTGAGTAATCCCGTTAAGCTATTGCTATAAGCTGGGCTTTTTCTGACGGTTCTTTAGCTACTTTTCGGCTATCAAGCGCTTTAGAATTTTCTTTTCGAGAGTCCCACGGCTTTCTTGAATATACATCTCAGACCTTAACCTCAGACCGGATGCTTTTCCCATTAAATAGCCCCACTATCTTAATTGTTGACGATGTAATCGCCGATCGAGGGATGTATCGTCAATCTTTGCTGTTGGAGAATCCTGAGCGTTACCGGATTTTAGAAACTTCCTGCCTTGAAGAAGCAATTTTGCTCTGTCAGCACGATCGCCCTGATTTGATCCTGCTCAACGATACCTTAGCCGATTCCAATGGCTTGAAGTTTCCTGAGATGTGGCATCAACGGTATCAAGCAAGCCTTCCCCCAGTCGTGATGTTAACCCAGCAGAGTAAGTCGTCACACGATCTTCCATCTTTCTACGGATATCAGGTGGAGCAGTGTTGGCATAAAGCCCATTTAAGTCCTGAAATGCTCCCCTGTTTGATACAGTCAACCCTTGAGCGGTTGCACCTGAAAGCTCAAGTTCTCCGTCAGCAGGAACAGCAACGACTGATAAAGCAGATTGCTCATCGAATTGCCCAATCTCTCAGCCTTTCAGAGATCCTGCAAACTACATTGGATGAGGTGTGTCAATTTCTTGAGGCCGATCGTCTACTTATTTATCAGGCGGAACCCGATCAAAGGCGAACAATTGTTGCAGAGTCCAGTTTTCAATCCTCAAAAGCGAGCCAGGACGTAATAACTGGGGGTGTTTGTGCTGAGGAAGGTGAAGAAATTGTGATTCCAATTCAGGTGTCAGAGTATTTCTGTCCCACTGAAACAGATGGTTCGAACACTGCTACTCCTTGGGGAGCGTTGCTTGTGCAACACCCTGGATGCCTGACCTGGCAAGAGACAGAAATAGAATTTTTGAATCATCTAGCGTTTCAACTAAGCCTTGCGATACAGCAATCCAGAATCTATCGCCAGTTCCAGGCAGAAGTGACGGAGTTAAAAACGAATATTGAGCAACACAAACAAACAGAATTGGCGTTACATCAGGGGGAGATCAAGTACCAGACCTTAATTTCTACCCTGCCGGATTTGATTATGCAGATCAATGGGGAAGGGATCTATCTTGAATTTTTTCCAACCAAAAGCTTTAAGGTGTTTGGCAGTCGGGATTTGATTGGCAAAAGTATCTTTGACATCACTTTGCCACAGGATCTAGCCAATTTGCGAATGAGCTATATTCAGCGGGCACTACAAACTAGAGACTTACAGGTCTATGAACAGCAGGTTGTGGTTGATCAGGAACTTCGTACTGAAGAAGTGCGGATCGCAGTCTGTGGCGAGAACGAAGTCTTAGTGATTGTGCGAGATGTGACCGATCGCAAGCGCACTGAAGAAGCCCTGCGGCGCAGTGAAGCCACCCAGCGCACGATTATTGGGGCAATTCCCGATCTACTCATTCGTGCAAATGCCTAGGGAGAACACCTGGAAATGATGAGTGGTGAGGATGTGAAGGTGTTGTATCCCGCCCCCCAGTCTCGGATTTCAACCGTGTTTGATGTTTTGCCTGAATCCGTTGCCGTTGAACGAATGTCTTACCTTCAGCAAGCTTTACAAACTCGCACGTTACAGACTTACGAACAGCATCTCGTGATTGCGGATCAGGATTGTTGGGAGGAAGTGCGAATTGCACCCCTGACGGAAGATGAGGTTCTGGTGATCATACGGGATGTCACCGATCGCAAACAAGCTGAACAGGCCCTCCATCAACTGAATCAGGAATTAGAAACTCGGATTGCAGAACGCACCACTGCTTTGCGGGAGAGTGAAGAACGCTGGCAACTGGCGATTCAGGGATGTAATGACAGTATTTGGGACTGGAATCTAAAAACGAACCAAATCTTTCGAACATCCCGATGGAAAACCTTGCGAGGGTATGGGGAACATGAGCTTGGCTCCAATGTATCCGATTGGTCAGAGGGGATTCATTCTGAAGATTACGAGCGGGTGATGCAGGCTATTCAGGACCATCTCGCAGGGAAAACAGCATTTTATGAGCAGGAGTACCGCATTCAACGGAAAGATGGCTCTTATGTGTGGATTCTCGATCGTGGTCAGGCGCTTTGGGATGAGCAGGGAAATCCTGTGCGGATGGCAGGATCAGAAACCGATATCAGCGATCGAAAACAAATTGAGGAACAATTGCGTAGAAGTGAAGCCCATTTGAACATGGCGCAACGGATTGCCCAATTGGGAAGTTGGGAATTTGACCTGCAAACGAAACAAATCTTTTGGTCTCAGGAAGTTTTTGAGATTTATGCTCGAAATCCAAAAACAGGGGTGCCAACCTATGCCGAATTTTTAAAGTCGGTGCATCCCGCTGATCGAATTCGGGTCATGCGAACTGCTCAGAAGGTGATCCAAGGTGAAAACTCCTTTGATATAGAGTTTCGTGTTTACCGTGCCGATGGAAATCTGTGCCATGTCCAGGGACGGGGAGAATTCAATCGTAACCTCGATGAGAACGGGGGACGGTTGGTGGGAACCGTTCTCGATATTACCAATCGCAAGCAAACCGAGGCGGAATTAAGACGACTGAATGAACGCTTGACTCTCAGTAATGCGGACTTACATCGAGCGACCCGCCTGAAGGATGAGTTTTTGGCAAATATGAGCCATGAACTCCGCACTCCCTTAAATGCAGTGTTAGGGATGACAGAGGGGTTGCAAGAAGAGGTCTTTGGTCCACTCACCGATCGTCAACGTCAAGCCCTGGCAACGGTAGAGCGCAGCGGGAAGCATCTCCTAGAGCTAATTAATGACATTCTAGATTTGTCAAAGATCGAATCTGAAAAATTAGAATTGCAAACCGCTCCTGTAACAGTGAACCAGTTATGTGAATCCAGCCTGACATTCGTTCGTCAACAGGCTGCAAAAAAAGATATTTACTTAACTTCAGAGATTTCTGAGAATCTTCCCAATCTGATGGTTGATGAACGACGCATTCGTCAAGTTCTCATCAATCTCCTGAGTAATGCGGTTAAATTTACACCGGATGGAGGGCAGGTTTGCTTAGAGGCCCATTTAGATCTGCAAGCCTCCAAGCCCATGCTCTGTTTCTCCGTAATAGACACGGGCATTGGTATTGCGGAGGAAAATGTTGGAAAACTGTTTCAACCCTTCGTCCAGGTAGATAGCCGATTGAACCGCCAGTATAGTGGAACAGGCTTAGGGCTGGCCCTTGTCCGGCGGTTAGTGGAATTGCATGGGGGAAAGGTGTCTGTCACAAGTGTTTTAGGGGAGGGAAGCTGCTTTACTGTCTGGCTCCCCTGTCTGCCCGAAGGAGGCAGTACGCAGATAATCAATAGAACAGTTCCCTTTGAGGCAAACGCTGTCCCCGCCAATCCTGTCCCTGTAGAACAATCTGGCCTTTTGAGCCAATCCAGTGCAGCCCCTTCATCTCCCCTCATTTTGCTGGCGGAAGATAACGAAGCAAACATTGTCACAATTTCTGGGTACTTGAGGGGGTGGGGCTACCGTTTAGTGGTGGCAAAAAATGGCAGAGAAGCGATCGATCGGGCAATCGAAGAGGCTCCTGATCTGATTTTGATGGATATTCAAATGCCGCAGGTAGATGGATTAGAAGCCATTCGCATCCTTCGAGAGCATTCTCATTTGAATAAGATTCCCATCATTGCCCTAACTGCCTTTGCAATGTCTGGCGATCGAGAACAATGTCTTGCGGCTGGTGCCAGTGATTATGTGACTAAACCCATCCAGTTTCGATTACTCATTGAAAAAATGCAGCGCCTGCTTACCGTAAATCTTGCCCTAGATAGCTAACTCTCAATCCACACTAGTGTTCAGTCAATCAATGATTGACGGGTAGCCAAA
>JANRKG010000178.1:0-4484 GCA_033763635.1 Leptolyngbyaceae cyanobacterium bins.59
TTCTCTGTACTTTAATTGGGTATCCATTCTACAATTACCTCACGTTCATCGTCAAAAACAACCAGCTTGATCACTTGGTTCCTGAGCAGAATCTGTCCTAGCTCTATTGTAAACACAGCATTAAAGACGACCTGAGAAACAGCAAGGTATAAACTTCGTTCAACACCCATCTCATCCAAAATTTGGCGGTAAAGCACATATTGTCCCAAAGCTTGCTCTAAATCTTTTACGTCAGACTGACCAACAAAACTTTTCACTTCGACCACGATCTTTCTCGTCTCATTTTCGGCACTGATGAGACGTTCTGCGCCTAAATCGACAGACAGCCGCTTTTTACCAATCTGTAAGGGAAATGGATCATGGGTAATTGTCCACCCATCCTTCTGTAAGGCACGTTTCACCGTATGGTGATAAATATCTTTTGCTGACACACTAAAGAGCCTTGAGAGTTCACAACAGCCAGCATATAATGGTTTAAGCCTTGAGAAAAGATTTGTAACAGTCAGCTTTATTCTCTCGTATGCAGGCTACAAAAGGTGAAAGCCGAAAACCGTCAAGGACTCCTGTCACCGGGCAAATCAGAAGATCTGCCGCAAGCCGCCTACCAAAGAGAACTGCTCACGGAGGCGGAATTTGCCCGCAATGATGCCATCCAGGTGGATGCCTTTACCTGGGCGGAGTATCACCAGCAAGGTAACGCACCAGTGCTTCCGGCCCTGCTGTAGTAACGTTCTGCTCCTGATGTTGGAGGGAAGACGCATTCACGATCAGGGTTGAGGGAAACCGCTCATTCAACCTTCCATGGAGTTCCTAGGTGAAGAAAATTGCTAACAAGATTGGCACTGCCAGATGAACAAATCTAGGTGGCAGTCCCCCTAAAACAGCTACCAATCCAGCACGAGACCAACTCATAGCGATCGCGAATAACCCTAGTAGGCTAAGGTGTAAATCCACATACCTTTTGGGCAATGCGAGCAACTTGCTGGCGAGCGAGACGCTCGTACTACAATATATGAACTTATGCCCTAACGTACTAGACTTACACTGTCTAGGACTAGCTAAAACAGTTGGTGGTACACTGCCCATTCTACGCCCTGTTGTCTTTTTGTATCCTTAAGGATACAGTTGAAATATGATGGAAATTCGCCAGACTGAAACCTATTCTGAGTGGTTTGATGCTTTGCGCGATCGCCAAGCAAAAACACGTATCGATATTCGTATTCGTCGTTTATCGATGGGCAATCTAGGCGATGTCAAGCCAGTGGGACAAGGTGTATCGGAACTGCGTATTGATTATGGACCGGGTTATCGCGTGTATTTCATTCAACGAGGTGAGACTTTGATTATTCTCTTGGCGGGAGGAGATAAGCGGACTCAAGAACGGGACATCAAAACAGCATTAGGTTTAGCACAAGACTTATAAGAGGTTTCTATGGCTACAATTCAGACTTATCCTTGGGATGCAGCCGATCATCTGAAAACAAAAGAAGATATCGCTGCTTACCTTGAAGCGGCCCTCGAAGATGGTGATCCCAGTTTGGTGATAGCAGCATTAGGGGATATTGCTCGTTCTCAAGGGATGACCCATATTGCCCGTGAAACCGGGTTAGGACGTGAAAGTCTCTACAAAGCGTTGTCGATCGCAGGCAATCCAGAATTTGCTACGGTGCTTAAAGTTTTACAGGCACTTGGATTACGCCTCCAAGTTGTACCCCTTGCCTAACACCGTGTTGGCGTAGACGGATGTTAAGCAACTCTTAAGCAATCTGGGAGTAATTTGGATAAATCCGCAAGGATGACTATACTGAGCCTGTTTATCTAATCACCTCATGCAAGGAAATAAACTTAGATCATCCTACCTAATCGCTCCCATAGAGAAGTTAGGCTAAAAAATTATGGCGTTGCTGATTAAGGGGATGATTTTTCGCGATCGTGGATGATTCCATCAGGGTTTTAGCCATCGATTCATCCCGCCGTTCAGCAACGCCGAAAAGATTTATGGCCATCCTTACCTTTTTATGACTACCCAGGCTCGATCGTCAGCTTCCGAATCTCATCCAGGGGAGAGGCCGCTTGCTCCAGTGGCTCCTGGGTTTCAGCATCAGCCGGTAGCTCCGGCTCATCAGGCACAAACTCCACACTGACCCGAATGCGAATTTTGCCTGGTTGCCAGTCTGCGGAGCCAAGCTTCAGGATTTCGCAATCTACTCCATCCCGACACCAATATTGTGTAGAAATGAATTGATGAGTATTGCCAGAAGCAACTTGATTGTAGGCAAATGTGTCAATTTGCTTTTCTTGTAAACACTGATTGATAGGTGATTCCAACTGTGATTGAACAATGTTCTCAATCGTTGTGCGAAATCTTGCCATTTTAAGCATTTCAGGTTTGGAGTGCTTTGCACGTTGTGTTACTCCTGGCGACTTAGGAAAAAAGGAGATGACATCATCATCGTTAAAGTCGGGGAGAAAGGCGTGGTTATCCATAGGGTTCAGATCAGGTAGGTGGGCTGCCGCTTTGGAGGTTGCAGCTTTTGGGAGAAAAGCATCGTTATCCATAGGGTTCAGATCAGGGTTGTTCGGTGGTTTCAGTAATCAGTCTGCGAATATCATCCAGGGAGGAATCTTCCAATGCGACCGTAATTTCCCCAGTTCCCAGCTCTTCAAACGCTACCGGCCCATCGGGGAAAAACCGCAGGTTCAATTGAATCCATCCTTGCTGCCAGCTATGGCTCCCAAATTTCAGGAGTTCTGCTGGAAATCCTTGGTTGTAATGATTGGTCAGATGAGTTCCGGAAAAAGCTATGAGAAGTTCCTTGCTGTTAAACTCCTGCCCCAAATTCGGGAGCTGATTGTCTGTGGGAACTTTAATGATTTCCTGCGCTGTTGGCAAAAACTCCAGACAAGCTCTGATTTTGCCTCTAATTATTTCTTGATTCAACGGTTGAGTAACTTCAACCTCAACTCCTGTGTTTTGCAGTAAATTATGAAGACCGCGATTGTTAAACACCGCATTAATTTTCGTTAACAGTTCACCAACAGTAAAAGTAGGAGCAAGATCGAGCAAGGAGACATTAGGATGCTTGCGAATAACTTCATCGGGGGTTATCCAGTGGAATGGGTTGTCTGAGCACTCCCAACAGGGAGAATAATTGGACTGGGGTGCTATTCACGATCGTCTCTCCTGACACATGAGAATTCAACCCTATTTATCGCACATCATTGACCCCAGAGACGCAAACAGTGCCAGGAAAACTCTTTGTGCCCTTTGTGCCTTTGTGGTTAGCCAAACCCTCAGGATTAGACAGGAAAGGCAAGGTATCATAGTCATGGTCAGCCTGAACCAGTTCGTAGGGGGGCAAGTCTAGCCTCAACCCATTGTTGATTAGCAGCAGAAAGTTTAGGAGGCGGCAAGGGCTGTTGATAGTCAATGCGGGTGGCATATCTGGCCCGATCGTAAACATGGTTAAAGATTTGCTGAAGTGGAACGATCGGCTCTGCATCCCCCAACTTCAGGGGAATGGGAAAATCAGGTAAAGCATCCTGAAGAGCAATATTGTAAAAGTCAGCCGTGGGACGATGCTGGCTCCGGCTCACCAAAATGCTGTAGTTTTTTAGGGATGGCCCTGCCATCATGGGCATAGGGGCAGCACCCCGTAGCAAATTTAATTCGACTAAATGTGTGTTACTTCCCAAGATAAGGCGGCGCTTCTTCTCATACATGGCTCGTCCTCGCCCGCCCCGCTTGTTTTTGGGCGAAAGCAGCTCAACTACAGTAATTACCTCATCTGTCCCCATTTCCCGAACTTCTAGGTAACGCTCTTTGATTTCCACTGGCATGGGTAAAGTGACGAGTTGGGGGCGCACTTGGGTCGCCACGGCTGTATCTAAGGTTGTGTTCAAATTGGCAGGGGCTGGAGAGTTGGGAGGTTGCGTGCGTTCCGCAAAAACGACCGCATCTGGAATACCAATCAACAGCTCATGACCTTCCTCATCGCTTTGATAGGTGCGGGATTCAACTTCGACATAGTATTGCTGGGCCAGTTGAGGTTCGATCGTCTCAGCGATCGCAACCATCAAGCGGGTATGAAAGGATGTCCAAAAGGCTGGATATTCCAAATAAGGATCCATTCCTGGGAAGGGTGAGTGCATTTCGAGTTCCACACACAGCGCTCCTCTGATCTTAGCCTAAGAGCACTTCAATGAATTGGGATGGGAGAATCTCAACTACCCCAATCGACAAGATTACGCATTGGTCAAGGCTATGAATAGGATCTTGCTCATAAATCACCCCAGATCATGGTGACAGCCTGTTGTGTCGCCATGATCTAAATCGCTTGGCCAGCTCGCCGAATCTCATCGAGAGAAGGGTCAGAGCGATCGACCAAACCATCCTGAAATTCATCAGTAGACCTCTTCAAGAATAAGCAAATATGAGAAAATAAGAAATCTGAAGCCACTAGTACAAATCATGAGCCAAAACT
>JANRKG010000179.1:0-16977 GCA_033763635.1 Leptolyngbyaceae cyanobacterium bins.59
ACCCACCCCTACCCCTCCCAGGAGGGGATTGGAGAAAATTTGGAGACAGAGCAATTTCCCAGAACGAGAATCTATCAGCGTTGCAGATGATAGACGTATCTTTTTTCCCTCGCTTTGGGGTGAAGGGGGCAGGGGCAGCAGCTTGGTTGCAAGCCCAGGGAATTCCAGTACCCGATCGCCCCAATACCTGGATCGACTCATCAGAAGGCGATCGAGTGCTGCGATTGGGACTCACCGAATTTCTCATAGAAGGAAAGTCTGCATTGTCCCTGATGGCAGCTTGTCAAGATCCTCCAGCAAAGGTGTATCCTGTTCTACGCCAGGATGGAGCGTTTGTTTTGCGTGGGAAAGGGGTGAATGATCTGCTCTCCCAAACCTGTAGTATTCACTTTCGGAGTTTGAAGTTAACCGATCGCCCCATCTTACTCACCTCAATGGTGGGGGTTGCCGTGACCGCTCTGCCGGGAGAAGAAGAGTACCGCATCTGGAGTGATGGCACTTTGGCACCCTATTTGAAACGAACTCTGTGGGAAGTTGCTAACGAGTTGAAAGATGAGGCAGTTGATGGGATGCAAAAACATTTTTAAAGCAAGAGGATAGAAAGATGTGTGGCATTGTTGGACTGTTAGTAAAAAAAACTGCGTTGCGCGAGTCCCTCGGAACGCTGATGGTGCCGATGTTAGTGGGGATGGCCGATCGGGGGCCAGATTCGGCAGGGTTGGCGGTGTTTACGGAACCTGTGGCAACGGGATTTCGCAAGTACAGCCTGTATGCAGGAAATACACCGATCGGGTGGTCTGATTTACTGCAAAGATTCCAGACTCAGTGCGGTGGAACAGTAAACCTGACGGTGCAGGAAAATCATGCAGTGTTAGTGTCAGATCTGGCTCCCATTGAAGTCAAAACCTGGTTGCAGACCTACTTTCCGACACTCAATATTCTTTCCACCGGACAGGCGATCGACCTCTATAAAGAAGCGGGACATCCGGCCCAGGTTGCCGAACGCTATCACTTCCAATCTCTTCAGGGAACCCATCTGGTGGGGCACACTCGCATGGCAACGGAATCGGCAGTGACTCCGGCCCATGCCCATCCCTTCACCGCCGGAGAAGATTTCTGTCTGGTTCACAACGGCTCTTTGTCCAATCCCTACAGCATTCGGCGCAAACTGGAACCCCAGGGCATCCACTTCGAGACAGACAACGATACAGAGGCGGCCTGTCGTTACCTGGAATGGCGCATGCGGGAGGGGGATGATCTGGAAAAAGCATTGCAAAAAGGATTTGAAGAATTAGACGGGTTCTTTACGTTCCTGATGGGGACGGGTGATAAGCTGGCTCTGGTGCGGGATGCCTTCGCCTGTAAACCTGCGATCGTCGCGGAAACGGATGATTATGTGGCAATCGCCTCGGAGTTTCGATCGCTGGCCCACTTGCCGGAGATTAAACAGGCTCACTTGTATGAACCCGCCCCTGAGGAGATGTATGTATGGACTGTCTGACGTTTAACCTGGCAAAAACTCCCCTGCGGGAAATCAACCAATTCCTGCACCAGCATGTCGAGAAAGTGGCAGGGCGAAAGGTCGTGATTGAGAACCCGGATGGTGCCCACAATCTCGCAGTCGGGCTGAATGCGGCGATCGAGATAGAGATCGCCGGACATGCCGGATATTACGCAGCCGGAATGAATCAACTGGCAAATGTCACCATCCTGGGGAACGCAGGCACCGGAGTCGCAGAGAATATGATGTCTGGGCGGGTGCAGGTCAAAGGCTTTGCCTCGGTGTCCGCTGGCGCATCGGCTCACGGGGGCTTACTGGTGATTGAGGGAGATAGTAGTTTGCGCTGCGGGATTTCACTCAAAGGGGCCGATATTGTCGTGGGCGGCAGTGTGGGAAGCTTCTCTGGGTTCATGGCTCAAGCCGGACGTATGGTGGTCTGTGGCAACGCGGGGGATGGGTTGGGCGATTCCCTCTATGAAGCAGTCATCTACGTGCGGGGCCATATCAAATCTTTAGGAGCCGATGCCCATCTGGAGCCAATGGCCCCTGAGGATTATCTAACCGTTCAAGAATTACTGGATAAAGCTGGGTTCACCCACAATCCCAAAGATTTCAAGCGCGTTGCCTCAGCCCGCCAACTTTACCACTGGAATGCAGACGCAAATCAGGAGTATTAACCGCCCCCCTTTCTTCTGCCTTCTACCTTCTACCTCTTTCAATACCCGTCATGAACACTGATCCTTCCCATCTCCATCATGCCATCTCCAAAGAAGAATCCTGGGGCTACGATCGCCGCATCCTCGATTACATTCACCACGCTGCTACTCAGGGACTCTATGAAATTCGGGGATTAGGGGCGAAACGCAAGCTTCCCCATTTCGACGATCTGGTATTTCTCGGCGCTTCCCTGTCCCGCTATGCGCTGGAGGGCTATCGGGAAAAATGCACCACGGGAACGGTTCTGGGAACACGCTACGCAAAACGTCCGATCGAATTAGAAATTCCGATCACGATCGCGGGCATGAGTTTTGGTTCCCTCTCGGCCAATGTGAAAGAAGCTTTGGGATTAGCAGCAACGGAGATGGGCACCTCGACGACCACAGGGGATGGGGGCATGACCCCAGAAGAACGACGATCTTCAAGGACGCTCGTTTACCAGTGCTTGCCGTCTCGCTATGGCTTCAACCCCAATGATTTGCGAAAGGCAGATGCGATCGAGATGGTGATCGGACAGGGAGCGAAACCGGGAGGTGGTGGCATGCTCCTGGGGCAGAAGATTAATCCCCGTGTGGCTCAGATGCGGACCTTGCCGGAGGGGGTGGATCAGCGATCGGCCTGTCGTCACCCCGATTGGACAGGACCGGATGACCTGGCAATCAAGCTTCAGGAACTTCGCGAGATCACGGATTGGGAAAAGCCCATTTATATCAAGGTCGGTGCAACTCGCACCTTCAACGATGTGAAACTAGCGGTTCATGCAGGAGCCGATGTCGTCGTTGTGGATGGAATGCAGGGGGGCACAGCAGCCACCCAGAGCGTTTTCATTGAGCATGTGGGAATTCCGACCCTTGCCGCCGTTCGTCAGGCAGTGGATGCATTAGAAGACTTGAACATGAAGGGCAAGGTCCAATTGCTCGTCTCTGGGGGAATTCGCACAGGGGCGGATGTCGCGAAGGCGCTGGCGATGGGGGCTGATGCCGTGTCGATCGGTCAAGCCGCGTTAATGGCTCTGGGCTGCAATCACGATACCTATGTTCAAGATGGAGAACAGCACTCAGCCGTTGGAGATTACGCAACCCTGGGAACGGCTCCAGGCTACTGCCACCATTGCCACACTGGAAAATGCCCTGTGGGAATCACAACCCAGGACGAGGTGTTAGAGAAGCGACTGGACCCGCAGATTGGGGCGCGACGGGTCCGGAACTACTTAAAGACGCTGACGATGGAGTTAACGACGATCGCCCGTGCCTGTGGGAAACAGAACGTGCATCACCTGGAGCGGGAAGATCTGGTGGCTCTGACGGTAGAGGCGGCAGCAATGGCAAGGGTGCCTCTAGCCGGAACGGATTGGGTGCCGGGGTGGAGGGATTAGCGAACCAGCACTTGCTACTGTGTCCCCGTTCCCATAAAACTGCAAAATCTTTGGCTTCTCTCAAAAAAGCTTTCAGCCCATCAAAGCTTGATAAGGCTGAAAGCCTTGGTTGACAGGCTTTCTCGTAGTCTACTAGGCCGAGTGATCCCAAGAACACCTGAGAACTATATTACTGACTGTAACAATTTGGCTATCTTGTTAATAATTGTTGCAGTTGCTTGATCCCGTTGTTAGGGTGTGAATGAACCTTAGCAATTAGGACAAATTTACTCTGCCAAGGCCATGTGAACGAATCCCATAAAAACCATTTGCAATAAAGTGGTAAATGCCCTCATCTAACGGCTTCAAAGCACTTTGTTTCACCCGGAGCGATTCCAACCTCAAATGACCCGATTGTTTCATAGCACTATGCAGGCTTGCGAAAAACTGCGAAAAACATTGATCCAACATTGAAGAATTTCAACGTTGAAAAATTCCAACGTTGAAGCATCTAAAGTCGAAAAATCCAAAGTCGAAAAATCCAAAGTCGAAAAAACGGTTGATTGTTATTTGAAGCCATTGTTTTAGCTTTTGCCCGGATTCCCGACGGCAAAAAACATCGTGCTGGCATTGGCTTCTGTGGAGTGAGACTTCAGAATTGGAGGTTTTCTATGAGTATTGAAGGAAAGATTGCTCTCATTACTGGAGCTTCTCGTGGTATCGGGCGGGCGATCGCCCTGGAATTTGCAAACCAGGGAGCCAAACGATTGCTACTGGTTGCCCGCGATCGACAGCGATTAGAAGAAGTGGCTGATGAAATTAGAACTTTAAATGTGGAAGCAATTCCTCTGGCAATTGATCTCAGCCAACCTATTGAAGTCAGCATTTCGATCGCACAAGCATGGCGTGATTATGGTCCCTTTCACGTTCTAGTTAATTGCGCTGGGGTTGCCCATCAGGCTCCCTTTTTGCAAACTCGTTTGCCTCAAGTGCAAGAAGAAATTGCAACTAATTTAATTGGAATGTACACAATCACACGTTTAATTGCTCGTCGGATGGTAGCTCAACGGGAAGGGACGATCGTTAATGTATCCAGTTTGATGGGTAAATTAGCGGCTCCCACAATGGCAACTTACTCGGCGACTAAGTTTGCCATCCTCGGTTTTTCCCAGGCGCTTCGGGGAGAACTGGCCTCTCATAATGTCAAAGTCATCACGCTATTGCCCACCTTGACTGACACCGATATGGTGCGACATCTGCATTGGTTTCGATGGATTATTCCCATATCTTCCCAACAGGTAGCCCAAGTGCTTATCACTGGCCTGAGTAAAGGGTCGAATGAGATTCTAGTGGGTTGGCAAAGCCACCTGGCAGTATGGGGCAATCGGGTTGCACCCTGGCTCATAGAAAAGATCTTGCTGTTGGCGGCCCCCCTACCGAGTAGTTAAGAAGTTCTAAAACAGACAGGGGGAGCCTATTCCCCTTGTCTGGAATTGCAAACTTCCTACAACGATCCGGAACGATCAACCATCCCTTAGAATCAGAAAAGCTCATTTTTCACGGTGACTTTCCTGTGGTTGAACCCGTCAACGACAACGCGATCGAATCCCTTCCCGCAGAAGCAGCCCTGCCGCTCCTGCGGACCCAACTCTATGAATTGTGTTTAGGACTCAAAGGCCGAATGGTGCCCTTTGCCGGATGGGAAATGCCCGTTCAATACAGTGGCATTACGAAAGAACATCAGGCCGTGCGGGAACAGGCGGGGATCTTCGACATTTCCCACATGGGAAAGTTTACGTTAAAGGGCAAAAACCTTGTTGAGCAACTACAGCCCCTCGTTCCTTCCGATCTCAGCCGCTTACAGCCAGGAGAGGCTCAGTACAGTGTGTTACTGAATGAATCCGGAGGCATTCTGGATGATCTGATTTTTTACTATCAGGGCGTAGATGAAGTGGGAGAACAACGGGGCGTTTTGATCGTGAATGCGGCAACGCGCACCAAAGACAAGACCTGGATTCTGGCTGCGATCGATGCTAATCAGGTGCAGTTTGAAGATCTGTCGGATCAGAAAGTTTTGCTGGCCGTTCAAGGGCCACAGGCGATCAAACTTCTGCAACCCCTGGTTCAGGCCGATTTATCCAGTATCAAAGCCTTTGGGCATATAGAAACCACAGTTTTAGGTCAACCCGCTTTCATCGCTCGGACAGGATACACCGGAGAGGACGGGGTGGAAATCATGATGGACCCGGAAGTTGGGGTGGAGGTGTGGCAATCCCTCCTGAATGCTGGGGTAGTTCCTTGCGGCCTGGGGGCACGGGATACCCTGCGGTTAGAAGCCGCAATGGCCCTTTACGGACAGGATATTGATGAAACAACAACACCCCTGGAAGCAGGGCTGGGCTGGGTCGTGCATCTAGACAGCAAAGGGGAGTTTATTGGGCGATCGGTATTGGAGCAGCAAAAACGGGATGGGGTGAAGCGTCGGCTCGTGGGTCTGCGGACAGAAGGCCGTAATATTGCCCGTCACGATTATCCGGTGCTGTATGCAGGAGAGGCGATCGGCAAGATTACCAGTGGTACGTTGTCGCCGACGTTGGGCTATCCTGTTGCGATGGCCTATGTCCCGGTCGAACTGGCGCAACCAGGGCAAGTTTTGCAGGTAGAAATCCGGGGTAAGGCTTATCCGGCAATGGTTGTAAAGCGTCCGTTTTACAAACGAGCAAAGGGATAGAAGAATTGACTGCGAGTGGGGAATGGGTAATCGGTAAACGTAATCGGTAATAGAGTTCTATTACCCGTTTCTCACAAATAACAATCAGCAACTTAATAAAAAAGCTGTAAATACAAATCAAAATACAGTTTTTTGTAACTCAGGGAGTGTATTCTTGCTTTATGCAAGTGTAATCTTGAGTACATTTTTCACTTTTATAAGTGTTCTTTTGAACATCAATTAAACGTAAAATCGACTGAAATCAATTCTCTGGCGCAAATTTATTGAGTGGCTGAACAATTTACCCTATAAGGAATTCAGTAATCGTCAACCGTGATGACCGCACCTGGCGGGTGTAAATAACCGCATTGACAGCCTTTGATCTTTTTTCTTAAATTCACCTTCAGGATGTAATAAAACATTCGCTCTCAAGCTGAATGCGTCGCTTGAAAGCATCCGTTATGGGAAGTAGATTACTTCTCACTCAGTCTTACCCAAGGAGGTTTGTTATGCGGATTGCTCAGGTTGCCCCACTTTGGGAGAGAGTTCCGCCCCCCGCCTATGGTGGAATTGAACTCGTGGTCGGATTGTTAACCGACGAACTTGTCCGGCGAGGCCACGAAGTCACCCTATTTGCGTCTGGGGATTCAATTACACTTGCGAAGCTAGAGTCTGTTTATCCTCGCGCCCTACGGCTTGATCCCTCCGTAAAGGAGTATGGGATCTATGAAATGCTTCAACTCAGCCAGGTTTACGAACGATCGCACGAGTTTGATATCATCCATTCCCACATGGGCTGTACTGCCCTTCCCTATTCAAGGCTGGTCAAAACACCGACGGTTCATACATTGCATGGAATCTTCACCCCCGATAATGAGAAACTGTTCACCTATGCCAAAAGTCAGCCCTATGTGAGTATTTCCAATACTCAGCGGGAACCGCGCTTGGGGTTGAATTGTGTTGCAACGGTTTACAACGGTATTGATGTCGATAGCCACCAATTTTATCCTAAACCTGATGAGTCACCTTACCTGGCGTTTTTAGGGCGGATGTCTCCTGAAAAAGGCCCCCACCTGGCGATCCAAATTGCCAAAGCATCAGGTTGGCGGTTGAAGATGGCGGGCAAAGTAGATGCGGTCGATATTGCATACTTTGAAAACGAAGTGAAACCTTACATCGACGGGACACAAATTGAGTTTCTCGGTGAAGCCGACCATACGATGAAGAATGCGCTGATGGGCAATGCCGTTGCAACCCTATTCCCCATCACCTGGCGAGAACCTTTTGGCCTTGTGATGGTGGAATCGATGGCTGCCGGAACCCCTGTCATTGCCATGCGGTTGGGTTCAACCCCCGAAGTTGTGGCTCCTGGCATCAGTGGGTTCTTGTGTGACACGGTAGAGGAGTGCGTCGCTGCGATTCCCCAGGCCGCAGAACTCGATCGCCATGCTTGCCGCCAGTATGTGATTGATAAATTCAGTGCCCAATGCATGACAGAGGGATATGAAGCGGTCTACCGCCAAATTCTAGCGGAGCGCTTTACCCAAAATGGGCATTTGCATCAGCCGATCGGTGTGACTCGTTAGTAAACTTTTGCAAAAGCTAAACTCGCCCCAATCCCTTCTTGGGAGGGGTGGGTCAGGAGAGCAGGCAATCAACTGACCCTTTGAAGGCTGCTTTTGCGAACGCGAAACCCACTCCTAATCTCTCTCCGAAGGGGATTCAGCAAGATCTGTTTACACAGCATAAGCAGGAGATCTCTGTTCCTTTTCCAGGAATGACGAAGGGTGGAACATTTCGCAATTCATCAAACCTATTCAGTGAGGTAAAGGTATGTCACAGGTCCTTTCCAGTACCCTAAACTCCCATTCCAAAATTTCCACAGATCCCAAGCAACCCTATGCAACCACTCGTATCGCCGATCGCACCCGACAGGCGATCGCCCTCATTTCCGATCATGGCGATCCAGCGGCGGCCATTGGTAAGGAAGAGGCGGGTGGGCAGAATGTGTACGTGCGCCAGGTTGGGGAAACGTTAGTCAAGTTAGGTTGGCAAGTGGATATGTTTACCCGTAAAAGCCATCCCGATGATCCGGCGATCGTTCACCATTCACCCTACTGCCGCACCATTCGCCTGATTGCAGGGCCGGAAACATTTATTCCCCGTGATGAACTGTTTCAATACATGCCTGAGTTTGTGGAATCTTTTCTCAAATTTCAGGCCAAAGAAGGCACGAATTACCCATTGATTCACACGAATTACTGGATGTCGGCCTGGGTGGGGTTGCAACTGAAACAACGCAGTAACGTTCAACTCGTCCACACCTATCACTCATTGGGAGCCGTGAAGTACCAGGCCGTTTCTCAACGTCCGCCGATCGCCCAGACTCGACTTGCGATCGAACAACAAATTTTGGAGAACGCGAATTGTGTTGTAGCGACCAGCCCTCAGGAAGAAGAACACCTCCGATCGCTCGTCTCCCAAAACGGCAAGGTTGAAGTGATTCCCTGCGGAACGGATATCAGCACCTTCCATGTCATGCCCAAAGCAGAAGCACGATTACAACTGGGCTATCAACCAGAGGAACAAATTGTGTTGTATGTTGGGCGCTTTGATCCTCGTAAGGGGATTGAAACGCTGGTACGGGCAGTTGGTAAGTTGAAGGCAGAAGATGCAGATCGTCCCCTGAGACTTGTGCTCGTGGGAGGCAGCGACCCCAACCAATCGGATGGACAGGAACGGTTGCGGATTGAGAGCCTGGTGCAGAATTTGGGATTAGCCAAGTGCACCCAATTCATTGGGCAGGTCGGGCACGATCGCCTCCCTCTGTACTACACAGCCGCAAATGTGTGTGTGATTCCCAGCCACTATGAACCGTTTGGCTTAGTGGCGATCGAAGCAATGGCCTGTGGAACTCCCGTCGTCGCTTCGGATGTCGGGGGATTGAAGTTTACGGTGGTGCCAAGGGAAACGGGATGGTTAGTGCCACCCCAGAATGAAACTGCATTTGCAGAAGCGATCGATCGAGTTTTAGGAGATGCCCTGTGGGGCCGTAAAATGGGCAAACAGGCTTCGTTAAGGGTGCAGCAAAACTTTAGCTGGACAGGAGTAGGAATTCAACTCAGCCATCTCTACCGTCGCCTGTTAGTCCAATCGCTCACCAATCCTACGTTTGCCCAAACCCAAGGCTCTTCTACTCCGACAATTTCAATGCCGTTACAAGGCTTGGTAAAGGCTTCGTAGGAATTTGGCAACGGATAAAAGCGGATGAAACGGATGGAACGCTTACTAGCCGTTGCATCCGTTCCTATCCGCTGCCAGTTCTGCTGCTTGTAGATGATTTTCTTGTATGCCTGAACCCTCCCCCCGATCGCTTCCTCCCTTATCAAGAGTCCTGTTAACCCTCTGTCTGCTGGTTGCAACCTTGAGCTTGCTTTGGTTTCTCTTGACACAGGGGCAGATTCGGGAGTTAACCCTGGCTGCGGGTGATCCAGAGGGGGAGAGTTACATTTTGAGTCAGGCAATCGCCCAGGTTATTACTGCAAACCATCCTCGACTGCATATCAAAGTCATTGCCACCAGCGGAAGTGATGAAAATCTGCAACTCTTGGAAAAGAATCAGGCGCAGTTAGCAACTACCCAGGCCGATACTCCCGCAGGTCCAGCCGCCCGATCGCTGGCAGTTCTTTACCGAGATTTGTTTCAGTTAGTGGTGCGGCCTGATTCCGGAATTCAAACCCTTTCGGATCTGACAGGTCACACAGTATTATTGCAACCCAGTAGTGGAGAATTTTACTCGTTTCTCAATCTCATTACCCACTATGGCCTGAACCTGGAAAGTTTTCACCTTAATTTTGTCAATGATCAACAAGCCGATGATCTGTTTCGCCAGAATCAAGCCGATGCATTGTTTCGGGTCCGGACTCCCAACAATCTCTACATGACTCGCCTGGTGCAGGAAGCTCAGGGACGGTTTCTGGCGATCGATCAGGCAGATGCTCTGAAGATCCGCTATCCTGCCTTAGAACCGGGGTTCATTCCCCAGGGAACTTATCAGGGCCGTCCGCCCATTCCTCCCAGTAACCTGCGAACAATCGCTGTTGAACGGCTATTTTTAGCGAGTCGCACTCTAGACAATGCAACGGTACGGGAGATCACCCAAATTCTGATTGAGCATCGGCGCGACATTGCCAATGCGATTCCGGATGAGCATGAAGAGGTGCGTCCTCTGGTCTCTAATTTCAAGCGTCCCAGTGTGGCGGGAGGAACGGGAATTCCCCAGCATCGGGGCGCAATTGCTTACTATGAGCGCGATCGGCCCACCCTGCTGACCGCGATCGGAGCTTTCTTTTTGCAAAATGGCAGTGTTTTTATTGCCATCAGCACCCTTCCGGCTGGGAGCCTGATTGGGTTGTGGGAATGGTGGCAACGGGTGAGGCAGCGGGCCGATGAGCGCAAACTCCTGGCGGATCAATATATCCGAGATGCAATCCAAAATATGAAGGATGAGCCTGAGTTAGAACCTCAGAGCCGTCAGAAGTGGTTGCAGGAAAGGCAAGATGCCCTGGAACGGGTTTTTAATGAAGCCGCCAACGCAGTGGTGCGAGAAGACATTTCCCAGGAGTCCTTTCGAACGTTTAATGAGGCATACAAAACCACGAGAGAGGTGCTGGAACGACGCAGAGAAGCAGCATCTCAGGAACTTTCAGACAGTTATATTCAGCTTCTCATTACGCTCCTACAACATCCCCCAAACCCGGTAGCGGAGATTCAGCAGTCTCTCAATTCCATTCTGGAAAAGGTAGAAACCAGTTTGATCAATAAAGAAATTTCTCAAGAATCCTTTCGAACCTTTATTGAAGCCTACAAAATGGCGCGGGATATTTTGCAAGTGAATTTGAAGTGAGTTTTGCTATTTATTCGCGCAATGAAATGGGTTGATAATGCATGCATTGCTCACAGGGTCCACTCGGATTAACTGCACAGCGCAAGACTTCCGATCGCGCATTGTACTGACAAGTGATATCCCCAATCACCCACCGTCCTTCTACCCAACTGCCTTCCTCTGGAACGTCGAACTTCTGAACGTAGAGGGCAATTTTTTGCAATTGATACTTGCCTGAAACGAGCAGATAGCGATGTCTGCGCTCCAAAATCAGGTAGGGTTGCCCCTTCACTTCTACACAGGAACCCGGTTGAGGATTCCAATCTAACTGGAGATACCCCAGCGTCGAGTGAGAATGACTCAGAATCACCTCTGTGGGTAAAGTGTTTAGCTCCATGTAATCTCAAGAATCCGCCAGAAACAACCTGAATCGACTCAATGATAGGAAAAAACATTCCTGACTTGGGACAAGCCAGGAATGTTTTTAGAAAACGTCTTCAGCAAACAATGAGACGTTTAGAAAACGACTAGGAAGCCGCAGCAGCCTGACGTTCTTTAGTTTCCTTAATCACCTGCTCTGCAATGTTATTCGGGCAAGGAGCATAGTGGGAGAAGGACATAGAGAACTGGCCCCGACCGGAAGTCATAGTCCGCAGGTCGCCAATATAACCAAACATCTCACTCAGGGGCACGTCCGCCTTGATTCTGGCCCCAGTCACACCCGTTTCCTGGGATTTCATCATGCCACGACGACGGTTTAAGTCCCCGATCACGTCACCCATGTAGTTTTCGGGCGTAAATACGTCCACATTCATGATGGGTTCCAGCAGTTGGGGAGCCGCCTTGGGCATGGACTGACGGTAAGCAGCCTTCGCTGCAATTTCAAAGGCGATCGCCGACGAGTCAACCGGGTGGAAGCCCCCTTCCATCAGGGTGAACTTGAGGTCCATACAGGGGAATCCTGCCAGCACCCCACGATCGATGCTGCTCTCAAACCCTTTTTCCACCGCAGGCCAGTATTCACGCGGAACACTCCCCCCCGTGACCTTGGACTCGAACACAAAGCCCGTACCCGCTTCCCCAGGCTCCAACACGTAGGTAATCTTCGCGTATTGCCCAGAACCCCCGGACTGCTTCTTGTGAACGTAGGTGTCTTCCAAGCGCTTGGTGATAGATTCGCGGTAGGCCACCTGAGGTTTGCCCACTTCGACTTCCACCCCATAGGTGCGCTTGAGAATGTCCACTTTGATGTCGAGGTGCAGTTCTCCCATCCCCTTCAGGATGGTTTCGCCGCTTTCTTCGTCCGTCATCATGTGGAACGAGGGGTCTTCCTGCACCATCTTGGTGAGGGCTGCGACCATCTTCTCTTCACCGCCCTTTGCCTTGGGCTTGACGGCGATCGAGATCACGGGTTCGGGGAAGACCATCGGTTCCAGGGTCGCGGGATTTTTGGGGTCGCAGAGGGTGTGTCCGGTCTGGACGTTTTTCATCCCCACGATCGCAATAATGTCCCCAGCCTGAGCCGACTCGATTTCTTCCCGAGAATTCGCATGCATTTCCACGAGACGGCTGATCCGCTCGGTCTTTCCGGTAGCGGTGTTCAGAATCGTGTCACCCTTGGACAACTTTCCGGAGTAGATGCGGGTAAAGGTGAGTGCCCCGAAGCGATCGTCCATAATCTTGAACGCGAGCGCTCGGAGGGGCTTCTCCGGATCAACATAGGCGAAGCTCCCTAGTTCGTTCCCTTCCAGGTCCATTTCGGGCTGGGGCTGCACTTCCGTCGGGTTGGGCAGGTAGTCCACAACCCCATCCAGCACCAACTGCACGCCCTTGTTCTTGAAGGACGAACCACAGTAGGTGGGGAAGAAGTCCAGCGCGATCGTGCCCTTCCGGATACAGCGCTTGATGTCTTCGATGCTGGGTTCATTCCCTTCCAGGTATTGCTCCAGAATTTCGTCGTCCTGTTCAACCGCTGTTTCGATCAACTGTTCCCGATAGGTTTCCACCTGCTCTACCATGTCCGCAGGAACATCTTTGATCTGGTAGTTCATCGGATCGCCGGAATCATCCCAAACCCAGGCTTTCCGAGTCAGCAGATCCACAACTCCAACGAATGATTCTTCAAAACCAATGGGAAGAACCATCACCAGGGGTTTTGCCCCCAGAATTTGCTGAACTTGCTTGACCACCCGGAAGAAATCTGCCCCGGTGCGATCGAGCTTGTTGACATAGATAATCCGAGCAACTTTGGATTCGTTGGCGTAGCGCCAGTTAGTTTCCGACTGAGGCTCCACCCCGCCGGACCCACAGAACACTCCGATCCCACCGTCAAGCACCTTCAGGGATCGGTACACTTCGATCGTGAAGTCAACGTGACCGGGGGTGTCGATGATGTTGAATTGATGACCATTCCAGAAACAACTGGTTGCGGCGGACTGAATCGTGATCCCCCGCTCTTGCTCTTGCTCCATGAAGTCTGTCGTTGCCGCACCTTCATGGACCTCACCAATTTTGTGAATTTTGCCAGTCAGTTTCAGGATTCGTTCGGTTGTGGTTGTTTTCCCCGCATCTACGTGAGCGAAGATGCCAATATTACGGTAACGGGTGAGATCTTTCATTAATGTGCGTTGTAGATAAAATTCGACAGACTGCCAGTGATTACAAGTGCTACTCGTAGAAAATTGGCAAAATCATAGCTAGTCCAGCTTCAGGCGAGACTTTTTAGATTGCTAGATGGGGCGGTCAGGACGAACAGGATTCGACCCGATTCCATCATGGCGGAAAAAGTCCCTGATTTTGTCGTAGCAAGCACGGGTTAATGTTCAATGAATCGAACATTAAGATCCCTTGTTGTACTCACAGCAGTATCCCTATTGTAAATTATTGCGACAGGCAATGTTGCAACTCCTTAAGGGCAGCATTGCAGTAAACCTTTTGGCTTGACTTCAAGGGTTTCTTCCCGTTGCGGCACAGATACAGGTTGCCAGGTCAGCATCAGTTTTGATCGCCTGGGGATGGATGTGGGTGGGCGTGGCACGGTAGCCCCAGGATTGGAGGGTCTGGATCAGGTGCGATCGGGGAGGGATATCGCACTGCCCCCGTTTACCCAGTTCACGCAGAGTATAGAAATAGGGAGGCAGATCTGCCTCTAACTCCAGGATGGACAGCAACTTTACCCGCTGGCTCCAGTGGCGTTGGTGGGCGAGAGACATCATTTGGTGCAGGAAGGGGCGATCGTGTAATGGGCCTAACCAGAGGGGACCCGTGAACACCATCGCGTGATCCCCCTTGGAGACGCAAGCGTTCGCATCTCTGCCGTGCGGGGGGCAACCGGATTTTCCCAACCGATCCCAGGAAACGGTTTGATACTGACCGCAGGTGTGGCAATATCCCAAAAACCCATAATTTTCTGGGGTGAGGATGGGTTTCCCCACCAGGCGTACCATGACCCGATAGGTCTGTCCGGCGAAGAGGGAAAAGACGGGTTCAATCCCCAAGCCCTTAGCGGCCGCGAGTTGTTGCAAACTGCCCAGGAGCAGACGAAGCGCTTGTTCATTCGCGGCTGGATGGGAGCGGGCATAGGCTCCGTAGGCCCTCAGACTACTGACGGGGGCATGCCCTGTGAGAACGCGACCGTTGGTGCTAGTGATGTAGAGTACTCCCCCGATCGCCACAGCCCACAGGCTGGTACTCAGGTAAGGCGCAGCAGACCCAAAGCAATCCACATCCACCAGATCGTAAAAGTCCTGGCGGTTGTAGCAGTCAAAGAAAACGCGGTTGGCATCCCAGTGGGTCAGGTGATAGCGATCGGCGGGAAGGGCTTTCAGGTTTTGGCGCAAAATCGGCCCAATCTCCGGATTGCTGTCATTGATCCAGAGTCGATCGGCCTGACTTTCGAGACAATACCGGAGGGAGCGCACCCCCGACCCAGCCATCGCATCCAGCACCCGTAAGTGGCCTGTGGTTTGCTGATAAACAGTGGCAGCTAGCACACCGAGGTCGCGAATAACCTGACTCTGGGGATTGTAAAAGCTATTGCCGATCGCAAACGTAGCTTGGCCTTCCGTTTGCATGGTCACTGAAGCACGGGAAGCGCCACCACGAAGGTCGTCCCGACCCCTTCCGCACTGTTCACTTCGATCGTCCCGTTCCAGGCATCCACACAGCGCTTGACGATCGCCAAACCCAGTCCAGTCCCTACAATACTTCCCACATTACCCGCTCGATGAAACGCCTGAAACAGATGGATCTGATCCTCCTGAGGAATCCCGATGCCCTGATCTTGAATGGAAAATTGAGCCTGGGTTAACTCCAGATTCAGTTGAAAGATGACAGGGCATCCCGGAGCGGAATATTTGATGGCATTTGAAAGGAGATTGACTAAGATTTGCCGCAGCAGTTTTGCATCCATCCCCACATGGCCAGGAATGCGCTTTAAGGAACTGTGAGAAATGAAGTGAATGGGGCATTTATTCTCTGTGCCCAGGTGCATCTCTTCTACCAGTTCACGGCAGAAGTCATACAAATCCAGAGGTTCCGGATGGAGTTTGAGTTCTCCAATTTCCGTCTCACTGATCATCATCATGTCATTGAGCAATTGATTCATCTGCCGCACCGCAGACTGAATCCGATAAATGTACTGCTGCTTCTTCTCCTGGGGCCATTTTTCCCCTCCATGCTCCAGGAGTTCAGAGGCAAACAGAATGTTATTTAAGGGAACTCGGAGGTCATGGGAAGCCATCGCTGCAAAGTGGGATTTGAGCTTGTTCAATTCTTGTTGGTGATTTAAGGCAGCTTGTAACTTCGCTTCCGACGATCGCAATCGCTGTTCGACCTTCTCCCGCTCACAAATCTCGGCCTGGAGTTGGCGGTTTGCCTGTTGGAGTTCACAGGTGCGTTGTTCGACCGATCGATGCAAAAACTCCAGCACCCCATACATTTCCACCGGATCAAAGACTCGCAACAAACTGGTTTGAGTCACAATCCCCAGCAATTCCCCCTCGTCCCCCACCACCACCAGGCGGCGAATACGCTGTTTTTGCATCGCTTGTTGAGCTTGTAGTAAGAGATCCGACGATCGGACAAAGAAGAGAGGGCTGCTCATTACAGAGGACGCTGAAATTTCTCCCAGATTCATTTCCAGGGATTGAAACTGCACAATGTCCCGTTCTGTCAAAATGCCCAGAGGATAAGGTCTTCCAGATGGGAGATGGAGGCAATCGGGATCTGTCACCACGACACAACTCACCTGATGCTGAATCATCTGATGGGCAATCTCTAAGACCGTAGATGCCCCAGAGGCACAAACCACCTCGGAGGTCATGACATCCCGCACCAATTTCCATTTCAAAAGATTGATGGGCTGAAGTGCTTGCCGGATCGTCCCCAGGCTGATCATGCCCACAACTTGTTTGTGCTCATCAACAACAGGCAGATGGCGAAACTGATGCTGACGGAGTAGGGCTAAAGCAGAGAACAGGGTTTGATCCGAAGTGAGGGTCAAGGTAACAACAGGGTGGGTCATCACATCGGCAACCCGCAATCCCTGCAATTCTCGGTTAGAGGTTGTCATCTGCACCAAATCTCGTTCGGTAAAAATTCCAACTAACTGGGAATTTTCAACAACCAGGACGGCACTTACGGGATCGTAAAGGGGCAAATCAGATTCTACGGGAGTCATTCCCGGTAATACACATTGACGATGATGGATCTGACTCATCAGGCTGACAACCTCCAGCACTGGAGTAGTAGGACAGACGAGCACCGGATCGGGGGCGATCGTCGATTCCAATGCAGGGAGGTACAGAGAC
>JANRKG010000180.1:0-8172 GCA_033763635.1 Leptolyngbyaceae cyanobacterium bins.59
TCTTCACGATGAGTCCCCAGGGGAATCAACTCCTGGGCCGAGGGACGACGCTTATAAGTGCGGGTCGCGGCAAAGACACGCTGAGAGAATTCATCGCACAAGTGGGCGGCGGGTAAAGAGGACGGCACGGTCGGCACTCCATTGGGTAAAGCTTCCGCCAGGGTTACAGCACAGGCCATGCGATAGGATGTTGGGATGCCCAATACAATGGCTTCCAAAGCAGCCGAGGGGATGGGTTCAATCACTTCTACTTGCTGAAGCTCCCCTTCCTCCTTTACAAAGCAAGTCGCTAGGCCGAGGACCAGATAGTCTTCATTCCCCAAGTCAGGTGCTTCGGGATAGGAACAGAGAGGGAGCATAGGTTTACCCGCAGTAAATAATTATCGAATTAAGACTGAAATTCTTGAAAAATGGGGATTAGGGTTTTGTCGGGACCGTTTGATTCAGGGGAACCCCATTTTTGATCCAAACAATGGGTCGTTGAGTTGCCTCTACTCGATGGCTCTGCTCCTGCATGATTGCCCTGGCTTGCTGGGGATCAAAATAGCGACCAAAGCTTGTTCGAAGGGCTGTAACCTTCGCGTTTGTGGACTTCACTTCTGACTGAAGTTCCTTCAGTTCACTTTGTCGAGTCATTAGGCTGGGCACAATTTTTGCCAGGGTGACGATCGCGACGATGGAGAGAATCACGCTAACAGTTAACTTAGCACTTGTTTCAACCGCTAGGACCCGATGGGGATCTGCTCTTCGACGGCTCCTGTTTGCAGGCGTGCTTTGAGGTAATTCCGTCTGTTGAACGGTCTGGTGAATTGTTTGTTGAATTGTAAACTTGGAGCTTATCAAAACTTTCATACCCAAACATTCATAATTGAACGAGTACCCAAAACTGCCCAAATAATAAACTGCCCAAATAATAAACTGCCCAAACAATCAGCAAATTATGATTATTCGCGATGATTATTCGCGTACTAAAAACAATTTTTCTTCAAGATTTATTTGGATAGAAGACTTTTTTGAAAAATCTCCTACAAAAATAACCCCAGCCGAGAAAGGGTGTCCAATCATTAGGCTGGGGCATCAGCGATTTGCGTTATTTATAAAGCTCAGTGGATAAGCGATAAGCCAGAATACCGGGAATCAGCGCAATCACCAGAGCAACATAGACTTGAGTATCTGATATCGACATAGACTGAAAACTCCTTTAGCTAAACACTTGCCTCAATAGTTCAATAATTTCGATGATTTTGGCAACTTCTGGAACAGCTTGTTACATGTTGTCACAAAGAACTGCTATCAGCCAAAAAATCTGCCTGGGAAGAGCAAAACAGCAACTTCTGGATCTGAAGAAATTTGGAAGTTATACTGACCTCACAAGTTCAAATAGATTCCAGACATCTCATAAGTAGATTGAATACATTGGTAATCAAGTGATAAGTATATCTGTTTCGTGTTAGCCTAATGAATGCTTCAGCCCAAAACCAACGGTTAGTCCGTGTCAGTTCTGAACGTCAGATGAGACGGATTCAGCGCGATGTTTTACGAATGGGAGCTTTGGTGGAACAATCTTGTCGTCTTGCCCGCAGTGCTCTGTTTGATAGGGATTTGCAAGCGGCCTATCAGATTAAATTGCAAGATAAGCAGATTGACAAACTGTATCGCCAGATCGAAGTGGACTGTATTAGCACAATGGCGATTCAGGCTCCTGTTGCTCAAGACCTCCGCTTACTCGGTGCCCTCATGCAGCTAGTGCGGGACTTGGAGCGGATTGGAGACTATGCTGAAGACTTAGGGGAAATTGCGGTCAAACTCTTTCCCTATCCAGTCCATCCCTGTATGCCTCAAATCCAGGTGATGCTCGATCAATGTCGTGGGATGCTGGCAATGAGCTTGAAATCCCTCTCTGATTTAGATGCACAATCCGGATTGGAATTAAAAACTAAGGATGATGCCGTCGATTCAGCTTACCAATCGCTCTATAATTTATTAGCGCATCATACAAATGTTCAGGGCGTTGTAGAACCCATTGTGCTCATGGTTCTGGTGATTCGTTATTTAGAACGAATGGCTGACCATGCGACTAACATTGGCAAGCGCGTGGCCTATATCGTGACTGGACAACGCTAGACCTCGTTCGCTAGACCGTATTAGGCTAGACCGTATTAGATTGACGCTTAATTTAGCAGATAAGTTCAGCGAAAATTTAAGGAGTCGGTTGAGTTAGGTCAATTTAACTGGTTTGATCTAAACTGATTTGGCTCAAGCTGGGTTCCTTCGATCGGTACAGTTTGGGGCAGTACAGTTTAGAGGTTGGGTTGTCAGGGAATCGGCCTTGACGGGCAGATTTGGTTCGATTCAACTTCTTTTCGTGAGATTCGATTAGAGCGATCGATATCTATGAAGCGATATCTATGAAGCGATATCTATGAAGTTAAGTGATCGAAATAAATAGTTTGAATAGTTAACACTTCGCAAGTCATTCGCAGGGAACAAGCAGCAACGATTGAAAATATCTAAAAAATGGCCCCAAAATTCTCAGTGAGAATCATTGAGGCTGATAAATAGCGTGAGTTTCTATGGCGTTGGTGAATGAAGTCGATATGATGGTAGGAATGGGGATCGGGATGCGAGTCAACCATTCACCCCAAAAGATTCGGCCCAAACGATTCAACAAGATTCAACGCGAAACATTCAGGCAAATATCTCGCAAATAAACATTACCCACGCATAAAAGTTCAATAGAGGATTGGTCGCTACATGGAATTTTCGATCGCTTCACTCCTGGCTAATTTCCCAGATGATAAATTAATTGCTCCGAAAGTTTTGGAAAAGAAACTGGGCTGCCAGGATGAGGCGAGCCTGCACAGGTTGCAAATTGCCTTAGATGCGCTGGAAAAAATTGGTGTTCTGGAAAAAGATCGGGGACGGTATCGGCGCGTTTCTGAGGAAGGTTTAGTTGAGGGAAAACTTCGGTGTTCCAGTAAGGGATTTTGTTTTGCCATTCAAGATGTTGAAGGGGCTGAGGATATCTATATCCGAGAGAGCCAACTCAGTAGTGCCTGGAATGGCGATCGGGTTCTGGTGCGGATTACGAAGGAAGGGAGTCGCAGACGTAGCCCGGAAGGTGAAGTGCGCCTGATTCTGGAGCGGGCCAATACCTCCGTCTTAGCGCGAGTTAAGCAGATTGAGAGTGGCTATCGGGCTGTTCCTCTAGACGATCGCCTACTGTTTGAACTGGACTTGAAGGAAAACGGACACAACCTGGAAGGGGTGATTGATCATCTCGTTCACGTTGAGGTGTTGCGCTATGCCCTGGCCCAAAGGCCACCGCTTGGGAGAGTGACCCAGGTGTTGGGGAGCGATGCCCAATCCGCTGCTGATACGGATATTGTTTGCTGTAAGTATGATTTGCGCCGTGTTTTTCCTCCCCATGTGCTGGAAGCCGCAGAACGGGTGCAGGGGGAGATTCCGAATGCTGTGTTACAGAAGCGGTTAGACTTGCGCGATCGGCTGACCCTGACCTTTAAAGCAAATACTGCCGAGCACGATGGCCCTCCCGTAGATGGCTCGGATGATGCTTTGACCCTGGAACAACTTGAACCGGGAGTTTGGCGACTGGGTATCCATATTGCCGATGTTGCTTCCTATATTGAGGCCAGTTCTCCCCTAGATTTAGAAGCTCAAAAGCGGGGGACATCCGTTTATCTGGGAGATCTGGTGTTGCCCATGTTGCCGGAGCGGATCAACCATCTCTGTTCTTTCGTACCCGGAGGCGATCGGCTAGCCGTTTCCGTTCTGTTCACGTTAGATAGCAACGGACAGATCACAGAATTTGAGATCCAACCTACCGTGATTCGGTTAGATTACGCCCTGACTTACCAACAGGCCCAGGTGATTCTAGATCGTTTATCCGGGAATCCATCTAAGGATGAGGTTGACTCAGACCTCTCACCGGAAGCGGTGATGCAGCAATTGGGTCCAGCGGTGGAGACGCTGAATCAACTTTATGCTTTGAGTCAGACGTTGCGATCGCAGCGCTGGCAGCGGGGAGCCTTCGAGCTGAATCTACCCGATACCCGTCTTCACTATGATGATGAAGGGGTTTTGGGGGCGATGGTTGTCTCTTCGTCTTTGTTAGCCCGATTAATGGTTCTAGAATTCATGCTCTTGGCAAATCAGGCCATTGCCTCCCACATTCGCGCTTTGGGCATTCCGGGTATCTACCGCGTTCATCCCACTCCTAACCTGGTAGATGTCCAGGAGTTGATGAAACTCTCTAGTAATATGGGAATTGAGCTAACCCTGGATCAGGAAGAAAACATTCGCCCCCAGGACTACCAAAACTTTACCCGCCAGTTTGCCGAATCGAAGGCAGAAAAGGTATTGACCTATCTCCTGCTGGCAACCCTGAAACCAGCGGTTTACAATATCACTCCTCGGCCTCACTTTGGGTTAGCTCTGGAGAAGGGGTATACCCATTTCACCTCTCCCCTGCGCCGCTACCCCGACCTGCTGATTCAGCGGATTCTCCATGCGGTCTTTGAGGAGGGGCGCGATCGGCGATCGACCCGTACGAAGGAAGTGGTGAACCTGCGCCATAACTCCTGTCATGGCAAAATTGCCTGGAACGTTCTGCCCCCGGAAATTCATCAAGAGTTTGAAATGCAGTTTGCAGAGTTGGTGACTTCCTTGAGTGAGCGGGAAAAAGTTGCTCAAGAAGCTGAGGACGACCTGGAGGGGCTGAAGAAAGCAGGGTTTATGAAAGCCCATACCGGAGAAATCTTTAAGGGGCTGATTACGGGAGTGCAGTCCTACGGGTTCTTTGTAGAAATTGAAGACCTGCTGGTAGAAGGGTTAGTGCATGTCAGTTCTCTCAAGGATGACTGGTACGAATACCGCTCCCGGCAGCAAAAACTGGTGGGTCGTAAGAACCGGAAACAATATCGCCTGGGCGATCGAGTCGAAGTGCAGGTCAAGAGTGTGGATTACTACCGTCAGCAAATTGATCTTGTTGCCGTCGGGGGCGGTAGCGAAGCCTCGGATGATGAGATGGATGAACCGGGTTCCAGTGCAGACCTGGGGTATGAGGCTGACCCCAGGGGTAGGGAAGAGTAGTGCCCTCAGAACTGCCATCCCCTTCCCTGCCCATTATTCTGGCAGTGTCTGGAGCATCGGGGTTGATTTATGCAGTGCGATCGCTGCGGTTTCTCCTGCAAGCCGACCATGCAGTTGAACTGGTTGCCTCAAAAGCGGTTCAGATGGTTTGGCAAGCAGAGCAGGGAATCCGAATGCCCGTAGAGCCAGTGCAGCAGGAGCAATTCTGGCGACACCAGGCTGGGGTTCTGACGGCTGGGAAGTTAACGTGTCATCCCTGGGGAGATGTGGGAGCCTCGATCGCTAGTGGCTCCTATCGCACCCTGGGAATGATTGTGATTCCCTGTAGCATGAGTACCGTTGCCAAAATTGCCGCAGGAATGAGTTCTGACCTTCTGGAGCGGGCAGCGGATGTGCAACTGAAGGAATCACGAAAGTTAGTTCTGGTGCCCCGTGAAACCCCGTTTAGCCTGATCCACCTCCGCAACCTCACCAGCCTTGCGGAAGCAGGGGCGCGCATTGTTCCCGCCATTCCTGCCTGGTATCACCATCCCCAGACGATCGAAGACCTAGTGGATTTTGTTGTTGCCCGTGCCCTGGATCAGTTGGGTCTGGATTGTGTGCCCCTGAACCGATGGGAAGGATGGCAACCCACTCTATTTACAGAGGGGTAAGCTGGTAGTGTGTCTGTTAGGCTAGGACATCTCTTGCTTAAATGAAGGAGATAGAGCGTCGAAGGGGATGACATGCTACTGAAGACACAGGCCCTTGCAATCGCGAATCAAAGCGAGTTTCTACCATGTTGCGTCTATTAATCGTGTTGCTGGTGTTGAGTGGGCTGGTCGCGTTTGCCTTGCAAAACATGATCCCAACATTGCCGATCGTCTTTTTGGGGTTGCAAACCCCCCCATTACCGTTGGCGCTTTGGATTTTGATTGCCTTGACCGCAGGTGCTTTGACGACGATCGCCATCTCCAGTTTGCTCGGTCTGTCACGCTACTTTGCAAGAGAAACAGGTAGACGCTCCGTAAAAGCAGACTCCAGACGTTCATCTTTTCGTACAAGTGCTTCCAACTTTCAAGACCGCTCCCAAGAGCGACGCAGCACTCAATCTAAAACCCAATCTAGCCCACGCTCCCAAACTCCAGAGGATCAGGAGTTCTTTGGGGACGATGACGAGGATTTTCTGGAAGATGATTTCAGGGATGAGGAAGCTGATCCTCCCCCGAATCGTCGTACTGTTACGAACTCGGCCCCCAAAGCAACACCAGAACCTTCAACCTACTCCTACTCTGCCGGGAGTTCCGTGACAACAGGGGCAGGGCGAAAAGAGGCGGTGTACGACGCAGAATATAAGGTAATCATTCCCCCCTACCGCGTCACCGAAGAACCCTTTTCCCCGCCACCGAACCAACCCGCGCAATCTCCTCCACAAACGGAACCGCAACCCGATAGCTGGAATGATTGGGATGATTGGGATCGGGAGTTTGAAGACGATGAGGAGCGCGATCGAAAACGCTAATCGAAAGCAGTAAGGATTCTACGCGAGGGAATAACCACCCCCCTGTAGGGTAATCGTTTCACTTGCGTCGCAGACAAGATGCGTGCCCTACAGGTTTGAAAATGGGACATTCTTTGCAAAAGAATGCCTTAGAAGATTTTTTGTAAGGGATTTACCGATGGGTTGTCCTTCGACTGCGCTCAGGTTATGGATGCTAGTTGAGCGAAGCTGAAAACAGCAAGGAAACCCTTTTCTGGAAATCTCCTAAGTCGTATTCAACTAATCGTATTCAGATGAAAAGCGTTATTCGTCGTCATCCCAGGCTTCAACCGCCAGCAATTCGCTAACCGGATCTTGCACAGAGAAGTCGTAGGCTTGTAATTCTTGCTTCAGATAGGGCCATTCATCCCCGTAAAGGAGGGCAATTTTCCAGAGGCTATCCGTCGGTTTCAGTAATTTCTTTTCGATCAAAGATTGCACTTGACGTTGCAATTTGATCATGGAATGAACAGAGGACTGAGCAGAAGAAGGAACAGGCGATGGAATAACTGATCGATTCGCGCCAGCTTTAGTCATATTTAAGTATTTCAAAAACTCTACACAAGGGAACCTTCATGGAATTGGTTAAACAACAATTGGTTAAACAACAATTAGTTGCTAAGGATCTAACCCAATTTCCCAGGACAGGAAGGTTTTATTCATATCCGATTAATGTAGCACCTTCTTTGAGAAAGTGCAAACTTGGATGAAAAATTCGTCTAAAACTGTCACTAAATTTACAATGGGACATGATCCTTTCAGACGCTATCCTCCAACCCTATGCCCCTGATTAAAGTTCAAACCTCCGTTGCTCCCGATCGGGCCACGGTCGAAACTCTGCTCAAGCACCTGTCTGCTAAGTTGGCCCAGCACGTCAGTAAGCCCGAATCCTATGTGATGACTGCTTTTGAACCAGAAGTTGCCATGACCTTTGGGGGAAGTACAGAGCCAACTTGTTATATCGAAATCAAGAACATTGGCACCTTGAATCCTTCCCAAACCAAAGCCATGAGCCGAGACTTCTGTACTGAGATTCAGCAGTCTTTAGGCGTTGCGATCGATCGCATCTATATCGAATTTACAGATGCAAAAGGCCCGATGTGGGGCTGGAACGGGTCTACTTTTTAGGCGATTTCTTGAAAAGAATCTGCCGATGGGTTGCCCTTCGGCTCCGCTCAGGGCACAAACGCTGCTTGAGCGGAGCCGAAACCAGCAGGGAAATTGTTTTCTGGAAATCTCCTTAGTGCCCTACTCCGGTTAAGTTTACCCGTGCCCCTGGGTCGCTTTCAGCATGTGATAAGCCACTAACAACTGGGTGAGTGCCAGGGGGTAACTCTGGAGCGCCTCACCCGTTGTGCCTGTGACAGACCCTAATTCAGCGTTGCCATCGCGGTTACAAAAAGGCCACAGGTGGGGCACTTCATTACAAATGATGTGCTCTAAATCTCGAACCTGATCGCCTGTTGCGTGTCCATCCACTTCAAGAACATCAACAGGTTTGCCCATATCGCGATCGAGTTCCAGGCGGACGGCAGGGTTCA